>DASXBS010000100.1:0-5842 GCA_036491555.1 Casimicrobiaceae bacterium
GTAGTATCCCGCGCCGCGGCGCCTGCAGGCTACCGCAATTTCGTATTGCCGTCTTGCGCCGGGCGCGGCACGGCGACCACCGCCGCGCAGGTTCGGGCGAACACGGTGGTATCGTCCAGCAGCGCGTTGTGCCCGATCCCAACCAGCGCCACGTTCTCGGCGCCCGAGAGCTCGCTGCTCGCCTGTGGCACGACCATGCTGTCGTGGCGCGACCAGATGGAAACGATGGGGGCAGGCTGCGTCGCCCTCTCATCGCGATTGAGCTCGTCGAGCCAGGCATTGCCCGGGCGCATCTGCGCGAGACAGCGGCCGAAATACATCCACGCCAGGATGCTCCCGTGATGGGGCGTGCCAATGGTGACGATGCGCTCGACGTGCGCCGCGCCAAAGTCGCGCACATAGGCACGCGCGACCAGACCGCCCATGCTGTGGCACACGAGCGCCACCCGCTCGGCACCCGTCGCGTTGCGTACCTGCTCGATCCTGTCAGCCAGCTGGCGCGCGAAACGCTCGATGCCTTCGTGCGGCGGACCGTAGTTGTGCGTGTAGATCCCGGCCACGCCACTTCGAGCGAGCCGTCGGCGCATCATGAACCATACCCCGTCGTTGACCAGGACACCGTGGACCAGGATCACCGGGCGCGCGACCGGCCGGGCGACGGGATCGCGAATGAGCAGCCGGTGAAAAGCAATGAGCGGCCACGATGCGGCAACCGCCAGCACTTCATTTGCAAACAGCCGGACCGATGAGGCGAAGCCCAAACGCGCCTCGGACGGCCTTGGCGTGCGCCAGATCCAGGACAGCGCGAACCACAGTGCCACCAGCACAACCACCGGTGCGAAATAAACGAAAGGCGCGCCGACGACGAACCACCATGCAGGGTCGCCTTGCGCGACCGCGTGCCTGGCCCAGGAGACGTAGCCCACGCCTTCCGCGACGAGCAGCACGAAAAGCAGGATAGCGGTCATGTCCGGGAGGTGGCGCCGCGCGGCAAGCGCCGCCAGTCGCTGCGGCGCCCGAGCGGTCGAGCGCCGCAGCTTGCCACCGCGATCTCTACGCCGGAGCGAGGCTCTTGCGGAATCGATTGAGCTGCTGGACCGTCTCCATGGGCTGTCCGAACAGCAGCGAGAGATTCTTGAGGATCATCCGCGACACCTTGCGTTCCCACTCGCCGTCGAAAGCGATCTGCTCGTCGAGCCAGCGCTCGAGCCATTTCGGGTCGGGCAACCGGCTCTGGATGGTGTCGTTGGGAAAGAGTTTTTTGTTGACGTGAAGGTTGGTCGGATGTAGCGGCTTGCCCGCGCGATGCGGGCTTGCCATGAGCACGCCGATCTTGGAGAACGCGCGGCGCGCTTCCTCGCCAAAGCGCTCGATCGCGCGGCGCATGAAGCGAAGATACGCGCCACCGTGCCTCGCCTCGTCCTGCGAAATCAGCCGGTAGATTTCGCGGATCACGGGTTCCGTGTGCCACTGGGCCGCGCGGCGATACCAGTGATTCAGGCGCACCTCGCCACAGAAATGCAGCATCAGCGTTTCCAACGGCGGCGCGGGGTCGAACTGGAAACGCACCGCGTGCAGTTCATCCTCGGTAGGCAGCAGGTCGGGCCGGAAACGGCGCAGATACTCCTGCAGCACCAACGAATGCTTCTGCTCTTCGTAGAACCAGATCGACATGAAGGCGCAGAAATCGCTGTCGCCATGATTGTCGCGCAGGAACATTTCGGTGGCAGGAAGTGCTGCCCATTCCGTGATCGCGTTCATCTTGATGGTCTGCGCCTGCTCGTCGGAGAGCAGCGCGGCGTCGAAACGCGCCCAAGGCACGTCATCGACCAGGCTCCAGCGCACCTGTTCAAAGTCCTGGAAGAGTTCGGGATAGAGCATCGACGTGATTCCATGATCGGGCAGAAGGTCCCTGCGCCCGAGACAAGGATGCAGCCGCGAAGGCGGCCGACCGGGACACGGCGCCCTTTACGGGCGGGCGATGCTATCACGCCCCACGCAGGCGTGCCATGCGCATCCGTCATTCGAGCGTTGCGCGACGCCTTGCCTCGCGCAACGCCCTCGAATCGACGCTGCCTCTAGGCTGCCTCCGGGCGTCGCGTCTTCAGGGCGGGCAACGCTTCGGCCAATTCCGGCATCAGCATGACCCCAGGCAACGACTTGCGCAACCGTCGCGTCATTTCGCCTCCCGCCCACAGGGCGACCTGCGGCGGCAGCGAGCGGCGCAACGCGGCAAGCCCGTCTCCGGCCTGGCGCAGAGGGAAGGCGGCCGAGAACGACAAAGCGACGATGGCTGCCTTGTGGGCGAGTGCAGCCGCGTGGATGTCGTCGATCGGCGTCTGGGTGCCGAGCGAGATGCATTGCGCGCCCTCCGGGACCAGCAGCGCCTCGACCATCAGCAGCCCCAGGCAGTGATGCTCACCGGGAAAAGTCGTCATCAACACGCGCGGACTTCCACCGGAGCGCGGGAACGCATTGATCGCGATACGCAGCGCCACCTGGAGTTGCTCGGTGAACAGGTGCTCCTCGAAGACCTCGACGTCGCCGCGCATCCAGGCGTCGCCCACGGCACGGTGCAAGGGCGCGACAGTCTCCAGCACGAAGCGCTGCAGGCCCTGCCGCATGAGTTGGTTAGTGAGGGCATGCTGCAGTGCATGGGCATTGTGGTTCTTGAGCAGCGCCAATAGATCCCGCTCCAGCACCGGCGACGCCGGTTCGCGGCGCGGACCGGCGCGCGCCTCGCCGAGCGCGTTGAGCTCGGCCAGCGACTGCGAGATGAGCTTGCCGGGGCGCAAGCCCGCGTCCATGAGGCGCTTGATCGCGCGCAGCTTCGCGACCTGCTCACGCGGATACTGGCGCTCGGCGTTGTCATCGCGTACGGGCTCGGGAAACCCATAGCGGCGCTCCCAGACTCTCAAGACGTCTTTCGATAAGCCTGTTTCACGCTCGACAGCGCTGATGTTGAGCAATACGTTCGCGTGTTCCATCGGACGGCCATGTATTGACGGCGCGGCGGCACTTGACTACGCTAGCACTGCGTGGTCTGTTTGTCCATGACATTTCGGCTATTTATCACTTTTTGTCCAATGTAGCAGGGTGCAAAAATGTCTTCTCGATGGATACCTCTTTTCGTTGCCGCGCTCACGTTCAGCGCCATTCCCACCGTCCGCGCTGCAGACGCCGAAGCCTGCCCCGCGGTGCTCAACTACGCGTTCAACAGCCTGCAGACCGGCAAGAACGAGTCGCTTTGCCAATACCGCGGCAAGGTCGTGCTGATCGTCAACACCGCGAGCTACTGCGGCTATACGCACCAGTACGAAGGCCTCGAGGCGCTCTATCGCAAATACAAATCGCGCGGGCTGGTCGTGCTGGGATTCCCGACCAACGACTTCGGCGGCCAGGAGCCCGGCACCAACCATGAAATCGCCGAATTCTGCCGGCTCACCTACGGTGTCGAGTTTCCCATGTTCGAGAAATCGACCGCCAAGAGCATCAAGCTCAATCCGCTCTACGCGCTGTTGATCGAGCGCACCGGGCAGTCTCCGGAGTGGAACTTCCACAAGTATCTGGTCGATCGGGACGGAGTCCAGGTGACCAGCTTCGGGTCGCGCATCGAGCCCGACGACCGCGGGCTGGTCGCCGCGATGGAAAAGCTGCTCTCGGCCAGTCCGACGATCCCGAAGGGCTAGTTTCGTGCCGCGCCGGGCGCGCTCCCGACCGCGGTTCGACGTTCGCCTCGAGGCAGTCATGAATCCATCGCTGCCTCTTCTGCGTATTGCCTATCCAACGGGACGACCTCGTCCCGCACCGGCTGACGGCCGCGTCGTCATGCACGAAGGTCCCCACGGGAGGGTTCGGATTGAGAGTCGCGATCGTTGGTTCAGGCATCGCCGGGCTCGGCTGCGCACGCCTGCTGCAAAAGCAGGGGCACGCCGTGACGGTGTTCGAGGCGAATGATTACGCGGGCGGACACACGCACACCGTCGACGTTACGCTGGAAGGCATGACCGCGCCCGTCGACACCGGCTTCCTGGTCTTCAACGACCGGACTTACCCCAGGCTCATCGAGCTGTTCGCGCAGTTGGGCGTGGCATCGGTGCCGAGCCAGATGAGTTTTTCGGTTCGCAACGACGCCGCGGGCGTGGAGTGGGCAGGCACCGACCTCGATTCGCTGTTCGCCCAACGAGGCAACCTTGCCCGGCCGGCGTTCTGGGGCATGCTGTCCGACATCCTGCGCTTCAACCGCGATGCGCGCGCGGTTCGCCGTGCGGGACGCGCGGGGATGAACCTGGGCGACTATCTCGTCGAGCGCCGCTATGGCGCGGCGTTCCGGGATTGGTATCTGCTCCCCATGGCGGCGTCGATCTGGTCGGTCCCGCTGCGCGTCGTCCTCGACTTCCCGCTGTCGGTCTTCGTCCAGTTCTGCGATCGCCACGGATTGCTGCAGCTGTTTGACCGTCCGCAATGGCGCACGGTCGTCGGCGGCGCGCGCAGCTACGTCGATCGCATCGTCGGTGCGTTGCCGGATGTGCGCCTGCGCACTCCGGTGCGCCGGGTGCGCCGCCGGCCCGGTCACGTCGAGATCGATTCGGCATCGACGCACGCGGAGCACTTCGACGAGGTCGTCTTCGCGTGCCACAGCGATCAGACCTCGGGCCTGCTCTCCGACGCGACGCCTCTCGAACGCGAGCTGCTGGCGTGCGTGCCCTACCAGCGCAACCGCGCGCTGCTGCACACCGACGCTGCACTCATGCCGCGCCGGCGGCGTGCGTGGTCGGCCTGGAATTACCTGTCCGCCGGCCCGACCCATCGCGACCGGCCGAGACCGGTGAGCGTGACCTACTGGATAAACCGCTTGCAGCCGTTGCCGTTCCGCACGCCGGTGCTGGTCACGCTGAACCCGGAAATCGAGCCGCGGGCGGAAACGTTGATCGCCGAATTCGACTATGCTCATCCCATGGTCAAGAGCAGCGCCACGATTGCTCAGCAGCAGTTCGCGGCAATGCAGGGACAGCGACACACCTGGTATGCGGGCGCCTGGCTGGGCCACGGCTTCCACGAAGACGGGCTCGCCTCCGCGCATGTGGTGGCCGACGGGATCGCTGCGCTGTCGCAAGCCCAGCATGCGCAGCGCGCGGCGGCATGAGCTCGTGAACGGGCGTCCTGCCTTCGAGGCCTGCGTCGTTCACGGCGGCATCATGCATCGCCGCCTGCGACCGGCGAAGAACGAGTTTCGCTACGACGCGTTCTCGCTCGCACTGCCGCTGTCGCGACTTTCCGAGCTTGGCGCCGCGGGCATCGCGTGGAATCGCCCAGGACTGATCAGCTTTCACGATCGCGACCACGGCGAGCGCGACGGCAGCCCGCTGGAACCGTGGATTCGCCGGCTGCTCGCGGCGGAAGGCGTGCTCGCGGAGGGCGAAATCGTGTTGCACGCTTTCCCGCGCATGCTGGGTTACGTATTCAACCCGGTGAGCTTCTGGGTCTGCCACGACGTCGACGGTGCGGTGCGCGCCGTGCTCTGCGAAGTGTGCAATACCTTCGGCGAGCGGCACAATTACCTGCTTTCACACCGCGACGGCGGGGCCCTCGTTTCCGGCGAGACGCTGCGCGCGCGCAAGGTCTTCCACGTCTCGCCGTTCTGCCAAGTCGCTGGCGGCTATCGCTTTCGTTTTCATTTTGGCGCGGACCGCTGGCTGGCGCGCATCGACTACGATGACGCTGACGGCGAAGCGCTGATCGAAACCTCGATCTCCGGAACGGCGGCCGAACTTTCGCCGGCGGCAGTTCGCGGGCTGATGTGGCGCTATCGATGGTTCACGCTCGGCGTGATCGCGCGCAT
>DASXBS010000101.1:0-1501 GCA_036491555.1 Casimicrobiaceae bacterium
TGCTGGCGCGGATTGTCGAATTCGGCGCGCAATTGCTGCGTCCCGAGCCGCGTATCGATCGAGGTCGCCGCAAAGTTGAGCCGGCCCTTGAGTGGATACGGGGAACCGTCCGGCAGCAACAACTCCAACACGACTGGCGTCGAGCGGTTGAGATAGCCTCCAGGAAGCTTGGCGAGATCCGCTTGGGCAAGGCTGAAGCGCACCCACACCGTCGACATCTGGTTGATGGTCGTGAGCAGACTGCCATTGACGTCGGTCGCGATCAGCGTACCGATCGAATGCTCCGAGCGTCCGCTGACACCGGCGACAGGCGCCGTCACGCGCGTATACGAAAGATTCAGCTCGGCCTGTCGAATGGAGGCATTGGCCTGTTGAATCGCCGCTTCCGCGAGCTCTCGCGAGGAGGTCGCATCGTCGTATTCTTTGCCGCTTACGGCGCGGTCCTGCAACAGCGGCTTCAACCGCGCCTCCTCGCGCCGCGCCTGGTCGACCTGCGCGGTAGCCTGCGCGAGCTGAGCCCTCGCTTGTGCCAAGGCGACTTCATACGTCGCGCGATCAATCTCGAACAGCGGCGCGCCCTCTTTCACGGAGTCGCCTTCGTTGTAGAACTGCTTTTGAAGGATTCCGGGAACTCGCGCGCGCACCTCGACCTGTTTCGAGCCTTCGATCTGACCCACGATGTCGAACCTGATCGGAACCTTCCGCGGCTCAACCGTAACCATGTGCACGGAGACAGGCGCGGGCGCTGCCGGCGCGGCGGCATCCCGCCCGCAACCGGCGAGCAGCCCCGCGACGATCAGCGCTGCAAAGCAGTGTGCGGCGTACGAAGACAACAGGCGCAAGAGCGGATTCGTTTCGGTCTCGAACGGCGGCATGATAGGGGAAAGAAGAAAGACAACTGCGCACCGGCGGCAGCGCGCAAGAGCTGGATTATTATACAATCGCCAGTGTATGTAAACCGACCATGGCGGAGCAGACGGTGCGACGAACCAAGCAGGAATCCGAGCAGACGAGGCAGCAGATCCTCGACGCGGCGCAGCGCGAGTTCGCGCGCTGCGGCGTGACGCGCACGACGCTGCAGCGGATCGCGGCTGCAGCGGGGGTCACGCGAGGAGCGGTCTACTGGCATTTCGCCAACAAGCGCACGCTCTTTCGCGCGATGCGCGACCAAGTGTCGCTCCCACTGTTCGACCGCACCGAGCTGCTCGGCACCGACGGTCCCGACCCTCTCCTCGCCGTCCAGCGGTTTCTGCACAGCGTCGTCGATCAGATCGAAAACGATCCGCAAACCCGGCGCACGTTCGAGATCATGTCCCTCAAGTGCGAGTACGTCGACGAATTTCGGACGGAGTTGAAGCGTCACGCGCGAAGCTGCCGCGAGCTTTCTTCCAAGCTTGCCTTGGTCTACGCACGCGCGAGAGACAGCGGAGCGATGCGCAGCGACCTATCGCCCGAGAGTGCGGCACTGGACACCTGCGTCTTTGTCACCGGATTGCTCCGG
>DASXBS010000102.1:0-15857 GCA_036491555.1 Casimicrobiaceae bacterium
CATGTTGGCTTCCGCGCCACACGGCTGCAGCCGGTCGAACAGCGAGCACGCACGAAAGCGCATCAGGTTGGCGGCCTCGATCTCGATGTAGCTTTCGGCGATAGGAAACTGCACCGCCTGGTTCTTTCCGATCGGCCGATCGAAGACCACGCGCTCGGTCGCGTAGCGGCGCGCCTTGTCGACGAACCACCAGCCGTCGCCGATGCATTCCGCCGCGATCAGCGTGCGTTCGGCATTGAGACCGTCGAGGATGTAGCGAAAGCCCTTGCCTTCCTCGCCGATCAGATTCTCCGCGGGAATCTCGAAGTCGTCGAAGAACACCTCGTTGGTCTCGTGATTGACCATGTTGGGGATCGGACGCACGGTCATCCCACGCTGAACGCCTGCGCCGCCTCTCCTGGATGCCCGCAGGTCGACCAGGAATACGCTCATCCCGTCCGCCTTGCGCTTGACCTCGGCCAGCGGCGTGGTGCGCGCCAAGAGGATCATGAGATCGGAATGCTGCAGCCGCGACGTCCAGACCTTCTGCCCGTTGACGATGTAGCGATCGCCCTTGCGCGCTGCGGTGGTCTTGAGTCGCGTCGTGTCCGTCCCGGTGGTCGGCTCGGTTACCGCCATCGACTGCAGTCGCAGCTCGCCGCTGGCGATGCCCGGAAGGTACGCGCGCTTCTGCGTATCGGAGCCGTGGCGCAGCAGCGTACCCATGTTGTACATCTGGCCGTGGCAGGCCCCGGCGTTGCCGCCCGAGAAATTAATCTCCTCCATGATCACCGAGGCCTCGGCGAGCCCCAGCTCCGAGCCGCCGTATTCCGCGGGAATCATCGCCGCCAGCCACCCCGCGCGAGTGAGCGCACCGACGAAGGCCTCGGGATAGCCGCGCTCGGCATCAACCTTCTGCCAGTACGCGGAATCGAAGTCCTTGCACAGCGCGCGCACCGCCTCGCGCAACTCCTGATAGACATCGGCCGCCGGGATCGCGTTCATGACATGCTCCTCCCACCTCCCCGCAGTGCGACGAGTTCTAGCTCAGACTCCTGCTGCGACGGGGCGGCGCGCGCGCAACCACGCGAGCCAGATCGCCGCGCAGGTGACGATCGCGATCAAGGGCAGCGCGCCCACGTTCATCCGCTCCCACCCGGCTGCGCTCACCAGCGCGCCAGAGGAGAACGACGATACCAGCATGACGGCGAACACGATCGCGTCGTTGAGTCCCTGAGTTTTCGCCTTTTCCGCGGGATTGTAGGTTTCGGTGAGCAAGGTCGTGCCGCCGGTGTACATGAAGTTCCAGCCCACACCCAGCAGCACCAGTGCAACCCAGAAGTGCCAGATCGCGACGCCGGATAACGACACCGCGACGCAGCACACCATGAACAGCGTACCGGCGACGATGATCTTGAGAGAGCCGAAGCGCTTGATCAGCGACCCGGTGAAAAACCCGGGCGCGTACATGCCTACCACGTGCCATTCGATCACGAACGCGGCGGCGCTGAAGGGATGTCCGCAGAAACTCATGGCCAGCGGCGTCGCGGTCATCAGCAGATTCATGATGCCGTAACCGAATGCCGCCGCGAGCACCGCCACCACGAAAGTGGGCTGCGCGACGATCGCGGACAGACGCCGACTCGGCCCCGCGCGCTCGGCCATCGTAGGCGTCGGCACGCGCACCCGCGATTGCACTGCGAGCGCGATCAGCGCGATCGCCGAGAGCACGATGAAGGAACCCAGAAACGGCTGGACGAACGCATCCTTCGCCCACAGGCTCGCGGTCGGCCCGATGAAGCCGCCGACGATGCCGCCGGCGAGCACGAGCGAGATCGCCTTCGCCTTGAAATCGGCGGAAGCGACTTCGGCGGCAGCGAAGCGGTATTGCAATCCGAACGCCGTGTAGATGCCGACGATCCCGGTTCCCAGGCAGTACAGCAAAAAGTTCGAGCGCGCGATGCCCAATGCGCACGTCGCCGAACCCACTATTGCGATGATCGAGCCGGTCATGAATCCGCGCCGGCGTCCGACGCGCGCCATCCAAAGCGCCGCGGGCATCGCCGCCAGCGCCGAGCCCAACACGTAGCTGGTGACCCCGAGCGTGGCGAACATCTTGTCGTCGACCAGCGAGTATCCGACCAGGCCATTCATCGCAATCAGGCCGGAGTTGTTGACCAGCAGCAGTGCCTGGCAGCAGGCGAGGAGCGCGATATCGCGGTAGGAAGTTCGCATGCGAAGGAACGGGGGTAAGGCGAAACCACGAGTTGCACTCGGGCCGCGTTGCGACTATATCAGCGATTTGAGGCCACCGCGATGAACGAGACTAGCACTGCCGACGCGATATTGGATTTCTGGTTCGGCGCAGCCGGCAGCGTGGAATACGGGCTCAGCCGCGACATGTGGTTTCAGAAATCGGTCTCCTTCGACAGCGAGCTGCGCGCGCGCTTCGGCGGTGCGGTCGATGCAGCCGTGTCCGGCGCTTTCGACAACTGGCGAGGACCGCTCCCCGCTCTCGCAAGAGTGCTGTTGCTCGATCAGTTCACTCGCAACTGCTATCGCGGGACCGCGCGCGCTTTCTCCGGAGATGCGCTCGCGCAGGCCGTTGCGCGCGTCGCCGTCGATAGTGGTGCGGACACGACGTTGATTCCGGTGCAGCGATGGTTTCTGTACATGCCGCTCGTGCACGCCGAATCGCTGGCGGCTCAGCAGCGTTCGGTCGAGTTGTTCACACGCCTCGCCGAGCAAACCGGGCTGGAAGAGCCGCTCCCCTGGGCGAAACGCCACGCCGACGTGGTCCGCCGCTTCGGCCGGTTCCCGCATCGCAATGCGGTTCTCGACCGGGCATCGACGACGGAGGAAGCGCAGTTCCTCACGACGCAAGGCTCGCGCTTCTAGCGCTGACGTCAACGCATTCGTTTCGCCCTTGCGCGCCGGCGTGTGCGCACGCCAGCGATCAGGCTACTATTGCCTCATGGGCATCATCGAAATCATGCTCGCGTCGCTGCGCGTCGTAGCCTTCATCGCAGTGACGGCATGCAACGGCGGTGTGCGCTGATGCGTACCATTGGCGTGCTCGGGGGTACTTTCGATCCGATCCATTACGGGCATCTGCGCTTCGGCGCCGAGGTTCGCGCCGCGCTGGGCCTCGCGCACGTGCTGATGATTCCGGCAGGCGTGCCTCCGCATCGTCCGCCGCCGGTCGCCAGTGCGGAGCACCGCCTGGCGATGACCGAGCTAGGCTGTCCGGAGTTTCCTGGGCTGGTCGCCGACGGGCGCGAAGTGCTTCGCCCGGGACCGAGCTATACCATCGATACGCTCGAGTCGCTGCACGAGCAGGATCGCGGGCGGCCGCTCGCGCTGCTGCTGGGCGTCGACGCGTTGCAGGGATTGAGCGGCTGGCATCGCTGGGAGCGCCTGTTCACGCTCGCGCATCTCGTCGTGGTGGAGCGTCCCGGGACCGAGTTCGACGCCACTACGCTCGCGCCGCAGCTGCGCGTTCAATGGGAGCGCCGCATCGCGACCGACCCGTCGCGCCTTTCCCGGCAGCTCGCGGGAGCCATCGTCCGCGTGAGCATCGCCCCGCAGCCGATCTCCTCCACGGCCATCCGCGCGGCGCTCGCGCGCGGGACAGCGGGACGCGCGGAAGTAGCGGGTTTGCTTCCTCCCGCCGTTCTGACATATATTGATCGTAACCAACTGTATCGATCGACACCGGATGCGCCCTAATCGCCTGCAAAAAACCGCCATCACCGCTCTCGAAGACATCAAGGCTCGCGACATCACCGTACTCGATGTACGCAAGCTCACCAGCCTGTACGAAACGCTGATCATCGCCACCGCCGAGTCGAATCGCCAGGTCAACGCCCTCGCGCAGCACGTTCGCGACGCGATGAAAGCCGCCGGCGCGACGATCATCGGCGTCGAGGGCGAGGAAAGCGGCGAGTGGGTGCTGGTCGACTGCGGCGACATCGTCGTCCACATCATGCAGCCCGCGGTGCGGCGCTATTACAACCTGGAAGAGTTGTGGACGCCCCCGGCGCCACGACGGCGCAGCAAGCCCGAAGCGCCGGTCGCCGCGTAGCACGCGAACCTCGCTGCTGTCCGCACCGGAGCGACCATAGCGTGTCGCGCGCAAGCCTTTTCCGCGCTGCGTCCGCGTACCGCGCTCCTCGAAGTCATCGCGCGTGAAGCTGCGTCTGGTCGCGCTCGGTCACAAGCTCCCGGCGTGGGCGAACGCTGCCTTCGACGAATACGCCCGGCGCTTGCCGCGCGAGTTCACACTTGAGCTCTTCGAGCTCAAGCCCGGCGCGCGCGACACCGGCAAGAGCGCGGCGCAGATTCTCGCCGCCGAAGCCGCGCGCATCGCGGCGGCCTGCGCGGGCTTCGACATCGTGGCTCTCGATGAGCAGGGTGAAATGTGGACCACCGCGCGCTTCTCCCAGTACCTCGGCGACTGGCGCGACGAGGCGCGCGCGATCGCATTCGTGATCGGCAGCGCCGATGGCCTCGATCCGCAGATCACGCGCCGAGCTCATGTGCGGTTGTCGCTGTCGGCGATGACGCTTCCCCATGCGCTCGCCCGCGTCGTGCTGGCCGAGCAGGTCTACCGGGCGGTAAGCGTGCTACAGGGCCATCCGTATCATCGCCAATGAACGCCGCTTCCGGCACAGCGCTGCGCCCGATCTATCTCGCGTCGAGGAGTCCGCGCCGCAAGGACTTGCTGCGACAGATCGGCGTCGATTTCATCGAGCTGCCGGAGGGCGGCCACGCGATCCTCGAGCGGCCCCGGCCGCACGAGTCGCCTCGCGATTACGTCAGGCGCATCGCGCAGACCAAGGCCGCCGTCGGATGGCACACGATGTCGACGCAGGGACTGCCGCGGCACCCGGTGCTCGCCGCCGACACCGAAGTGATCGTCGGCAACGACGTGCTCGGCAAGCCCGCCGACGCCGCGCACGCCACCGCGATGCTCACGCTCCTTTCCGGAACAACGCACGAGGTCGTCACCGTCGTCGCCGTGCGCTGGAATGCGCGCATGCATTGGGTGAGGTCGAGCTCGCTGGTCACGCTGCGCGAGCTTTCGACGCAGGAGATCGCACGCTACGTCGCCGGCGGCGAGCCTTTCGACAAGGCCGGCGCCTACGGCATCCAGGGCAGCGCGGGCGCATTCATCTCGCATCTTTCGGGCAGCTATACCGGCGTCATGGGTCTGCCGCTGTACGAAACCGCCGGGCTTCTGGACAGGATCGGCTACCATGCTGGCTGACCGCGAAAGGATGTACGCAGGCGATTTAACGCGCGCGGAAGTCCTCCCGACCGACCTTCCATTGGCCTGACGATGAGCCACGAAATACTCATCAACGTGACCCCGCAGGAGACTCGCGTGGCGATGCTCGAGCAGGCGGTCGTGCAGGAGTTGCACATCGAGCGTGCGAGCGCGCGCGGCCTGGTCGGCAACATCTACCTCGGCAAGGTCGCGCGAGTGCTGCCCGGAATGCAGTCGGCGTTCGTCGAGATCGGGCTCGAGCGCGCGGCGTTCCTGCACATCGCCGACATCTGGGAGCATCGCCAGAACGGCCACGGTCACGACAGCAAGCCGATCGAGCGCATTCTGCACGAGGGACAGGCGCTGCTGGTGCAGGTGATCAAGGATCCGATCGGCACCAAAGGCGCGCGGCTGTCGACGCAGGTCAGTCTCGCGGGCCGATTGCTGGTGTACCTGCCGCAGGATTCGCACATCGGCATCTCGCAGCGCATCGAGGACGAAGCCGAGCGCGAGAACCTGCGCGACCGGTTGCAGCAGCTCCTGCCCGAAGGGATGGCGGGCGGCTTCATCATCCGCACCATGGCCGAGACCGCATCCGAGCGCGAGATGCAGAACGACATCGAGTACCTCACCAAGCTGTGGCGCGACCTCACGACGAAGTCGGCGGTCGTGCCGGCGCCTTCGCTGGTGTATCAGGATCTCAACCTGGCGCAGCGGGTGCTGCGCGACATGGTCACCGAGGAGACCGAGCGCATTCACGTCGACTCACGCGAAACCTTTCAGAAAATGCACGAGTTTTCGTCGCAATACACGCAGAACATCTCCGATCGCATCCAGCATTACATCGGCGAGCGGCCACTGTTCGACCTCAATGCCGTCGAGGAGGAAATCCAGAAGGCGCTGGGTCGGCGCGTCGATCTCAAGTCGGGCGGCTACCTCATCTTCGACCAGACCGAGGCGATGACGACCATCGACGTCAACACCGGCGGCTTCGTCGGCGGACGCAGCTTCGACGAGACGATCTTCAAGACCAACCTGGAGGCCGCGCAGGTCATCGCGCGGCAGCTGCGACTGCGCAACCTCGGCGGGATCATCATCATCGACTTCATCGACATGGAGAATGCCGACCATCGGAGCGCCGTGCTCGCCGAGCTCAACAAGGCTTTCGAGCGCGATCGCACGCGGCTCACCGTGAACGGCTTTACGCAGCTCGGCCTGGTCGAGATGACGCGCAAGCGCACGCGCGAGAGCCTCGCGCATGTGCTCTGCGAGCCGTGCATGACGTGCAGCGGCCGTGGCGAGATCAAGACGGCGCGTACGGTCTGTTACGAAATCCTGCGCGAGATCGTGCGCGAAGCCAAGCAGTTCAATGCGCGTGAATTCCGGATCCTCGCCTCGCAGTCGGTGATCGACCTGTTCCTCGACGAGGAGTCGCAAAGCCTGGCGCAGCTCGGCGACTTCATCGCCAAGCCGATCTCGCTGCAGGTCGAGTCGATCTACTCGCAGGAACAGTACGACATCGTGCTGATCTAGGGGAACGGCGGCGTGTGGCAGCGTTTCCGTGCCCTGGTCGCGCGCCTGTTTCGCGGACCGCCGCCGGCGCCGGGCCATTTCATCGCCGGACGCAATTTCGCGTGGGGAGGCTTGCTGCGCGCGGCGCCGTGGACATGGCCTTCGCGCGAGTATCTGGTCTACGTCCCCAAGGGGTACTCGCGCTGGAAGCGGCGACCACTGCTCGTTCTGCTGCACGGCTGCCGCCAGACGCCCGAAGCCATCGCCACCGGAACGCGCATCGCGGCGCTCGCCGACCGCCACGGCTGGCTGGTCCTGCTGCCGCGGCAGCCTTCGCAGGCGAACCCTTGGAGCTGCTGGAACTGGTTCGATCCTCGCACCGCGCAAGGAAGCGGCGAAGCGGCGATCATCGGCGCGCAGATCCGCTCGGTGCGGCGCCTGTATCGCGCCGACCCGCGTCGCATGTTCGTGGCGGGCATGAGCGCGGGAGGCGCGATGGCCGCGGTCATGGGAGTGCAGTACTCCGGATTGTTCAGCGGCGTCATCATCCATTCCGGGGTGGCCTGCGGTGCGGCCTCGACGCCGCTCAAGGCATTCGACGTGATGACCAAGGGCGCCGACGGTCCGTACGAGGACGTCGCCGCGGTGGCGCGCGCGCGCAATGAAGGCAGAATGGTTCCGCTGCTCGCGATCCAGGGCGACCGCGACGACGTAGTGGCCGACATCAACGCGGTGCAGGTGGTTCGTCAGTTCCTGGTGCTCAACGGCAGGATCGAGGCGGGCACGGGTTCGCCGCGCGAACTTCCCGTCGCCGATGCCATAAGCACGCGGGCCGACGCGAACGGACATGCTGCGACCGTCAGCGAATATCGGGTGGGAACGCGCATCGCGGCGCGCTACGTAAGCGTCTCAGGGCTCGCGCACGCGTGGAGCGGCGGCGATCCCGCGTTGCCGTACAATGATCCGCTGCCACCCGACGCGAGCGCGATGCTCGCCGATTTCATCATCGAGCAGATCCGCGTGCAGCGCCGGCCCCGTTTCTGGAGGACATGATGCCCGCTACCAGCATGAACCATTTCACGGTGCTGACCGACGACGTCGACGGCACGGTCGCCTTTTACGGAGAGCTTCTGGGACTTCGCGCGGGCGCGCGTCCGAATTTCGATTTTCCGGGTGCGTGGCTCTACGCCGGCGAATCGGCGATCCTCCACATCGTCGGTGGGCGCCCGCGCGCCGAGCTTCGCGCAGGCGTGATCGATCACATGGCATTCAGCGGCCGGGATCTGGCGGGAACGCTCGCCGCGCTCGAGAAAAAGGGCATCGAGCACACCTGCCGGCGGCAGGTGAGCTCGGGAACGTGGCAGGTATTCTTCTTCGATCCGAATGGCGCGCGTGTCGAGCTCGATTTCGACGCCGGCGAATTGCAGACACGCGCCGCCGCTTGAGCGTATCGACGCACTTCGGCGCGCAGCTGGACCATCTGGTCGTCGCCGCGGCGACGCTCGAGCAAGCCGAGGCCTTCATCGCCGAGCGCACCGGCGCGACGGCGCTGCGCGGTGGCAAGCATGTGGCGATGGGCACGCACAACAGCCTGCTCCGCCTCGGCGAGCGCATTTATCTGGAGTTGATCGCGATCGACCCCGATGCGCCGGCCCCCGGACGCGCGCGCTGGTTCGAGCTCGACCGGCCGATCATGCAGGCGCTGCTGCGCGATTCGCCGCGCCTGGTCGCGTGGGCCGCGCGTTGCGACGACATCGCGTCCGCGCGCGCGGCGTGCCCGGTCGACCTGGGTGCGATCCATCCTATGCAGCGGGGCACGCTGTCGTGGCGCATCACCATTCCCGACGACGGCAAGCTGCCCGAAGGCGGCGTGCTGCCGACGCTGATCGCGTGGCCCGACGCTCGGCACCCGGCGGAAGCGCTTCCCGATCAAGGGGTACGGCTGGCGACGCTGGCGGCTGCGCATTCGGAGCCCGCGCGCATTCGCACCGCGCTGGGTTCGCTCGGGCTTGCCGAGGCGTTGCAGGTGACCTACGACGCGAGGCCGAGGCTGGCGGCGATGCTGCGCACGCGAAACGGACTGATCACGCTCTAGCGCGACCGCGAGGGTGCTTCAGCGCTGCGTGGCCGGCGGTGTGCTCGCGGCCAGCTGTCCATACACGACACGCGCGATCGACAGCAGCTGCTGCTTGTCGATGTTGCCCGACAGCGCGTAACCGCAGCTCTCGTCGATCCAGTAGAAGACGCCGACGCCATCTTCCTGCGCATAGCGAAACGCGGTTTCGCGCGAGTTCTCGGCGTCCTTGCGCACCAGCAGCGAAATGCGCTGCTTGTCCGCGTTCTCGTACATGAACAGCGCACCCGGCTTTTCGTTGCCCGCGACCAGCCGTCCACCCACCAGCGCGTAGCCGACGCCGTTCAGGTTGGGCGCGCGCAGCGGGAAGGAGAGCCGCTTCGACAGCCAGCGCACCAGGCGATCCTCCTCGTTGGCCCAGATCTCGACCGGACGATTGGGGTCGGTCGCGTAGAGCGCGTGCGTCAGCGCCGCCTGGCGCGGGAAAGTAATCGGCGTGCCCTCGAACTGCAGCATCTCCCCGCGCAACAACCAGCCGGTGGCCACCCCGATGAACAGCGTCGCCGCGACTGCCAGCGCCGGCCACATGCGAGTCACGCCGCGGCGGCGCCCGTCGCGCGGCGCCTTGGCCGCGACGATCAGCCGGCGCGGCAGCGCCTCGCCGAGCCACGGATCGAAGGCGTCGCGCAGCAGCGCGTTGGTGCGGCGGATCTCGCCCACGCGCGCGGCGAGCGCCGGCTCCTGGTCGAGAATCGCCGCAACCGCACGCGCACGCTCCGGCGAAAGCTGATTGTCCGCGTAGGCGTTCAGATCGTCGTCGCTGAGCGGGAGCGCGGAGCTCATTTGATGATTCTCAATGTGGAGGGAAGATCGGACGTCATCCGACGCAGCTTTTCGCGCGCGCGATTCAGCCGCGACATGACGGTGCCGATGGGCACGCCTTGCACGCGGGCGATGTCCTCGTAGCGCAGCTCCTCGATCGCCGCCAGCACCAGCACTTCGCGCTGGTCGGTGGGCAGCCTGCTGATATGCGCGAGCACCTCGATCAGCTCGACGCGATCGGATTGCGTGGCGCGCACCGGCAGGTCCCATCCATGCGCCACGCCATCATCGGCGTCGATCGACGTTTCTGCGAGCTCGCGGCGGCGCACCGCATACTGGTTGACATGGACGTTATGCATGATCGTGAACAGCCACGCGCGAAGATCGCTTCCTGCCTGCCAGAGGCGTCGCTTTTCCCACGCCCTGGCCAGCGTGTCCTGCACCAGATCGTCGGCACGATTGACGTCGCCAGTGAGCACGCGAGCGTATCGGCGCAACCGTGGCAGCGCAGCAATCAGGTCGGGGTCAGGCAACGTATCGGGCATCGCACATGCGCCGCGCGCGGTCAGGCGAACGGGCGCGTCGCCCGATCGACGTCGCGCTAGTCCTTGACGACGTGCCAGGCGTTGTTGAAATTGTCGCCCGTCATGTCGCCTGGCTTCGCATCCTTCGACCAGGTGTAGACAGGCTTGCCCTTGTAAGCCCATTGCTTCGAGCCATCGTCGCGGGTGATCACGGTCCAGTCGCCCTTTGCCTTGGCGTCGGCGCCGGCCATCGCGGGCAGCCAGTTCGCGGCGCACGGACCATTACACATGCTCTTGCCGCCGGCGTCCTTGTCGAAGGTGTACAGCGTCATGCCCGAACCGTTGACCATCATGCCATTCGTCTTCTTGAAATCTTGCGCAGCGACGCCGAACGAGATCAGCGAAGCGGCGAACAGCAGCGTGAACGTGCGGACTTTCATTGCTTTTCTCCCTGTTGATCGGTAACCCACCACGGTAAACACTGCGTATAGCTGATTATTCCCGGGCGCGGGGCGAGAGACACATGCCAAACGCGCTCGAGATCGGCATCATCGTGCCCGTTCGCCTGCGCTATGGCAGCTCCGCTGTCGGCATGCGGGCGAGAATGATCGGGATCTTCCTGGCGAGCCCGCGCGAGCCGGGATTTTTTTCATAGTGCCGCGGATTAGGTGCCATGGCCGCGAGGCGCGCCGCCTGCTCGCTGCCGAGTTGTGCCGCGCTGACGCCGAAATATCGTCGCGCCGCGGCTTCGCATCCGAACACACCATTTCCCCACTCGATGACGTTCAGATAGATCTCAAAGATGCGATGCTTGTCGAGTACAGCTTCGAGCATCAATGTGATCAGCGCCTCCTGCCCTTTGCGCCAGTAGCTTCGCGACCCCGACAGGAACAGGTTCTTGGCAAGCTGCTGAGTAATGGTCGATCCGCCTGCGACCACGCGTCCCTTGCGCGCGTTCCTGTCGATCGCGAGCTGGATGCCGTCCCAGTCGAATCCTTCGTGCTCCACGAACTTGGCATCCTCGGCGGCGATCATTGCGCGCTTGAGATTGACCGAGATGCGATCGTACGCAACCCAGGTGTACTGGATGCGCGCCTGCGGGTCGCGCTCGCGCAGTTCCGAGACGCGCTGGGCCATGAACGCGGTTTCGCGCGGCGGGTGATCGCGCCACCACCAGATGTGCGCAAAATACCAGAGCTGCAGACACACGACCGCCAGGAGCACGACCGCGAGCGCGATCGTGATCCAGCGAATCGCACTGCGCACGCGATGCCCCGCTACGCGCGCATCAGCGCGAATACCGGCGCCGTGTCGGGCCGAACGTCCCGCCAGAGGACGAAGCTCTCGGCGGCTTGCTCGATGAGCATCCCCAGGCCGTCCGCGGTCCTCGCCGCGCCCTGCGCACTCGCCCAGGACAGGAAGGGCGTCTGCGCATTGGCGTACACGAGGTCGTAGGCGAGCGCATTCGGCGCAAGCAGGCCATCCGGCCAGAGGTCGCGCGGCACCTCGCTCCCGAGTCCGATGCTGGTGGCGTTGATGACAATGTCAAAGCGCCTCCCGCGAAGCGCGCCCGGCGCCACCGCGCGGACCGCTCCGTCGCATGCGAATTGCGTTGCCAGATCCTCCGCCTTGGCCTGCGTGCGGTTGGCAATGATGAGCGAGGCCGGTGCCTGCGCCAGCAGCGGCGCGACGATGCCGCGCGCGGCGCCGCCCGCACCGAGCACCAGCACGTCGCGTCCAGTGATGGTGGTGCCGAGATTGTGCACGAGATCGCGCAGCAGACCGGCGCCATCGGTGTTGTCGCCGTACCAGTGATCGCCCCGCCACGCCAGCGTGTTGCACGCTTGCGCGGCCAGCGCGCGCCGGCTGTGCTCGCGCGCCAGCGCGAAGGCCTCGAGCTTGAACGGAATCGTCACGTTGAGTCCCTTGCCGCCTTCGACGACAAAGCGCTCGACCGTCGCCACGAACGCGCCGATCGGCGCTAGCAGGCGCTCGTAGGTGAGCGCCTGCCCCGTGGCCTTCGCGAAGGCGGTGTGGATGAGCGGCGACTTGCTATGTGCGACCGGATTGCCGATGACGGCATAACGATCAACTGCTACGCTCATCGCCGGCACCCGCAACCGGAACCACGGAGCGCAACCGGATGGCGACTCACTGACTGACCAGCGAGTCGCCAGGCGCGAAAGTCCACGTGCGCGTGATGTAGAGAATGTCGGTGTCGCGGCGGATGTCGGCGGGAAAAGCCGCGTAAGGCGCACCCATCTCGACGATCCGCGTCGCGGCGAGGTCGAGAATTTTCTGGCCCGAAGGCCGATCGACGACCACGCTCTCGAGCGTACCGTCGGCGCGGATGCCCACGGTCAGCAGCAGGCTCCCATAGAGCTTCCTTTCGCGAGCGGCCGCCGGATAGTTGCGGTTGCCCACGCCTTCGACCTTGAGCCGCCAATCCTCGACATAGCGAGCAAAGCGATACTCCTCGGCGCGTGCGCCCACGAACCGCCGCTTCGGACGCTTCTGGTAGGCCTCCATTTGCTTGGCGATCTGAGCTTCCAGCCGCAGCGTCTCCAGTGTGCGCTGCATCATCTCGTTGGCGTTGGGAATCGGCGGAACTTCCGGCGCGTCGTTGGGCTTGGGCGCCGGGACGCTGACCGCCTGCGCCGCCTTGAGGTCGGTCAACATTTCGCGGGTGCGGTTTTCCAAAGCGGCCACCTTCTGCGACGCCGCGACGAGATCCTGCGACGGGTTGTCGCGGGGAAGCACCGGCAAAGGCGACTTGGCGCGCCGGTTGGCGTCGGTGTTGCCGCCACCGTCGAGATGCGCTTGCGCGAGGATGTCCGCCTTGGTCGGCTTCGATTGCGATTTGGCGTTGACCAGCGCGATTTCCAGCGGCGGCCCGCGATCGAAGGTCGGCATTTCGATCGGGCTGAAGTGCAGCGCCAGAATGACCATGTGCAGCAGGACCGAAAAGCCGATGGCGTTGGCGAGCAGCCGGTTGGCCTGCGCCGGGTCGACCGCCAGGAACGGCAGCGACATCGCGACCGGCGGCCGGATGCTGACCGCCTGCGGCCGAGCGCGCACCGCACGCTTGCGTGGCGCGGTGGCGTCGGCAACCGCCGGGGCGGGCATTGCAGCCACCCGCGAGCGCGATGACTTTGGCATAACTAGGCAGTATATCGCCTGTCGGCCCAGGTTCAATCGGTCGCGGGCCCCAAATAGCGAGTTTCCAGGGTGGCGCCCAGCAGGTCGACCCGGCCCAGGCCGATGCGGACCCGCTCCTGGGGCGCCAGCGACGGCAGGTCGGCGACTCGGAGGTAGAGGGGAATGGCATCCAGCCGCACCAGGTTGTCGCGCAGGACCGTCGCCGCCGACTGCTCGACCTGCTCCTGCAACAGCCAGCGCAGGCACCAGTAGTGCTCCATGCGGTTCTGGAAGGCGGCGTATTGTGCATAAGTGTTCTCGAAATCGGTCATGGCGGCGCAAAGCTCGGCATCACCTTCGGCGTAGGCGGGGGCCGTACCGGTGATCACCGCCAGCAGTTGGCGCTGGTTGACGAGGTCGCTGTAGCGACGAAGCGGCGAGCTGGCCCAGAGGTATTGCGCGACCCCGAGCCCCTGGTGCGGCTCCGGTCGGGTGCTCATCCTGACCTTGCCCTGCTGCTGCGTGCGATACAGCCCAGGCACGCCGGCGCCCGCCAGAAGCGCGCCCCAATGCTCGTTGACGTGGATCATCAGCTCGGCGACGAGCTTGTCCAACGGCGAGCCGCGCGGGCGTGGCACGATGGCGACTTTGCCGTCGGGCGCCGCATTCCAGTCGACGTAGAAGCTGTAGTCGATGCGCGGCGGATCAGTCTTGCCGCGTACGGCCTCCAGCCGTTGTGCAAATCGCCACAGCGTGCGCAACTCGTCGGTCCATGCCGCTTCGCCCACCGCGGCCGGTCCTGCGAACGCGTCGCCGACGGCATCGAGCCGCAGGTTCGCTTCGATGGTCACGCTCTCGACCTGCGATCGATGCGCGAGCGGCGTGCCGTCCTGCGCGATCTCGACGTAGAGCGACAGTGCCGGACGCGGCGCGCCGTGCATGAGCGAGAACTGTGCGATCACGCTCTCGGGAAGCATAGTGATCTTGCGCCCGGGCATGTAGACCGTGGACAGGCGCGCGCGCGCGATGGCGTCGAGCGCCGAGCCGTGCGTGACCAGCAGCGCGGGTGCCGCGATGTGGATGCCGATCTCGTGATTGCCGCTGGCCAGCGCGCGCACCGAGAACGCATCGTCGATCTCGGTGGTCGTGGCGTCGTCGATCGAGAACGCACGCACCGCGGCCTGTGGCAGCGCGGGCAGCGGCGAAAGCGGCGGCAGCGCCGCGAATTCGATGCCGCGCGGGAACGCCTCGGCGATGAAGCCGTTGAAGTGGTAGTCGTGCGTGGAGGGAATCGCGCCGCAGGCGTCGAGCAGCGCGACCGGATGCGTGTGCAGCGCAGCGCACGCCGCGGCCAGCGCGCGTGCCTCCATCGATTGCTTGTCGGGCCTGTAGAGAAGCATCGAAAGCTTGTCGCGAAACTCGAGTGGCAGGCGATGTGCCTGCAACTCGGCCGCGTAGTGCGCGACCTGATCGGTCTCACGACGCTTGCGCTCGACGCCGGCAAGCGCCGACTTGAGCGCTTCGGCCGGCGCGGCCTTGTAGCGACCCTTGCCCTTCTTGTAGAAATGCATCGGCGAGGCGTGCAGGCACAGCGCCAGCGCCGCCGACTCCGGCGCGCGTGGTGCACGGCCGAAATAATCCGCCGCGAGATCGGCGAAGGAGAATTCGCCGTTGCCGCTCACCTCCCACAGGAAGCCCGGGTCGAGCGTAGCCGCCAGCGACTGCGCCTCGGCGAGCAACGCCGCGGGCGATGGGTCGGCGAAGCGCAGCAGCACATTCGCCGCTTTGATCTTGAGCCTTTTGCCCGACGCCGCCTCGACCTGCAGCGAGGTGTCGTTGTCGACGAGGACGCTGCCGGCCTTGAACGCGCCGTCGTCCTCGAAAAAGACGTGCATCGGAAAGGAAGTACCGCGAAAGAGGACGCGAATTATACCGCAGCGCGACGCGCGAGCCGTGGCGATTGCACGGGCGCGTGCTTTGCCTCAGCATCGAGGTTTTCGCGAAGGCGCTTCGATCATGTCGATGCTATATCGTCGCCTCGGCGACAGCGGTCTGGAAGTCTCCGAAATCTGCCTGGGCACGATGATGTTCGGCGACCGCACCGACGCTGCGATCGCACAGCGCATCGTCGACTCCGCGTTCGACGCCGGCGTGAATTTCATCGACACCGCCGACGTTTACGCGAAGGGCGCGTCGGAGACCATCGTCGGGGCCGCGATCGCGGCCAAGCGCGCTCGCTGGATACTCGCCACCAAGGTCGCCAACGTGATTACCCAGAAGCCCTTCGACGGCGGGCTGTCGCGGAGATGGATCATGCAGGCGTGCGACGACAGTCTCAAGCGTCTGGCGACCGACTACATCGACATCTACTACCTGCACAAGGACGATCTCGAGACGCCGCTTTCGGAAACGATAGAGGCGATGGGCGACCTGATGCGGTCGGGAAAGATCCGCTATTTCGGCGTGTCCAACTTCCGCGGCTGGCGCATCGTCGAGCTGATCGCGACCTGTGACGACCTGGGCGTCGCGCATCCCGTCG
>DASXBS010000103.1:0-3110 GCA_036491555.1 Casimicrobiaceae bacterium
TCGGTCGCACATTCACCGAAGACGAGGAGAGTCGCCATGAACCGTTGATCGTCCTCAGCCACGGCGCATGGCAGCGCCGCTTCGGCGGCGCCGCCGACATCGTCGGACGCGTGGTGCAGCTCGATGGCGTGCCCTACACGATCATCGGCGTCATGCCGCGCTCGTTTCCGCCAACGTTCCTTAAGGCCGAGCTCTGGACGCCGCTTGGTATCACGACATCCGCGCCGGTCAACGAGGCGCGCACGTACCTCGTGGCCATCGCGCAGCTCGCCGACGGCTTGACGTTCGCGCAGGCCGACGCCGAGGTGCGCGCTGTCTTCACCGATCTGGCGCGCGAGCTGCCGGTGACACATCAGGGTTGGACCGGCGGACTGCTCACATATCGGGACTGGCAGTACGGCTCATTCCGGGCGCCGCTCGGCGTGCTGTTTGGTGCGATGCTCGTGCTCCTTCTGATCGCTTCGTCGAACATCGCGAGCCTGACGCTCGCGCATGTGACGTCGCGCAGCGGCGAGCTCGCATTGCGACGCGCGATCGGTGCGTCGCCGTCGGCACTGGCGCGGTTGATTCTGGTCGAGACCACGATTGTCAATGCGATCGGAGGTGCGCTCGCGCTCATCCTCGGACTCTGGCTCCTGCCGGCGCTGCTCGCGATCTCCCCCGCGACCACGAACGTGCTCGGCGCGGTCACGATGGACTGGCGCGTCGCGATGTATGCGATGGGATGCACGATCGTGTCGTCGGTCGCCGCCGGCCTGCTGCCGGCGCTGAATGCGTCGGGCACGGCGCCGGCACTGAACAGCGCCACGCTGCGATCCAGCGGTCCGCGCGAACGCCGCCGGTGGCGAACGACACTGCTCGTCGCCCAGACCGCCTTGTGCCTGGCGCTGCTCGTCTCGGGCGGCCTGCTCGCGCGCGCATTCGCGCGAAGCGGGGGGCTCGCACTCGGCTACAACCCGGCTGGCGTATTGACGGCGCAGCTCCAGCTGCCGCCATCACGCTACGCCAACGGACCCGAGCGCATCGCCGTCATGCAGCGCATCTTCGAGCGGACCGCGGCGATTCCGGGCGTCGCGCGGGCGGGCGCAACCATGAATCGATTTCTGCCGGGCTTCTCGTATCAGACCTCAGCGGAAATCGAGAACGCGCCGACACCCGACGGCTCGGGTTACACAGTCCAGTTCCGGCGCGTCAGCGACACATACTTCGCGACGATGCAGATCGCAATGCTGAAGGGCCGCGTGTTTGCGGCCTCGGACTCGCTGTCGACGCCGCTCGTCGCCGTCGTCAGCCGCTCGTTCGCGGATCGCTACTGGCCCGGCGTCGATCCGATCGGCCGCCGACTACGGCGCGGCACGTCGAATGGCGCGCTGATGACCGTTATTGGAATTGTCGACGACGTCCGCGACGTGGACCTGCTGCAGCCGCCTGAGCCGACGCTGTACGCGGCGTGGTCGCAGACGGCGAACGTCGCGTTTCCTATGGCCATCGTGCTTCGCGCGAACGGCGATCCCGTCGCGCTCGCGCCGCCGCTGCGTGCCGCGGTCGCGAGCGTCGATCCGCTGCTCGCACTAGACCGTATTCAGTCGATCGACACATTCCTATCCGACTCGCTGGCGCCGCAGAAGTTCAGGACGACGCTGATGCTGGGGCTGGCGTTCCTGGGGCTTCTGCTCGGCGCAATCGGCATTGCGGGCGTGACTGCGCGCACGATCGCCGAGCGCATGCCCGAATTCGGTGTGCGCCTCGCGCTGGGATGCGAGAGCCGCGAGCTGTGGAGGACTGCCGTTCAGGATCAACTGCGTCCCGTCCTGCGTGGGGCTGTGCTCGGTGTGATTCTGGCCGTGGCGGTTGGCCGGCTGCTGGCGTCGCTCATGCCGGAGATTTCCGGCATCGACCTTCCGGTGATCAGCGGCGCCGTGGCGCTGTTGCTCGCCACCGCCGGCGTGGCGTCGGCAATCCCGGCGTCACGGGTGCTGCGACTCAGCCCGCTAGTCGTGCTTCGAAATCTCTAATTGTCCGTTCAAGGCAACGACACTTGGCACCAGTGGTTTTCAAGAATCACCGCCCTCGACATGAGACGCCTCGGGATCGCATTGGCGGCCGGCCTTCTCGCAGCGGAGTGCGGATCCCCGTCCCTCAGCGGCCCTCCAGCGCCAATCGACCAGACGTGATCTGTGATGCCCGTTCACCTCGCTGCTCGAGACCACCAGAAATACACCACGTAGAACCAGCCGAAGATCCCATGGATCACGGCCCAGAGGATCGAGTGCCACTTCGACCACGAGATCGTGATGGCCAGCGCACTGCCGAAGCTGATGCCGGTTGAGGCGACGGTGTTCCTGGTGCTCATGTGCCGCAGCATACGTCGGTAGGCCGACCTAACGGAACGCGAATATGCGACGCACTCAGGCACCCCAGCCCGCACCAGATTGCGGACCGCGGTGCGACGGAAAGTCGTGCGGGATCCGACCAGGGCAGTGCGGCAGCAACCCGCGCCTTGCGCCACGCCTTGTTGAAGCCGGTCCACCTGCGGTGACGAACGCAATCGGGGCGATGCCGCGCATCTGCGCCGGAACAGGCGCTGCACGCCGATGGCATGCCATGCCTCTGCTGTAGGGCACAGTAACTGGCATATCGCTTGCTCTCGTGTTTGCTTATGAAAACGCTCCTCAAGACATTGGCGCTTGCCACTGTGCTGCTCGCTCCGACCGCGACGGCCCACGCTCAGGTTTCTTTTGGCGTCCACATCGGCGAACCGCCCGCCCCGCGGGCGTACCGTGTGCCTCCGCAGCCTGGTCCCGACTACGTGTGGATCGAGGGCTATCAGTCGCTCGAGGGTGGCCACTATAGATGGCACGATGGCTACTGGTCGCGGCCCGCGTATGAAGGCGCCTACTGGGTCGCGCCGTACTATTCCGGCGGGCAGTATTTTGCCGGCCATTGGGAAGGCCCTCGCGGGAATGTGGCCCACGACCACCAGTGGGACCGAGGGAACCAGCGGGACAACGGTCGCTACAATCCCGACAATGGATCGTATCGAGACAACGGGTCGGCGAACGCGCGGGCGCAGGCGCAGGCGACGGTGCGATCCGCGTACCTGAAGGTGC
>DASXBS010000104.1:0-15782 GCA_036491555.1 Casimicrobiaceae bacterium
AAAGACCAAAAACACGAATCGCTTCGCGCGATCCTCGGAAAGGGACCGCTTGGGGGTGACCAACAAACGCTCATCGGTGTAGGAGCAGTTCGCCGTCGCCTCATGGCCCCGTGGATTGACTGTCAGGCGTTAGCGGTCACTTACGCGCAAGCGCGCTTGATGCTGGTGGGCCCGGCTGGACTCGAACCAGCGACCAAAGGATTATGAGTCCTCTGCTCTAACCAACTGAGCTACAGGCCCTGCGATGTCGCGCGATTATAGCCCGGCGTTAATGCGCCGCAGCTGCAGCGCTGGCGTCGGCGCTTGCCTTGACCGGGCGCGCCAGCCAGATCACGCCGATGAGCACGATGAACAGGATGGCCGACACGAAGAATACATCGTTGGCCGACATCATGAAGGCCTGCGTATCGATCACGCGGTTGATGCGCTCCAGACTCTGCGGCTCGGTCAAGCCCGAGCCCTGGATGTTGGCGAGCGCCTGCGTCGAGTTCGGATCGTAGGCGGTGATACGTTCGGCGAGTTGCGCGTGATGCAGGCTCGCGCGACGGTCCCAGAACGTGGTCGCGATCGAAGCCCCAAACGAGCCTGCGCTGATGCGCGCGAAATTGAATAGCCCGGACGCCGCCGGAATGCGGCTCGGCGAGAGACCGGACAGTGCGAGCGTGATCAGCGGAATGAAGAATACCGCCATCGACACGCCCTGGATGATCGTGGGGATCATCAGCGTCATGAGGTCGGCGTTGGTGTTGAAGCGCGACCGCATGAACAGCACCAGCGCGAAAATCGCAAACGCGGAGGTGGCGAACACGCGTGGATCGACCTTGTTGATGTAGCGGCCGACTAGCGGTGTCAGCAGGATCGCGAACAGGCCCACCGGAGCGAGCACCCAACCCGCCCAAGTCGCCGTGTACCCCATGTATTGCTGCAGCCACAGCGGCAGCAGCACCAGGTTGCCGAAAAACAATCCGTAGGCCACGGACATGGCAACCGTGCCGGTCCAGAAGTTTCGACGCGCGAACAATTTCAGGTCGACCACGGGGTGCTGATCGGTCAGCTCCCAGATCACAAAAATGACGAAGCCGATCACGGTGACGAGCGCGAGGGTGACGATCTGGCCCGAATGGAACCAGTCGAGGTCCTTGCCCTTGTCCAGCATGATCTGCATTGCACCCACCCAGATCACCAGCAATCCCAGGCCGACGCCGTCGATGGGAAGCTTGCAGGTCGCCGTTTCGCGGTCCTTGTAGATCATCCACACGGCGAACGCCGAGATGATGCCCACCGGCACGTTGATGTAGAAAATCCACGGCCACGAGATGTTGTCGGTGATCCAGCCGCCGAGCAGGGGCCCCACGACCGGCGCCACCAACGTCGTGATTGCCCACATCGCGAGCGCCGACCCGGCTCGCTCCTTCGGGTAGCTCGACAGCAGCAGCGATTGCGACAGCGGGATCATCGGGCCGGCGACCGCGCCCTGGATGACGCGAAACACGATCAGCGCTTCGATGGAAGGCGCCCAGCCGCATGCGATCGACGCCAGCACGAACAGGATGATCGATGCCATAAACAGCTTCACCTGCCCGTAGCGCTGGGTGAGCCAGCCGGTGAGCGGTAGCGAGATCGCGTTGGCCACGCCGAAGGAGGTAATCACCCACGTACCCTGGTTCGGCGAGACGCCGAGATCGCCCGAGATCGCCGGAATCGACACGTTGGCGATCGACGTGTCGAGCACGTTCATGAAGGTGGCGAGCGCGAGCGCAACCGTACCCAGCGCGAGCGTTGCACCGCTCAGTGGTGGGTGAGCCGGAGCAGCCTGCGCTGAAGCAGGCGGTGCGTTCGGCACGCGATCCGAAGCCATGTCCGCGCAGGGGGCGTGTTACAGCGCTCGCTCGCGCGTGCTGGCGACCGCCTTGCGATTGGCTTCCGGCGTCGTCTGAACGTTCGCCGTCGGGGCGGGCTTTGCCCCCGGCGACTGCGCGACGCGTGCGGCGGCGCCGCCGTTGTTAGCGATGATCGCCCTGACATGGTCATCGGCGGCCGCATCCACCGAGTGGAATACGTCGGTCGCATACGCCGGCGCCGTTTGCGCGACCTGAGGCAGGCGCTCGCCGCCGCGGTCGTGCGTATCGACCTCGGCCTCCATCGACAACCCGATCTGCAGCGGGTGCGCCGACAATTCCTGCGCGTCCAACGCAACCCGCACCGGCACACGCTGCACGACCTTGATCCAGTTGCCGGTGGCGTTCTGCGCGGGCAGCAGAGCGAAAGCCGAGCCGGTGCCTGCGCCGAATCCCACCACGTGGCCGTGATACACGATCTTGCCGCCGTACAGGTCTGCAACCAGCTTCACCGGCTGTCCTGCGCGCATCGCTGCGAGCTGCGGCTCCTTGAAATTCGCGTCGACCCAAACCTGGTCGAGCGGCACGATCGCCATCAGCGGCGCGCCGGGGCTCACGCGCTGGCCGAGCTGCACCGCGCGCTTGGCGACAAAGCCGCTCACGGGCGCCGGCAGGGTGGTGCGCGCGAGGATAAGGTACGCCTCACGAACCTTGGCCGCCGCGTTCTGCACGTCGGGGTGGTTCTCGACGGTCGTGCGGTCGATGCGCGCACGGTTGACTTGCAGATCCTGCTGCGCCACCAGCAGCGCGGCTCGCGCGGTGTTCTGCGCCCCGCGCGCGTGCGAAAGCTCCTCGCCGGAAACGCCGCCGGACGCGGCCAGCCGCTCGCGACGCGCAACGTCGCCGTTGGCGCGGTCGAGCTCGCTCTGGCGCATCTCGACGGTCGCCTGCAGTTGCGCCGACGTGGCGAACAGGCTGCGCACTTCGCGCACCGTGCGCGCGAGCTGGGCTTCCGCCTGTTCGAGCGCGACTTTCGCATCGGCCTGGTCGAGCTGGACGAGCGTCTGCCCCGCCTTCACGAATTGCGTGTCGTCCGCGCCGATGGCAACAACGATGCCGGAAATCTGCGGCGTGATCTGCACCACGTTGCCGTTGACGTAGGCGTCGTCGGTCGATTGCAGGTCGCGCAGCGCAACGGCCCAGTACGCGCCGTAGCCCAAGCCGATGGCAACGAAGGCAAGCAGGGCGATGATCAGCCAGCGCTTGCGCTTGGCGCGCATCGTCGAGGCCGCCGGTGCGGCGGCGGAATTGGGCGTGGAGGTTGGTTCAGGCATGGCGGGATTCCTGGAGCGGGCGCCGAAAGGGCGCTTTGTTATTCAGTGGTGACGCGAGCGGTGGCAGGGATCGCGGCCAGCGGCAATGCGCGCGTGCAGGCGTCGCCCGGCGCGCCTTCGGTCGAGAGCACCGAGTCGCACGACTCGATAAGCGATGGCGCGTTTTCGATCGCCCAGATCTCTCCCCATACAATCAGGCTCAGCAACGCGATGGCGAGCGCGATTGTCGTCAGCCGCCCGCCGCGGCTCATCGTCTTGCGTGGGCTATCCGGGCAGCGACTCGATGGGCAATGCGACATCGACAGATCGCAGGTGTTTGCCATAGTGAACGCTCAGTGAGCCGCGGGGTTGGCCGATGCGAGCGGCATCGACGATGCATCGAACCCGCCGCCCAGCGCGCGGACGAGGTTGACCGAAATGTCGAGCTGGCGCGCACGCAGCTCGGCGGCGAGGCTCTGCTGATCGAGCAGCGGCGCTTCCACGCTGAGCACTTGCAGGTAGTTGCCGATGCCCTCGCGGTAGCGCATCAGTGCGAGGTTGTACGCTTCCTGCGCGCTGTCGAGCGCGGCCTGCTGCTGCACGAGCTGCTGCTCCACGCTGCGCCACGACGTGAGCTGATCGACGACGTCCTTCAGCGCGTCGGCCATCGCCTGGTTGTATTGTTCGACGGCGGCATCGTAGTCGGCGTGGGTCTCCGCCAGATTGGCGCGCAGCCGTCCGCCCTCGAAAATAGGTAGCGTGATCGCCGGACCGATCCCCATCGTGCGGCTGGCCGTACTGAGGAAGCCCGCGGAGCCAAGGCTCTGCAAGCCGATGAAAGCGGCGAGGTTGATGTTGGGATAGAACTGCGCCTTCGCGTTGGCGATGTTCTGCTGCGACGACTCGATGCGCCAGCGCTGCGCCACCAGGTTGGGGCGGCGTCCGATCAGCTCGGCGGGGACGTTGCTCGGCAGTGCCAGGCTGCGCATCGCTTCGGCCGCCGGCCGTGTGATCGCGAGTCCGCGATCCGGCCCTTGTCCGAGGAGCGCGGCGAGTGCATTGCGATTGATTGCAATGGTCTCCTCGAGGCGCGTGATCAGCTCCTTGGTTGCGGGGATCGCGGTCTCGGCCTGCTTCAGTTCGAGGCGCGAATCGAGCCCGGCGACGGTGCGATCACGCGTGAGCGCGTAGGTGTCTTCGCGCTCCTTGAGCGTGAGCTGGGCGACGTCGAGCAGCAGATAGGCGCGCTGCAGCTGCACGTAGGTCTGCGCGATGTTGACCGACAGCGCGAGCCGCGCCGCGTAGGCGTCGATCTCGGCGACGCGCGCCAAGTCGAGCGCGCTCTCGTACGCCGAGCGGTTCTTGCCCCAGAAGTCGATCTCCCAGTTCAGGTTTGCCTGCAGCACGTTGAATGTGTTCCATGTTCCGGCGAACGGTGGCGGGTAGAGACCGTGCTCGGGAAAGCGCTGCTCGGTAATCGCCAGGTTGGCGTCGATCTGCGGATATAGCGCCGCCTTCGCGCTGTCTGCGAACGCTAGGGCCTTGCGCGTGCGCGCCTCGGCGACCTTGAGCGTCGGGCTGCCGGTCAGCGCTTCCTGCATCAGCGCATCGAGCTGTGTATCGTGGAATGCCGTCCACCAGTCGGAGGTCGGCCATGCAGCCGGCGAGAGCGTGGTTCCGGCGAGCGAGCGCGTCGATGGGAGCGCGTTGGCATCGCCCTGCGCGGAGGTGCTGGACAATCCGCTCATGTCGGCGCAGCCCGCCATCAGCAGAATCGTCAGAAGACTTGCGACAAGGTTTCTGATGCTTCCGGTCATCGATCTTGGTCGTGCGCGTGTGCGTGTTGACGACGCAGGATGAGCAGCGCAAGCAGCGAGCCGCCTGGCACGATCACGGCCAGCAGGAACAGCGGTCCCCACGCGCGCAGCTTCTCGATGATCTGGACCCATCGCGAGCGACGTTGGTTCTTGGTTTCGGTTAGCGTTGGGGTCATCTCGATTTGGTTCATGCCTGGGTTTGCAGCACAAGCGCTCATGCGTCTTCCTTCACTCGCTGGCCATCCGCCGCAGAAACTCGGCGAACTGCTCGACCTCGGCCTTGTTGAATCCGCGCAAGCGATGGTTGAGCACTTTCACGACCGCGGCGATCAGCTTCGGACGAACCGCCTTGCCTTCGTCGGTGAGCTCCAGATCAACTTTGCGACGATCGTCGGCGCGGCGCACGCGACGCACCAAGCCCTTTTTTTCGAGGCGGTCGATCATCCGCGTCATCGCACCCGGGTCGTAGGACACCCCTCGGCAGAGGCCCGATGCCGAGGTGACGTCGTGGTCGGACAACGTCACCAGGATCACGTATTGCGCTGCCGTGATGTCGAGCGGCTCGAGTTCCCGGTCCAGGTCTTCGAGAATTTGCATACGCGCGCGATGCAAAAGGGGTCCGATGCTTTCGCGCGGCAGATAGGTCTTGGGGTCGTAGTGCCCGCTCATGGCGTTAAGCAGTTCCGTAGTCATGGTGTTATTATATTGCCTAGACAACAATTGTCAAGGCTTTTATATGTCAGGCAATTGCTGCCAAGGCGGCACCACGTAAGTCACTGATTATCATGGCGGTCGTCTTGGCAATCGGAGGACAACCGTGTGAAGTAGTACGGCGGGTGAGATAGACTTACGACTTCCCGATGGATCCGACCCATCACCTGTGGCCGCTGCTGGCGCCGCGCACGATCGCGTTGATGGGTGCATCAGACCGCGTCGGTTCGCTCGGCCGCATCGTCTGCGAAAACCTGCTCGCCGGCGGCTTTCGCGGACCGATATACCTCGTCAATGCGCGCCACAACGACGTGCAGGGTCGCAAGGCGTATCGCTCGCTGCGTGCGATCGATCGTCCGGTGGATCTGGCCGTCATTTGCGTGCCACCTGAAGCCGTTCCGGAAGCTATCGATCAATGCCGGGGGCGCGTGCGCGCCGCGGTCGTGATGAGCAGCACCACCGCATCGCGGCCCGAGGCCTACTTGCGATGGCGGCGCAAGCTCGCCGCGCGCGCGCGTGCGGCAGGCATACGCATGCTCGGACCGGGAAGCTTCGGGATCATGCGCCCCGTCATCGGGCTGGACGCGACCTCCGGAACCGCGAAAGCCGTTTCCGGGCGGCTTGCGCTGATTACGCAGTCCGGGGCGATCGCCGGCGCGCTGCTCGACTTCGCGCACGCCGCGGGCGTCGGATTCTCCTCGGTCGTGACGCTCGGCGCCGCCGCCGACGTGGATTTCGGTGAGGTCCTGGAATTCGCGCTCGCCGATGCGCAGACCGACAGCATCGTGCTGTACGTGGAGCGCATCCGCGACGCCCGTGCCTTCGTTTCGGCGCTGCGCGCCGCGGCGCGCACCAAGCCGGTGGTGGTGCTCAAGGCGGGGCGCTCGCTCACCGCGCCCGCGCCATCTCCCGCGATCGACCCCGACCGCGTGTTCGATGCGGTGCTCGAGCGCGCGGGCACCGTGCGCGTGCGCACCTACACGCAGTTGTTTGCGGCGGCGCTCATGCTCGGCGCAGGGCGCATCCCGCGCGGCAATCGAATGGGGATCGTGACCAACGGCCGCGGTCCCGGCGTCGTTGCCGCCGATCGCGCCGCCGAGATGAATGTCGCGCTGGCGAGCCTGTCGCCGCAAAGCGTCGCGGCTTTGCAGGCATGGGTGCCGCAGAAGGGCGCGCCGGCGGGGCTGATCGACCTCGAGAACGGTTCTACTCCGGAGCAATTCGCGATGGCGTTGCGCACGCTGATCGCCGATCGTGGCGTTGATGCGGTGCTGGTCATGCACGTCTCGGTCCCTGCGGCGCCGGCAACCGATACTGCGCGCGCAGTGGCCGACGCGGCGAGAGGTTCCGACAAGCCAATTCTTGCGGCATGGCTGGGCTCGATCGACCGTCCCGAGGCGCATGCCGCGCTGGAGGCCGGTGGCGTCGTTCATTTCCACACGCCGGAAAATGCCGTCGAGGCGTTCTCGTTTCTCTCGAGCTACCGACGCAACCAGGAATGGCTGCTGCAGGTGCCGCCGCCGCAGCCCGAGCCGCTTTTGCCCAACCTCGCGGCGGCACTGCGCGTCCGCGATCACGCCATCGCCGCCGGCCGCTCGACGCTCAATCTCGGTGAGACGCAGGTCCTGCTCGCCGCTTTCGGCGTCAGCATGCCGATGGCGGTGGTCATGCGACTCGACGATGCACATGTGGCGGCGCGCCAGCTCGGCTTTCCGGTTTCGGTCGAGTTCGAAAGCGACGAAGGCGACGCACCGTCGCGCACGCGGCTGCGCACCGGAGTCGCATTGGCCGATGCCTTCGCGGAGCTGCGCCGCGTGCGTGGTCGCGCGCGGCGAAACGAACCGGTCGTGGTGCGCAAGCCGCTCGAGACGCTCGTCCCCGACTCCGGTACGATGACCGTGCGCGTCGCAGTGCATTCCGACGCCGTCTTCGGCCCGGTGATCGCGCTCGGCGATTTGCGTGCGCCCGGTAGCGAACGCGCGCTGATGCTTCCGCCGCTAAACCGGGCTTTGGCGCTCGAGCTGATCCGCCGCGGCTCGCGCGGGCGCGAGCTCGTCGACGAGCCGCTGGTCGCGCTGCTGCTCAACGTCTCGGCACTGGTGTGCGCGCTCCCGTGGCTCGCCGAACTCGAGCTGTCGCCGGTGGTCACCCGTCGCGGTACTGCATGGGTGGTTGCGGCGCGCGCCACCATCGACGGATCACGCCCGGCGGCGATGACGGGCTACCGTCACATGGCGATCCACCCCTATCCCGCCGAGCTCGACTCCGAAATAACGCTGCGCGACGGGACGATGCTGCGCGTGCGCCCGATCCGTCCCGAGGACGCCGAGCTGGAACAGGCATTTGTCACGTCGCTGTCGCAGCAAACGCGCTACATGCGCTTCATGCAGCATTTGCCGGGCTTGACTCCGCAGATGCTGGCGCGCTTCACGCAGGTCGATTATGACCGCGAGCTGGCGCTCGTCGCGCTCGACGAAGGCGACGAGGAAACGAAGGGGGAGCACATCGTCGCCGTGGCGCGCTACGTCGCCTACCCGGATGGGGAGACCGTCGAGTTCGCCATCGTCGTTGGCGACGCATGGCAGCACCGGGGGGTCGGCCGCCTGCTGCTGCAGCGGCTGATCGCCGTCGCTGCGAAGCGCGGCTATGCGCGCATGATCGGCAACGTGCTCACGATGAATTCGCCGATGCTCGCCTTCATGCGCGACATGGGATTCACGGTGCGCCGCGATCCCAACGATTCGGACCAAATGGTGGTCACGCTCGATCTGGGCGCGGGGCGGCGCCGGGTCACCCGCGCGACGACCAGCGCACGATAGAATCGACGATCGGCAGGCGAATCGCACGACGATCGACACTTGAGGATGCGATGAAGATTGGGGCGAGGGCGACAGCGCGCGGCTTGCGTTCGCGGATGGGGTGCGGCGGATGAGCGTCTTGTCGTGTGCGGCCATTCTGTCGGGCGAGGCGCCCGCCGACGTTCCGGTGACGGTTCGCGGCTGGGTGCGCACGCGTCGCGACTCGAAGGCGGGAATCTCCTTCGTCAATGTGTCGGATGGATCGGGCTTTCATCCGGTACAGGTCGTCGCGCCGGCCGCGCTCGCCAATTACGCCACCGAGATTCAGAAGCTGACCGCCGGATGCGCCGTCGAGGCGACCGGAATGATCGTGCCTTCCCCCGCCAAGGGTCAGCCCTTCGAGATGCAGGCGACCAATATCAAGGTCGTCGGTTGGGTCGAGGATCCCGATTCGTATCCCATTCAGCCCAAGGCGCATTCGCTCGAATTCCTGCGCGAGGTCGCGCACCTGCGTCCGCGCACCAACGTCATCGGCGCCGTCACGCGTGTGCGTCACACCATAGCGCAATCGATTCACCGTTTTTTTCACGAGAACGGTTTCTACTGGGTGAACACGCCGATCATCACCGCGTCGGACGCCGAGGGTGCGGGCGAACTGTTCCGGGTGTCGACGCTGGATCTGATGAACCTTCCGCGCACTCCGGCGGGCAAGGTCGATTTCGCGCAGGATTTTTTCGGGCGCGAAGCGTTTCTCACGGTCTCGGGCCAGCTCAACGTCGAAACCTACTGCATGGCGATGTCCAAGGTCTACACTTTCGGCCCGACGTTTCGTGCGGAAAACTCGAATACCAGCCGCCACCTGGCGGAATTCTGGATGATCGAGCCCGAGATCGCGTTCGCCGACCTGTCCGACAACGCAACGCTTGCCGAGGCGCTGCTCAAGCACATTTTCCGCACGCTGCTCGCGGAGCGCGGCGACGACATGGCCTTTTTCGAGGAGCGTATCGAGAAAGGACTGATCGCCAAGCTGCAGGGCATCGTCGATACGCAGTTCGTGCGCATGGATTACACCGAGGCGATCGCAGTGCTGGAAAAGGCGAAGCAGAAGTTCGAGTTCCCGGTGAAGTGGGGCATCGACCTTCAGTCGGAGCACGAGCGCTACGTGTCCGAGACATACGCGGGCAAGCCGGTCATCCTGATGAACTATCCGCGCGAGATCAAGGCGTTCTACATGCGGCTCAACGACGATGGAAAAACCGTCGCGGCGATGGACGTGCTCGCCCCAGGGATCGGCGAGATCATCGGCGGCAGCCAGCGTGAAGAGCGTCTTGACGTGCTCGATGCGCGCATGGCCGAGAGCGGGCTCGACCGCGAGCACTACGGCTGGTACCGCGACCTGCGCCGCTACGGGACCGTTCCGCATGCGGGCTTCGGACTCGGATTCGAGCGCACGGTCGCGTATGCAACCGGACTTGCCAACGTGCGCGACGTGATTCCGTTCCCGCGCACGCCGGGCAGCGCGCGCTATTGATCGACAGCTTCGCCGGCCGCGTCGCGCCGTCGGCGCGGACTGGAGGTTGTGAGTTCGGGCAGGATTGGCGCGAGCGCGGAGCAGGCGCTGCATCGCCCGCAAATTTCATGCTCGCAAAAGCAAACGCCCCGGCGGGGCCGGGGCGTCTGGGTAGAGCGCGGAAGCGGGTCAGCCTTCGCCTTCGAGAAAGCTCCTCAGCTTCTCCGAACGCGACGGGTGGCGCAGCTTGCGCAGCGCCTTCGCCTCGATCTGGCGAATGCGCTCGCGAGTCACGTCGAACTGCTTGCCGACTTCCTCGAGCGTGTGGTCGGTGTTCATCTCGATGCCGAAACGCATGCGCAGCACCTTCGCTTCACGCGGGGTCAGCGTGTCGAGGATGCCCTTGCACACGTCGCGCAGCGACGCGTTGACCGCGGCATCCACCGGCGCGACCGTGCTCGCGTCCTCGATGAAATCGCCCAGATGCGAGTCGTCGTCGTCGCCGATCGGCGTCTCCATCGAGATCGGCTCCTTGCTGATCTTGAGGATCTTGCGGATCTTCTCTTCGGGCATCTCCATCTTCTCGGCCAGCAGCGCCGGATCGGGCTCCTGCCCGGTCTCTTGCAGGATCTGCCGCGAGATGCGGTTCATCTTGTTGATGGTCTCGATCATGTGCACCGGGATGCGGATGGTGCGCGCCTGGTCCGCGATCGAGCGCGTGATCGCCTGACGGATCCACCACGTTGCATACGTCGAGAACTTGTAGCCGCGACGGTATTCGAACTTGTCCACCGCCTTCATCAGGCCGATGTTGCCTTCCTGGATGAGGTCGAGGAACTGCAAGCCGCGATTGGTGTACTTCTTCGCGATCGAGATCACCAGGCGCAGGTTCGCTTCCGTCATCTCGCGCTTGGCCTTGCGCGCCTTGGCTTCACCAGTCGACATCTGCTTGTTGATCTCCTTCAGGTCCTTCAAGGGGATCATCACGCGCTTCTGCAGGTCGAGGAGCTTGTGCTGCTGCTCGACGATGGCCTGCCGGTAGCGCGTCAGCGCCTCGCTGTAGGCGTACTCGCCGGCGATCTCGCGGTCGATCCAGCGCAGGCTGGTCTCGTGCTCCGGAAATTTCTTGATGAATTCAGGCCGCGGCATGCCGCCCTTGTTCACCACGAGATCCTGGATCTTGCGCTCAGTCTGGCGGATGTTGTCGACCTCGCAGCGCACGCTGTCGCACAGCCGCTCGACCTGGCGCGCCGAAAAGCGGATTTGCATCAGCTCGGTGGAGATCTTCTTTTGCAGCTCGATGTACTTCGGCGCCTTGTGCCCGTCCTTCTGCAGCACCGCGAGCATGCGCGTGTACAGTCGCCGGATCACGCCGAAGCGCTCCAGTCCGGCAACCTTCAGGCGTTCGAGATTCTCGGCGGCGATGGCGATGCTGTTGTCTTCGCTTTCCTCGTCCTCTTCCTCTTCGCTGTCGTCGGTGATCGCTTCCACGTTCTCGTTGAAGTCCATCAGACCATCGACCACGTCGTCGATCTTGAGCTCGTCGCGCTCGATCTTGGCGGCGAGCTCGAGGATCTGCGCCACCGTCATCGGGCACGCCGAGATCGCCATGATCATGTACTTGAGGCCTTCCTCGATGCGCTTGGCGATCTCGATCTCGCCTTCGCGGGTGAGCAGCTCGACCGAACCCATCTCGCGCATGTACATGCGCACGGGGTCGGTAGTGCGGCCAAATTCCGAATCGAGCGTCGACGCGGCGGCTTCGGCGGCTTCCTCGTCGACGTCGTCGGCCGCAGCGGTCGGCGCCGCCTCCGACATCAGCAGCGTTTCCGCATCCGGCGCCTCGTCGTAGACCTGGATCCCCATGTCGTTGATCATGGAGATGATGCCCTCGATCTGCTCGGCGTCGAGGATGTCATCCGGAAGGTGGTCGTTGATTTCGGCGTAGGTCAGGTAGCTGCGCTCCTTGCCGAGCACGATCAGGTTCTTGAGCCGTGTCTTGCGCGCTTCGGCCTCGGCCGGAGTCAGCTCGACCTTGCGCAGCTCGACGCCGCCGTTCTTGCCGCGCGCCTTGCCTTCGGCGAGTGCCTTCTCGGTGCGGCGTGCCGACAGCCGAGCGGCGATCTCTCCCGCGGAGGGCTTCACGGCGGGAGCCTGCGCGCCGCCCTTGCCGCTGGCTGCGGCGGGTGTCTTTCCGCCCGCACCGGCCTGCGATTTGCCGGCGGAGACTTTGGGCAACGGCTTGACGGAGGCTTTGGCGACAGGCTTGGGCGCGGGCTTCGCCGTCGTCTTGGCAACCGGTTTCACCGGCAGCTTTTTGGCGACCGGCTTGGCGGCCTTGGCTTTCGGCGCGCTGCGCTTCGCCAAAGGCTTCGCGGGCTTGCGTGCAGCCGCCTTCGGCGCGACCTTGCGCTTTGCCGGCTTGGACGCTTTTCCGATAGTCCGCAGAGATCGTGCGGGCTTGCGCGCGTCCGCGGACCTTTTGGCGAGCTTCGCCTTGGGCCGTGCCTTAGCCTTAAGCACGCTGCGGCGGGCGGACTTGGCGGGCGATTTGCGGGCGGGCTTGGATTGCTTTTTGGCCATGATGGTCCTGCATTTTAGGCACGCGTGCGACAGGCAGACGCGGGCGGGGTGCTTTGGGGTCTAGAGCGACTCTTCATTACCCTTGAAGCCAAGGTTGGGCCGACTCAGGAAAACTTCAAATTATAACATGCGTAAACGCCTCATTTGTCCCGAGCTTGCGGCGCAACCTCGGCGCGACGAAACTCCCGCACCTGGTCGCGCTGCTCCGCCGACCACTCTTCAGGGCTTCGGGCACGCACCATCTCTCTCAGCGCAGCGCTTTCGCGGTCGCGCTTCAACTTTTGGACCAGGCCAGCCAGTTCGGCGTTCGCGTCATAGCTCTCCTCCCAATCGAAAATTTCAGCGGCGAGCTCGTCGAACAGGCCTTGGTGACTGCTGCCGCGCGCCGCCTCGAGGAGCGCCGCGGTGGTGGTTTCATCGGTATGACCGCGCGCGATCTGCTGGACGAACTCGACCGCAGCGTGCTCGGCGCTTTCCTCACTCAGGAGCCCGCTTTCGAAGCCTGCGGCAAGGCCGGGTCTGAAGGTGAGCACCCGCAGGAGCCGGCGCCCCGCGCTCGTGACCGGAGCGCGTGCAGGCCGTGGCGGCGAGCGGAAAGTCGCCGCCGGCGCGGCTTGCGGCAAGAGTCCGGCCAGATCAGCCTCGGACAGCCGCGCGGCCTCGGCTAGGCCGCGGCGCAGCATCGTCGCCAGAATCGGAGCGCTCAGTTCCGCGAGCAGCGGCTTGGCCGCGTTGACTAATGCGGCGCGTCCTTCGGCGGAGGTCGGCGGGTGCCGCGTCGCAAGCTCCGCCAGCAGGAAGTCCGACAGCGGCATCGCCGCATCGGCCAGCGCCTCGAACGCCGCCTTGCCGTGGCCGCGGATGTAGTCGTCGGGGTCCTGGCCCTCGGGCAGGAACAGGAAGCGCACGGTCTTGCCATCGCTCAACGCGGAAAGCGTGTTCTCGAGCGCCCGCCAAGCCGCGCGGCGGCCCGCGGCATCGCCGTCGAAGCAGTAGACCACCGTGTCGGTCATGCGCAGCAGCTTTTGCGCATGCACGGGCGTGGTCGCGGTGCCCAGGGTCGCGACCGCATACTCGACGCCGTGCTGGGCGAGCGCCACCACGTCCATGTAGCCTTCGACCACGACCACGCGGCCGGCCGTACGCACGGCGGGACGGGCCTGGAACAGGCCGTAAAGCTCGCGACCCTTGGAGAAAAGCGGCGTTTCCGGCGAGTTCAGGTACTTCGGCTCGCCGCGGTCGATGACGCGCCCGCCGAACCCGATGACTCTCCCGCTGCCATCGTGGATCGGAAACATGATGCGGTCGCGAAAACGGTCGTATCGCTTGCCGTTGTCGCCTGCGATGACCAGGCCAGCGGCCTCGAGCGACGCATCGTCGTAGTCGTTGAACGCGCGCGCCAGGGGCTGCCAGTCATCGGGCGCATAGCCGATGCCGAAACGCACGGCGACCTCGCCGGTCAACCCGCGGCCCTTCAGATAGTCGATGGCCCGTGGCGAGTCCTTGAGTACGGCGCGGTAGAAACGCGCGGCTTCGAGCAACACTGCGGACAGGTCGGCATCAGCGGAGCGTGCGACCGGCAAACCTTCGCTCTGACGCGGGACTTCGAGCCCGGCATCTCGCGCAAGCTCCTCGACGGCATCCGGAAAAGACTGACCGGCATATTCCATCAGAAAGCCGATCGCGGTGCCGTGCGCGCCGCACCCGAAGCAGTGAAAAAACTGCTTGGTCGGGCTGACGGTGAACGACGGCGTCTTTTCGCTGTGAAACGGACAGCACGCCGAATAGTTGGCGCCGGCTTTCTTGAGCGACACGTAGCGGTCGACGACCGCCACGATATCGACACGACCCAGCAGCGTTTGAATGAAATCGTTGGGAATCATGATCTTATCGCTGCAGATAGCCGTAACCCTTCGTCGATGCGAGGGCCGTCCTTCTCAATCCATTATAGGCGAGGCTGGCGCGAAGCGGAGGGCGCCCGCGAGCGCAATCCGAGTTATTTCAGGCGGCGCCGAGGCGTGCCTTGACCTTGGCGGATACCTGCGTCATGTCGGCGCGCCCCGCAAGCTGTGGCTTGAGCGCCGCCATGATCCTGCCCATCGCCGCGATGCCGCTCGCGGGCGAGGCGGCGATGGCCGAAGCGATCAGCGCGTCGATTTCTCCGTCGCTCAATGGCTGCGGCATGTACGCCTGCAATTGCTTGATCTCGCCGCGCTCGGCGGCCGCCAGCTCGGGTCGGCCGCCGGATTCGAACGCAGCGATCGATTCGCGCCGCTGCTTGATCATGCGATCGATGATGCCCACGACGTCGGCATCCGAAAGCTCGATTCGCTCGTCGACCTCGCGCTGCTTCATCGCGGCAAGCAGCATGCGGATGGTCGACAGCCGCGAAGCATCCTTCGCGCGCATGGCGTTTTTCATGTCCTCGGTGATGCGTGCCTTGAGTACCATCGACGGTCCTTCGAAACTAAGCGGCGCCCAGGCCGCTCAATGCAACGGTTGGATAACAAATGCAAAGGGGCGAATCGCTTCGCCCCTCGTCCTCCGACTGCCGGCACCCGACGGTGCCACACGTTTCAGTACAGCTTGTTTCAGTACAGCTTTGGAGGCAGCTGCTGGCTGCGCAGGCGCTTGTAATGGCGCTTCACGGCAGCGGCCAGCTTGCGCTTGCGTTCTGCAGTCGGCTTTTCGTAGAACTCGCGGGCGCGAAGCTCGGTGAGCAGTCCCGTCTTCTCGATGGTGCGCTTGAAGCGGCGCAGGGCCACTTCGAAGGGCTCGTTCTCGCGAACGCGAACGCTAGGCATGTATCCAATCCTCTCTGGCTGAACGGTCGTCGGGCCGCCTTAACTTTAAGCTGCCCCTTCGGAGCTGCTGTGTCCGGCCTGCACGCACGGAAAAATAGCCAAAGAGTATAGCAGCCGAGCCAAGCCGGCGCAAGGAACGCCGTCGGAGATCTGTTAGTAACATGAGGAATGTCCGGTCCAGGTAACACATGAAATGTCCGGCTTAAGGTTTGGCCTTCTTGAAAGGAGGGGACCTTGGGCCGGGCGAGGGTGTTACAGGAGATCAGGACCATGCGCTTTGAAGAGGTGTACGACCGCTGGAGCGAGCATCGGCTTACTCAGGAGTAGGCGGCCGATCTGGTGGGTGTTTCGGAGCGACAATTTCGCCGGCAATGCCGGCGTTATGAGAGCGACGGATTGGACGGATTG
>DASXBS010000105.1:0-2825 GCA_036491555.1 Casimicrobiaceae bacterium
ATACATGACGACGAAAAGCGCGAACCCTGAGATCCATGTCCAGTAGGCCTCCCACTTGAACCAGTGCAGCGGCTCGGGAAGCGACTCGGGCGCGATCCTGAACTTGCGCACGACGTAAAACCCGCCGCCGTGCACCGCCCACAGCTCGCCGCCGATACCCTGGTCGGCATCGGCCTGCGAGCGCGGAGGAAGAAGGTGATTGTCCAGCCAGACGAAATAGAACGACGATCCGATCCATGCGATGCCAGTGATCAAATGTACCCAGCGCAGCAGCAGTTGCAGCCAGTCGCTGGCGTAGGCTTCCATCGTTGGCGCTAGCTGCCACGGTAGGTTGAATAGCTCCACGGTGACACCAGCAGCGGCACGTGGTAGTGGGCATGGGTGTCGGCGACGCCGAAATCGAGCGTGACCTCGTCGACGAAAGGAGGATCCGGGAGCGCGCTGCCGACGCGCCGGAAATACGCTCCGGCGGCGAAGACCAGGCGATAACGACCCGCGAGGAATGCACTGCCGTCCAGCAATGGCGCCGTGCAGCGCCCATCGTCGTTGGTGGTCGCGCGCGCAACCAGCTCGTAGCCGTCCGCTCCGGCGCGATAGAGCCGTACCGCGATCCCCGCGCCAGGCGCGCCGCGCGAGGTATCGAGTACATGCGTGGTCAACTTGCCCATGATCGATCTCAACGCATGGTAACGCCGAGCACTGCGCGCAGGTCGACGCTTGCGCGCTCCGGAACGCTCAAAGACAGTCCCGCCTCGACGTGGCGAAGATGATGATCCATGAGCCGCTCGATCACTCGCGCGGGACGCCCAGCGAGCGCCTCGACGAGCTCGCCGTGCTCGTCGGGCGCGCAATCGACGCTTCCCGCGCGCTGGTACAGCGCGATGATCAGCGAAGAGCGCGCGACCAGGCCGCGAATCATGTCGGTGACCACGCTGTTGCCGGCGAGCTCGGCCAGGATCACATGGAATTCGCCCGAGAGCTTGATGCCTTCGTGGCGGTCGCGCGCGCCGCGCGCCGCCTCTTCCGCGACGACGTGCTTCTTCAGGCGCTGGAATTCGGTCATACCGAGCCGTCCCAAGAGTGAAGCGGCCAGCGGTGGCTCGACCAGCCGGCGCGCCGCGAACACCGCGCGTGCTTCGTTGATCGAAGGCTCGGCCACGAAGGCGCCACGGTTGGGGTGAAGCGTGACGATGTGAGTGAGCGCAAGGTGATGCAGCGCCTGTCGCACGCGCGCCCGGCTCACCGCGAACAGCTCGGCCAGCGTTTCCTCTCCGAGCTTGGTGCCGGGCGGCAGCCGATGCTCCTCGACCGCGCGCACGATGTGATCGTAGATGCGCTGTGCCGCTTCCGGGCGCGAAGCGTGCGGCGCGCGCGCACTTTGCCGCGGCGACCGGCGCAACGAGCGCGCGTGACGACGGCGTGAATTTGGAGCGGCGTTGAGCATGACGAGCAAGCGACCGGAGTAAGGGCTTCGATTGTAAACAAAGCTGCGTTGACGGTGTCAACAATATTTGGCAGTATTGTCGACAACTAAGGTAGCGCGCGAGCGCCCTTCCCTGTGGACCTCGTACCCCCTTCCTCCCGAGACTTCGTCGGCTACGGCGAACGTCCGCCTCACGCGCGCTGGCCGGGCGCAGCACGCATTGCGCTGCAGTTTGTGATCAACTACGAGGAGGGCGCCGAGGCTTCGGTGCAGGACGGAGACGCGGGCTCGGAAGTGTTCCTTTCCGAGATCGTTTCGGCGCGGGCGTACGCCGCGCGACACATGAGCATGGAGTCGCTCTACGAGTATGGAGCGCGCGCCGGCGTCTGGCGACTGCTGCGATGCCTGCGCGGCTACCGCGTTCCAGCGACGGTGTTCGCAGTCGCCCTGGCGCTCGAGCGCAACCCTCGCGTCGCGCAGGCCTTTCTGGAAGATGGCCATGAAGTCGCCTCGCATGGCTGGCGATGGATTTCCTATCAGCAGATCGGGGAAGAAGTCGAGCGCGAGCACATGGCGCGCGCAGTCGAGAGCCTGCGTCGACTGACGGGACAATCCCCTGAAGGCTGGTACACCGGCCGGGATAGCCCGAACACGCGGCGCCTCCTGGTCGAGCATGGCGGCTTCAGCTACAGCGCCGACAGCTACGCCGATGATCTCCCCTACTGGACAGCCGTGGACGCGCACGATGCGCGCACGCCGCTGCTGATCGTTCCCTACACGCTCGATAGCAACGATATGCGCTTCGCCACCGCCCAGGGCTTCAACTCGGGCGAGCAGTTCTACACCTATCTCAAGGACGCCTTCGACGTGCTGTATGCCGAGGGCGATCCGGCCGGGCTCGATGCGCCGAAGATGCTGTCCATCGGACTACATTGCCGCCTTGCCGGCCGCCCAGGGCGCGTCGCCGCGCTGTCGCGCTTCATTGCCTACGCGCGCCGTCATGAGGACGTCTGGTTCGCGCGAAGGATCGACATCGCGCGTCATTGGGAGCAGATGCATCCCTGGCGCACGGCGGCATGAAGCTCGCCGACATCAATGCGCTCGACCGCGCCGCCTTCACAGAAAGCCTGGGCAGCATCGTAGAGCATTCGCCCTGGATCGCCGACGCCGCGTGGAAAAAGCGGCCCTTCTCCGACGTCGACGCGCTGCACGCAGCGATGATGTCGGCGCTGCGAGGCGCGCCGGTCGAAACGCAACTCGTCGTTCTCCGGAGCCATCCCGAGCTCGCAGGCAAGGCCGCGATCCGCGGGGAGATGACGGCAGATTCGAACGCCGAGCAGGGCGGCGCCGGCCTCACCCAGTGCTCGCCGCGCGAATTCTCACGGCTGAGCGCGCTCAACCG
>DASXBS010000106.1:0-2397 GCA_036491555.1 Casimicrobiaceae bacterium
CCGATGACGACGATGTCGGGCACCGGATGCTTGAGTATTTCCGCGAACACACTCTCGAAGGTCTGCCGCGATTCCTCGGTCAGCTCGTCCTTGCCCTCGACGAAATACAGCGTGAAGCGAGCAGGGCGAGCGGGTTGCGCGGCGAGCGCTACGCCGAATGTCTTCGCGACCTCCTGTTCGCTCGACTGATACGTGCGCGCGCCGAAAGCAGTCTGCTGCGCGGCGGCGTAGGGTCGGTCGAGCACGACCTGCTTGTCACCCTGAGTCACGACGACCGCGGTATCGTGTCCGTCCTTTTCCGGCAGCAAGACGACGCTGCCCTTGTTGTAGGCGCACGAGGCGAGCGCGAGGACGGCGAGCGCGATTGCAAGCACGCCCCCAATCGGAGAACACCGCCGGCTAGTCATCGGCGCTTACCACGAACTCGGTGCCGCGCACGCCGAGTATCGCCGCCGGCGTGCGCACAGTCATCGCATCCGGCGACTGCTTCGCGATGCGCCCGGAGACCACCGAGAGCGATCCCTTCTTCAGCGACGCATCGAACTGGCCCTGGTTGGTGGTGCTGTCGAACGCGTAGCGGTCGAAGGACAGTATGCTGTTGGGCCCGGCCGAGAGCAGCGAGTTGTCGCTCATGGTGACGCCGACCGAGCTGTCGGCGCCTGTCTTCAGCACGTCCGCCGTGCGCAGCCGGGTGCCCGCGATGGCCGGCATCGACTGCCGATCGCGCTCGATGCTGACGTCGCCTTTGACGATCTTCACCTGGCCGATGTCCTGGGCGAACGCCGACCCGGCGAGCGTCAACGCAAGGCAACAAGAGCAAAGGACGGTCACGAGCGGTCGCGCGATAAACATGAAGGCTCCCCGAGGATGGCCACGCACCTAACCGGCGATTCGTCGTCACTCTGCGTCGCTGGGGACGCTCGCCGGCCGAACCGAGGTTGCAAATCGAGTTTAACCGAATGTCGCGGTCGGAAGCCATGAGCGCCACGCGCGAGCGAACGTTCAGGGCGCGACTAGACGCGCTTCCGGAAACCGCGGTGTTCGTCGAGACATTCTGTAGCGATAACGATGTCACAAGCGCCGATGCGATGCGTCTGACGCTCATCGTCGAGGAGTTGTTCACCAACACGGTCATGCACGGGCACCGTGGCGACAGCGAAGCAGCGATCTACGTTTCGTTGAGCGTCGAACCTGATGCAGTCCTGCTCGCCTACCAGGACGAGGCGCCGCCGCACGACACCCTCGCGCATATGCGGGCGCTTCAGGCCGACGCCGACGACACGCTGCGCTCGGGCCGTGTCGGCGGCATCGGGCTCCTGCTGGTGATGCACATCGGTGAGGGCGCGCGCTACGTCTACGAAGGCGGCCGCAATTGCCTGTGGTTGCGGTTGCCGAAGTTGCGCTAACCACGCTGGGCGCGCACCCACCCTGGCAACTCGCGCATCGATTCCAGACTCACGGCGCAGGGAAGCTGGCGGACCGGCTTGCCTTCGTTGTAGCCGTACGTAACGCAAACCATGCGCATCGGCGTCGCGGCGGCGGCGAGCGCATCGTTGCTCGAGTCGCCCACGAACACGGTTCGCTCGGGCGGGACGCCGAGCGCGTCGCAGGCGTAGCGCAATGGCGCTGGATCGGGCTTGCGCTGAGGCAGCGTGTCCGCGCTGACGATCAGCCGGATCGGCTGCGCGATGCCGCAGCGCGCGAGGATCGTCTGTGCGAAACGCTCGAAAGTGTTGGTGACGACCGCGAGCTTGATGCTCATCTGGGCTAGCTCGGAAAGCGCCTCCGCCACACCCGGATAGGCAAGCAGAGGCGGCCCCGCTGCGTTCAAATACAGCGCGCGGTAGCGGTCGAGCATCGTGTCGACGGTCGATGCCAGCGGCGACACGCCGAGATGGCGCAGCGCGCGTTCGAGCAGACGCGGCACGCCACCGCCGATGAACGTTGTCACGATTGACGGGTCGATCGGCGTCATGCCACGCTCGGCGAGCACCGCGTTCAGCGTCGCGGCGATGCAGGGCGCGGTATGGACCAGCGTGCCATCCAGATCGAAGCAGATCGCATCGACCGGTCCTTGCAAAGCCATCACCATCCAATTCCGCTGGGGAAGGCGCGCAGTGTAAGCCATGCGCCATTAGGCGGGTCGACGCGGGTTTCGCTTCGAGCGGGCGCGGGATTTTGGTATAATTGTTCGTTAAGCGCCCGTAGCTCAGTTGGATTAGAGTACCTGGCTACGAACCAGGGGGTCGTGGGTTCAAATCCTGCCGGGCGCGCCACCAATTCGTGTTACAGATCAGGAGGTTGCGGCGAATCGACGTCGCCGAAAAGTTACGCGAATCTCACGCAAACCCGCGTAACAAGACCTTTACTACCTGGGGTATTAGCGACTTCACCGTT
>DASXBS010000107.1:0-10477 GCA_036491555.1 Casimicrobiaceae bacterium
ACCTCCGGCAACCACCGGAGATTCCCGCCTGGACGCTGCATGGCGTCCTGGTCAGTCCCTGACAATCGTTAATTATGGCGCAAACGCGGGCGGGTGGGCGTGGATCACATTTTGTGACAATTATCGACGTGGCCAGGGAGGGCTGCGAAGGGCGCTGTACGGCACAAGGGAGTGCCGGGATAATGGAGGCCGCCGCGGGTGTAGCTCAATGGCAGAGCAGAAGCTTCCCAAGCTTACGACGAGGGTTCGATTCCCTTCACCCGCTCCAGCTGGCTTCGGCGATTCGGAGAGGTCAGGCATGAACGCAGTCGCGCTTCGATTCTACGTGCATCAGCCGCGCACGCACGGCAAGGAGCGGTTGTACGACTGGCTGCTCGCGCGCGCCAGGGAAATAGGCATACACGGCGGCTCTGCGTTCTTCGCCACGGCAGGCTACGGGCGTCACGGGGTAATCCACGAGCAGCGCTATTTCGAGCTTCCCGAGGTCCTGCCGGTAATGGTCGAGTTCATCGTCTCGCCCGACGAAGCAGACAAGCTGCTCGATCTCGTGCGACGCGAACAGATCCACACCTTCTGCACGCGCACGCCGACCGAGGTCATTCTGATCGACACCTGATCGGAGCCGCAGGCGCCATGATGTCGCTGCGCATTCCAGGGTTCGCGGACCTGGATCTCGAGCACCTGGTCCTCGACTTCAATGGAACGATCGCCGCCGATGGCACGCTTCTGCCGGGCGTTCCGCCGCTGATTGGCGCGCTTTCGCAAACGCTGTCGATCCATGTGATTACCGCAGATACGTTCGCGCGCGCCGCGCAGGAACTCGGCGGAATGCCGTTGCGGTTGACCATCCTGCCGGCGGCCGACCAGGCTGAGGCCAAGCTCAGATACGTTCGTGACCTCGACGCCGACCGCGTGGTAGCCGTCGGGAACGGGCGCAACGATCGGAAAATGCTGGAGGCCGCGGCCCTGGGCATCGCCGTCATACAGCGCGAAGGCGCCTCTTTTGAAACCGTCGATGCTGCCGACGTCGTCGTGACCAGCGTGCTCGATGCGCTCGAGCTGCTCCGCCACCAGCAGCGCCTGGTAGCGACCCTGCGCTCCTGATGCGCGGACCGCGCGTGAAAGCGCCGCTGACGGCGACGAGAACTAGGGACGGATGTACGCCCAACCCTGCTGCTGGCGCGTCATGATCTCAACCACGCCGGCGCTGACGTAGCCGATGTTGGCATGCATGTCGGCGGTGGTGAGCTTCTGCCCTTTCATGGTGTTCTCGCAGGCGAGGATTTTCACCCCGGCGAGGCTCGCCTCGTCGATGCGGCTGCCGACGGGCGATTCGGCTTTGAGCATGCCGAGGCCTGGACCGTAGGCCACGATCTCGATGTCGACGTTGGCGGCGCCCAGGTCCGTCTGCAGATTCTTCGCGTTGTTGAGCGCGAGATTCCATTTGCCGGGATCGTTGTCACTGACCTGGATCACCACCTTGTTGCGCTGCGCGCTCGGCGCCGCACTCGGTGCCTGCGCGGCAGCGGTTCCGGCGGCGGTGATTGTCGCCAGTGTCAACGCCATCAGCGCGTGCAAGACGATTCGGGACGCAGTCATTCGAACTCCTCGACGCTTCGCGTAGCACGCGAATATCCTCAAAGTTTACTCCACGCGGGCGCGGAGGCGGTCGGAAGCGGTGGGGCGCTCTGGTAGAATCGTGGCACTGTCTTCGCGCGGTGCTCCAGTTTCGCTTCGAACGTCTTGATCGCCGCTGCTCCCCGCTCGTATCCCATCGACAAGCGCGCGTGAAATCCGGCGCGCACATGCCGCTGTCGGCGGCGCTGCTCGTCGTCGTCGCGAGCGCGTGCTTCACTTCGGTCGACGTCACCGTCAAGTACCTGTCGCAGCGCTATCCAGTGCCGCTGCTGGTCTGGGCGCGCTGGGGCGCGCAGATGCTGATCATGCTCGCGGTGCTCGGGCCGACGCTTCGCTGGAAGCTTATCCGAACCACTCGACCGGTGGTTCACGTCGTGCGCGGATGCGTGCTGGTGTGCTCCGGCTTGTGCTTCTTCTCTGCGCTGAAATACCTGCCGATCGCCGAGGCTACCGCGCTCAATTTCACGGCACCGATCCTGGTGACGCTGATGGCAGGATGGTTGCTCGGCGAGCATTTGACCAAGCCGCGCTGGGCATTCGTCATCGCCGGGTTCGTCGGCATGCTGCTGATCGTGCGCCCGGGGACCGAGGTGCTCACTCCCGCCGCCGTCTTTGCGCTTGCCGCCGCCGGCTTGTACGCAACGTTCCAGATCATGACCCGCAAGCTTGCCGGCGAGGATCTGATGGTGCTGCTGTTTATCCCGAGCGTCGTTGGAACGATAATCTTCTCGATCGCGGTGCCGTTCTTTCACTACAACGCGTGGTACCCGATATCCGACGTGCTGATGTTCGTCGGCATCGGCGTGATGGGATCGATCGGCCACCTGCTGTTCATCCGCGCGTTCAAGGTCGCATCGGCTTCGGCGATCGCACCGTTTACTTACACCCAGCTGGTGTGGTCGACACTGGCGGGGTGGCTTGTGTTCGGATCGTTCCCCGATGCGTGGACGATGGCGGGCATCGTGGTCATTGCCGGCAGCGGCATCGCGCTCACATGGTACGAGCGTTGGCGTTCGAGCCTTCCCGCCGCCGAACCGGTCGCGGTCGACTGACAGTCCACTGAGACGCGCCCGCGCGCGCGGTACAATGCGGCGTGGCTTTGCGCACGTGCGCGCAAGCCTTCTCCGGAGTTTAGGAATGACAAGTCAAAAGCCACGCATCGGCTTCGTCGGTCTCGGCCTGATGGGCCACGGCATCGCGAAGAACCTGGTCGCCAAGGGTTTTCCGCTGACGGTGCGCATCCACCGCAACCGCAAGGCCGCCGAGGACATCCTCGCCGCGGGCGCCAAGGAAGCGAAGACTTACGCCGATCTCGCGCGCGCCTCCGACGTAATCATCCTGTGCGTGACCGGCTCGCCGCAGATCGAGGAGATCGTCTACGCCGAGAACGGGATCATGAGCGCGGCACGCGAGGGACTGATCGTGGTCGACACCTCGACCGCGGAGCCCGCATCGACGGCGAAGATTCGCGACGATTTCTCGAAAAAAAGCGTGCTCTACGTGGACGCGCCGCTCGCACGCACGCCCAAGGAGGCCGAGGAGGGGCGCCTCAATACGATGGTCGGCGCAGACGATGCGACGTTCGCGAAGCTCGAGCCTGTGTTGTCGGCGTACTGCGAGAACGTGATCCACATCGGCCCTCCGGGCCATGGCCACATGCTCAAGCTCGTCAACAATTTCATCGCGCAGGCGATCGCCACCGCCACCGCGGAGGCGTGCGCCGCGTGCGCCAAGTCGGGTGTGTCGATCAAGAAGCTGCACGAGGTCATCTCGGCGGGAGCGGTCAACTCGGGCATATTCCAGATGATGGTCGGCAAGATGCTGGAAGGCGGCGACCTGACCGGGCTCAAGTTCACGCTGGTCAACGCGATGAAGGACCTTCGCTACTACACGCATTTCGCGGAGAGCCTGCCGGTCCCGGCGATCGTCGGCGAAGCCGTGCACCAGAGCCTGGTGACCGCCAACCTGCTCGGTTTCGGCGACAAGTACGTCGCGTCGCTGATCGAGGCGCAGGAAAAACTTGCCGGCGTGAAGATCGTCTGAAAGGTCGACATGGCAAGTGCCGCAGCGCCGTCGCTCTGGGACAATCCGCTCGGAACCGACGGATTCGAGTTCGTCGAGTACGCCGCGCCCGATCCCGCGGCGCTCGGCCGACTGTTCGAGCAGCTAGGCTTCACCGCGGTGGCGAGGCACCGCTCGAAAAACGTGCTGCTCTATAGGCAGGGCGGCGTCAATTTCATCGTCAACGCCGAGCCCGACAGTTTTGCACAGGGCTTCGCTCGCGTGCACGGGCCGTCGATCTGTGCGATGGCGTTTCGCGTCAGGGACGCCGCGTTCGCGTATCGCGAGGCGGTGAGGCTGGGTGCGTGGGGCGTGGAGGCGCACCCGGGACCGATGGAGCTCAACATCCCGGCGATCAAGGGGATCGGTGACTCGCTTATCTATCTGGTCGACCGCTATCCCGGTGCCGGGGCAAGCGGCGGCGTCTCCATCTACGACATCGACTTCGTCCCGTTTTCCGGCGTCGACCCGCATCCGCACGGCGCGGGATTGACCCTGATCGACCATCTGACGCATAACGTGCACCGCGGGCGCATGGAGGAATGGGCGGGCTTCTATGAGCGCCTGTTCAACTTCCGGGAAGTTCGTTATTTCGACATCGAGGGCAAGCTCACGGGGTTGAAGAGCAAAGCGATGACCAGCCCGTGCGGGAAGATCCGCATTCCCATCAACGAGAGCTCCGACGACAAGAGCCAGATCCAGGAATACCTGGTGGCGTATCACGGCGAAGGCATCCAGCACGTCGCGCTCGGCACCGACGATATCTACGCGACAGTGGAGAATTTGCGCCTGCGCGACGTCGCCTTCCAGTCGACGCCGGACACCTACTACGATCTGCTTCCGACGCGCCTGCCCGGGCACAAGGAAGACGTCGCGCGCCTCAAGCACAATCACATCCTGATCGACGGCGCTCCCGCCAAGGACGAGATGCTGCTGCAGATATTCACGCAGACCGTCATCGGCCCGATCTTTTTCGAGATCATCCAGCGCAAAGGCAACCAGGGCTTCGGTGAAGGCAATTTTCGCGCGCTGTTCGAATCGATCGAGCTCGACCAGATTCGGCGCGGCGTATTGAAAGCGTAGCGCGATGATCCGATGACCCTCTCGCCGCCGGCCTTCGCACTGCTGCGCCGGCTTTCCGACGGCGAGCTGCACTCGGGCGAGTCGCTTGCCGCCGCCATCGGCATGACCCGGGCACGCGTGTCGCAGTTGCTGCGGCAAGCCGAGCTTGGCGGACTCGCGCTCGAGCGCGTGCGCGGGCGCGGCTATCGCCTGATCGGCGCGACGCCGTTTCTGGATCGCGAGCTAATCGTCGCGGCGCTGGGGGCACGCGCGCCCGGCATGACGATCGAAGTTGTCGACAGCATCGATTCGACCAACAGCGAATTGCTGCGCCGTAGCCCACAGCGCGACCTGCATCGGCATTTGCTCGCGGCCGAGTGGCAGCACGCTGGTCGTGGACGGCGCGGCCGGGCCTGGAGCGCGGTGGCGGGCGGCAGCCTGACGTTCACTCTCGGCTGGAAATTCGAGCAGCCGGTGGGATTCTTGTCGGCGCTGCCGCTCGCGGTCGGCGTCGCCATCGCGCGCGCGCTCGAGTCGTCGGGCGTTCACGGGGTCGGCCTCAAATGGCCCAACGATCTGGTTCACGATGCGGCCAAGCTCGGCGGCATGCTCATCGAGCTTGCCGGCGATGCGCTGGGACCGTCGTTCGTCGTCGTCGGCGTGGGCATCAACGTGCGGCTGCCGCAGTCGCTGCGCGAGGGCATCGGCCAGGCGGTCACCGATCTCGCCTCGATTGCGGCGCCGGTCGATCGCAATCGACTGCTCGCCGAGATTGCCGCCGAATTGCACGCAGTGCTGTCGCGCTACGCGCGCGACGGGTTCGTGGCCTTTCGCGCCGAATGGCTTCGGCGACATGCGCTGCACGATCGATTGGTGGAGGTGCGGCTGCCCAACGGAGGCGTGACGCATGGGATGGTGGCGGGAGTGGACGAGCGCGGTGCGCTGCTGCTCGATCGCGACGGTCGCCGCATGCGCTTCGTCAGCGGCGAAGTGTCGGTGCGCGGAGCACGGCGTTGATCCTGGTCCTCGATTGCGGCCACAGCCGGCTCGCGTGGGGCCTAGCGGGCGAGCGAGGCTGGCTCGCGCGCGGTGCCGTTCCGAACCAGGAGATCGGCACGCTCGCGTTGCGCAGCTGGCAGAACATGCCGCGGCCGGTAAGCGCGGTCGGCGTCAACGTTGCGGGAGAGGCCACGCGCGTGCGCGTCGAGGCGCAGCTCACTCGCTGGCGCACGATGCCGCAATGGCTGATCGCGCACGAGCAGGCATGCGGCGTCCGAAACGGTTATGCGCTTCCCTCGCAGCTCGCCGCCGATCGCTGGGCAGCGCTGGTCGCGGCACGGGCGCGCGCGGCGGAAGAATTGTTCCCGGCGCCGTGCGTGGTGGTCAATGTTCGCACCGCGATCAGCATCGACGCGCTTGACGCGGGCGGGACGTTCCTGGGCGGCGTCGTCGTGCCCGGACTCAACCTGCAGCTGCAGTCGCTGGCCGCCAACACTGCGCTCAAAATGCCGCCGGGGCGCTACGCGGACTTTCCCATCAACAATGCCGACGCGCTCGCATCGGGTGCGGTGCAGGCGGTATGCGGCGCGATCGAGCAAATGCGCGCGCGCCTGGGCGGCGAGGGCGTTACGGTGAAGTGCGTGCTTTCGGGAGGCGCCGCGAGCGAGCTTGCCCCCCACCTTACGGGTCCGGTGGAGGTCGTGGATAATCTGGTGCTCGAAGGGGCTCTGGTGCTTGCCCAGGCCGAATGAGCCGCGACGCCCGATGAGAACGCTTTTTTTTCTTCTTCTGCTGGCCAACCTGACGCTGTTCGGGTACATCAAGCTCGACAGCTTGAGCGCAGGCGAAGGCGTTCGCCTTGCGCAGCAGGTGCAGCCCGACAAGATCAAGCTGCTTACGGCGCAACAAGTCGCTGCGCTCGGTCCCGCCAAGGTCGCTGCGCTGGCCGACGTCTGCGTCGAGTGGGGACCGCTGTCCGAAAGCGATCGTGCGCGTGCGGTGTCCCTGATCGAGCCGCTAGATCTCGCCAGACTGACCACGCAGAAAAAAGTCGAGGTCATCGCCAGCTACTGGCTTTTCCTGCCTCCTGCGGCCACCAAGGCCGCCGCCGATCGGCGCGTCGACGAATTGAAGAGTTCCGGGATCCGCGATGCGAGCGTGATCGACGCCGGGGCGCAGCGACTGTCGATATCGCTGGGTGCGTTTCGCACCGAGGAGGCGGCGCAGGCGCGCTTGGATGCGCTCCAGGCGCAAGGCATCAAGAACGCCAAAGTCGGGCAGCGCACCCAGGCGATCCAGCAGACGGCGCTGGTCGTGCGCGACCCGCCGGCGCAGGCAGTCCTGCGCCTGAAGGAATTGCAAGGCGGATTCCCCGGCACCGAAGTGAAAATCGGAACGTGCGACAAGACTTCGTAGCGCGGTCGCAGCAGCGCAGTGCACCGCAGGCCGTCATCCACCAGGCCGACTCCCCTGAAGATATCGAGCAGGCGCGCGCGCTGTTTCTCGAATACGCGCAATGGCTGGGCGTCGACTTGTGCTTCCAGGACTTTTCACGCGAGCTCGCGGAGCTTCCTGGCGCCTATGCGCCGCCGAGCGGGCGCATTCTGCTCGCTGCCGTGAACACCAGCGCTTTCGGATGCGTCGCGCTGCGTGCGCTCGACGATCGCGTCGGCGAGGTCAAGCGCATGTATGTGCAGCCGGCGCGGCGTGGCGAAGGGTGGGGGCGCCAGCTCGCCGTCGCCATAGTGGCGCAGGCGCGCTTCATCGGCTACCGCGAGCTCGTGCTCGACACGCTGTCGCGTCTGACGTCGGCGCGCGCGCTTTACGCGGAACTTGGATTTTCCGAGTGCGCGCCGTATTACGCCAACCCGCTGCCCGACGTGGTGTACATGCGCCTTCGCCTGGACGCGAACGCGCCGGTCTGACCGGGCGAACGATAGTGTATCTCTCGAGCTCCGAAGCCGAAGCACTTCGGGTGCGTACGGCGCAACTCGAGGCGCGCGCGGGCGTACAGGTGGTCGCCGGCGTGATCGGCAAGGCGGACCACTACCCGGAGCTTCCGTGGAAGGCATTCGCACTGGGTGCGGCGCTGGCCGGGATCGCCGTCTTCGTCTTCGACTGGCTGCATCCCGATTGGGTGTCGGCGCACGCGGCGCTGGTGCACGTGCTGGCGATCCTCGGCACGGGCGCGGCGGACGCGCTGATCGCGATCTTCATTCCCGCGTATGCGCGCATATTTCTCAACGCGACGCATGCCGCCGCGGAAGTCCGCCACTATGCCGAGTCGATGTTCCTGCGCCATCGGCTGTTCGACACGCGCGGGCGCAACGCCATGCTCTTGCTGGTCAGCGTGTTCGAGCGCCGCGTCGAGATCGTCGCCGACTCGGGACTCGACGGCAAGGTCGGCGAGCCGCAGTGGCGCTCGGTGATCGCGACGATGACAGCGCATCTCGCCGCTGGCCACGCCTCGCTGGCGCTACAGAACGGTCTGCAGCGCCTCGAGGAGCTCCTGCGCGAGAAGGGGATTGGCGTCGAATCGGATGGCGCCAACGATCTGGCGGACCGGCCGATCGACGAGCGCGGCGCCCGATGAGCCCCATGCCCCCATCCCTATTGCCGGCTTGCGCAATGTGCCGGAGCGCGCCGCGCGCAGGTGTGCCGGCCAGTGCGCTGCTGCGCCTGGTCGCCGTCGTCACCTTGTGCGCGAGCGCAGTGCTCGCGCATTCTGCGGACGTCCCCTACCTCAGCGGACGCGTGGTCGACAACGCCGAGATCCTCAAGCCGGCGACGCGCGACGCGGTCGCAGACTCGCTCAAGGCGCACGAGCAGCTGACCGGCGACCAGATCGTCGTCCTCACCGTGCCGACCATCGACGGCGAAGCGATCGAGCAGTTCGCGACCCGCGTCTTCGACAACTGGAAGCTCGGACAAAAAGGCAAGGACAACGGCGTGCTGATGATTGTCGTTCCCAAGGATCGCAAGATGCGCATCGAGGTCGGCTACGGACTCGAGGGAACGCTCACCGATGCGCAGGCCAGCCGCATCATCCGCAATGTCATGACACCGGCGTTCAAGGGCGGCGATTACAACAAGGGCGTGACCGAGGGCGCGAACGCGATCATTGCGACGCTGGAAGGCAAAGGCGACGCGGCCGCCGGAACGAGCGCGTCTTCCTCGTCGTCGGAGGGCGCCTCGTCGGTGCATTTCAACACGCCGGATCTGGCATGGCCGGAGCGCATCCTCATGGGCGCGTTCATTTTCGGAATCATCGGATTGTTCACCTTCGTCGGCATCATGACGCCGGGTGTGGGCTGGTTCCTTTACGTGTTCCTGATTCCATTCTGGGCGATGTTCCCACTGGTGATCGTCGGCGCGCGTGGCACGCTGATCGTTCTGGCGACGTATGTGATCGGCTATCCGATCGTCAAGCTGATCCTCTCGCGCATGCCGTGGTACCAGAAGGCCGCACTGGACATGAAGACCAAAGGCTCGGCGAATGTCGGTGGCTTCGTGTTGTCGAGCGGTGGATCGTCGGGAGGATCGTCGGGAGGCGGCGGAGGATTTTCCGGCGGCGGCGGAAGCTCGGGCGGCGGTGGAAGCTCGGGCAGCTGGTGATGATTCAGCGCGGGAGACCGGGCCGTACCGATCGAACCTCGCTCGTGCTTGGCGCATGAGTGCCAACGCGCGTCCGGTTCGCTACTTCGAGGATTACCCGGCGGGCTCGCGCTTCGAGGGTGGACCAATCGTCGTCGATGCAGCCGAGATCGTCGCGTTCGCGACGCGCTACGACCCGCAAACGTTCCACGTCGACCCGGAAGCAGCGCGCGGAAGTTTTTTCGGCGGACTCATCGCCAGCGGTTGGCATACCGCCGCGCTGACCATGCGCCTGCTGGTCGAGAACTATCTGAGCGAGGAATCGAGCCTGGGCTCGCCGGGCATCGACGAGCTGCGCTGGATCAAGCCGGTGCGTCCCGGCGACGCATTGTCGGTGCGCGTGGTGGTGGACGGCGCGCGCCGCTCGCGATCACGTCCGGATCGCGGGCTGGTGCGGTCGTCGATCGAGGTGCGCAATCAGCGTGGCGAGACAGTGATGACCTTCAAGGCGATGAGTCTGATCGGACTGCGCAATCCCGACGCCGGCGCAGCCGACTGAGCCGTCGGCCTTACGCGTGCGCGACGACGGCGTAGCCGCGGCCGTCGCCCCGCGGCCACGCGGGCGGCTCGATGCGTACGCTCGAATATCCCGCGGCGCGCAGGTGCGAGAGCATCTCGTCTTCGCTGTGCCAGGTGTACGCAATCGTCTCGTCGGCGCGCTCGACGATGCGGCCTTCCTGCCGGCGCTCGTAGCGACTGGCAATCTGGATGCGCCGGCGCTTCGCGTCGGCGTCGGTTTCGCAGCGATGCATGATCTGCGAGCCGTCGGCGAGGACCACGTTCCGGAACTCGATAACGGGCGCGCCGGGTGGATGCTGCGCGGCCTCTGGCACGAACAGGTCGAGCAGCAGCACCGCAGGCTCGACCAAGTGCGCGCGCAGGCACGCGAGCGCATCGCGCAGCGCGTCGCGCGCGGTCAGCAACTGCAGTGAGCCGGCGGCGACGAAAGCTGCGACGTAGCGGAAAGGCAGGTTGAGCTCGGCGATGCTTTGCCGGAACAGCGGCGCGTCGAGCCCGGCATTGCGCAGCTTTGCGGCGCAGCTGGCGAGCATCGCTTCGGAGG
>DASXBS010000108.1:0-27878 GCA_036491555.1 Casimicrobiaceae bacterium
CGAAACGATCGCTGCCCGTGTGAAAGCGGGAAGCGATACAAGGATTGTCACGGTCGCCTCACGCTTGAATCGGCGCCCGACAACCTGCACGCACCCATTGCGAGCAACGCTGGAATCGTACTGCAGGACGCCGCGGCCTGCCTAGGATCCGGAAAGCTCGCCGACGCCAGAGCCTTGTGCCTTGACGTGCTGAAGACCACCCCGGGACATCCCGAGGCGTTGCGAATCCTCGGACGCTGCGACTTCGAAGAAGGCGACCCGGCGGCGGGTCTGGCGAAGGTTCTGCAGGCGGCACGGTCGATGCAGACATTCGGCGTCACATCTGCCGTTCAGTACGCGATCTGGTCCGACGTCGGATTCCTGTTCACCCAGGCGCTCGCAGGCCAGGACACGTTGATCGCGACCCAAAAGCGCGCCGAATACTCGCGCTTCCAGGATGCGGCGACCTGCAGCGACGAAGCCGTGCTCGTGAGCGTGATATTCCTCGCCGAAGGGCGGGACGACTGGATGCTCGACGCGCTCAAGTCGGTCGTTGCGCAGTCCTACCCGAACATCGAAGTCGTCGTCGTCGAGTCAGTTGGCGCAGTCGAGACTTCGAAGCCTGTGCTTGATCTGATCATCGCGTGCAACATCAGGCACCGCTGGGTGAAGAGCCCGTCCGCAAGCGCTGCTTCGCGAATCAATGCGGGCGTGCGTGCATCGTCGGGAGCGTTCGTCAACGTTCTCGATGGACGCGACGTGTTCGGGCGCGACCGAATCAAGCGATTCGTAGACGCCGTTGCACGGCGCGGCAGGTCATGGGGCTTTTCCGATGCGGCCTTCGTCGACGCGGCAGGCGGGACCATTCGTCCCGAGGGGAACGCTGTCGTCGGAAGCGCGACCGAGCGACTGGGCGCGATTGCTGAGTCGGATACCGTGGGCTTTTCCTTCATCCATCAGTCATTCGTCGCCGTCGCCGTCGGCAATTTGTTCTTCAGCAGGAAGTTGTACGATGACATACAAGGCTTCCGGGAATCGTACGATGCATTCGGCTGGGATTTTGCGCTTCGGGCAGTGTGGCTGGCCGAACCGGTATTCGTAGGGCACAAGGATTTCACCAGGCGAATCGTTTCAGCGCCGTCGTCGGCGGACGAGCGCGCTCGCTCTGAGGTGCAGCAGGTCGCGATGTTTCGGGAGTTCTATGCTCGCGCACGTGCGGCCGAGTTGCCACCGAATCCCTATGCACCTTCATCTCACCATTGGGGTCTTCACTTCCTGAAGTCGCCCTTTCAGGTGGGCCACGTACTCGCGTTTCCGCTGGAGACGCTCGAGGACATCGCAAAAGCCGTCCTCGCCAACCACGATTCGGTCAGGACGCGAGTGCCGCAACCCGGCGTCAATCTCGTCGGCTTCGCATACGGCGAGTTCGGCTTGGGCGAAAATCTGCGCGCGATCGCCAGGTCGTGCGAGCTCGAGGGCATTCCTTTCGCCGTTCGCGATGTCGACATGCGCCTGAAAACGCGGCAGGCCGACCGCACGCTGGCGGCGCATATCGTGCATGATCTGCCCTACGTCTGCTCGCTGTTCTGCCTCAACCCCGACATGATGAAACCCGTTGCGCCGTTGATGAAGCCAGTCGCGGGGACGCGGCGCTACAACATCGGATTCTGGTTCTGGGAGCTCGAGCAGATACCCGATGAGTGGACCGATGCGATCGGGAAAATCGACGAGATATGGGTAGCGACCGAGTTCATCGCCGAGGCCATGCGGCGCGTCACTGCGAAACCCGTTTTCAAGGTGCCTACGCCGATCGCGGTCAAGCTGGAACGAGAGTACTCGCGAGCCGAATTCGAGCTCCCCGAGGACAAGTTTATATTTCTGTTCAGCTTTGACTTCAACTCCTTCGCCATGCGCAAGAATCCCGACGGGGCGATTGCGGCTTTCAAACATGCATTCGATCCGGCGCGAACCGACGTGGGCCTCGTCATCAAGTCCATCAACGGCGCCAACAATCCCGCCAAGTATCGGCAGCTGATGGACCTGATCGGCGGCGACCCCAGGATTTTCGTGACCGACGGCTTCCTGAGTCGCAGCCAGGTATCCGGTCTGCACAGCGTGGCCGATGCCTACGTTTCGCTGCATCGTGCTGAAGGACTCGGACTCGGACTCGCCGAGTCGATGTATCTTGGCAAGCCGGTCATCGGCACGGCGTATTCCGGAAATCTCGAATTCATGAACCCGGACAACAGCTGCCTCGTTCCCTACAAGCTCGTCCCGATAAGGAAGGGCCAGTACCTGTATGACGACGAACGCTTTCGCTGGGCCGATCCGGATGTTGAGGAAGCCGGTCGCTGCATGGCCCGGCTAGCCGACGACGTCGAGTTCCGGACCCGGATCGCGCGCCGTGGCCAGCACGATATCCTGACCCACTTCAGCCCTGAGAATGCCGCGAAACTGATACGCGCGCGACTCGAATCATTAAAGCTGCTCTGACCAAACCATGTCCTTCATCTCTTATGCCCAGAATTACGAAGACGTTGTCCTGTGGAGGGTGCTGAAAGACGTTCCGCGCGGTTTCTACATCGATGTCGGCGCGCAGGACCCCGACGTCGACTCGGTGACGCGCGCCTTCTACGATCGCGGCTGGTCCGGCATCAACGTCGAGCCGGTGCAAAAGTACTACGAGATGCTGTGCCGAGCGCGCCCTCGCGACATCAACCTCAACGTGCTCGCCGGGGCCCATGATGCCGAGCGGGAATTCTATGAGATCGCCGAGACGGGACTGTCGACAGTCGACTCGTCGATCGCCGAAATACACCAAGCCGCCGGGCGGCACGCCGTTCTTCGGCGGGTGCCGCAACGCCCGTTGTCGGCGATATGGCAGGAGCGCGTGACCGGCGACGTGCAATTCCTCAAGATCGACGCCGAAGGGGCCGAACGCGAAGTCCTCGAGGGCGCGGCGCTCGATCGGCACCGTCCGTGGATCGTTCTCGTCGAGGCTGTCGCGCCGCTCAGCCAGGCCGCCGCGCACGACGCATGGGAGCAATGCCTGGCGGGTGCGGATTATGTCTTCGCGTACTTCGACGGGTTGAACCGCTTCTACGTGGCGCGCGAGAAGAGCGACCTGATGCCACGGCTCGCCGTGCCGCCCAATTTTTTCGACGATTTCGTTCGTGTGCGCGAATCGACGGCGATCCAGGATGCCGCCGACCTCCGATCCAAAGCAGCGCAGGTGCACATGCCGGGCGAGATCGATGGTCGCCTTGGACGCATCGAGTCGGCGATCCAGAGCCTCTCGTCGAGCCTGAATGCGCTCGCGCAGCGTACCGCCGCGATCCAGCCTGTGCTGCATTCACAGACGACGTATCTCGGGGACCATCGCGCATTGACCTATCTGCAATCCGGGCAGAAGATCTTTGTCGACACGCGCAGCGTCGACATCGGCACTCATCTCCTGCTGGGCGGCTGGTGGGAGCCCAACTACGCGACCGCTTTCTGCAATCTGCTCAAGGCAGGGGACACCGTCCTCGACGTCGGTGCCAATCACGGCTTCTACTCGCTGATCGCGGCGCCGCGGATCGCACCCGGTGGTCACATCTACGCGTTCGAGCCCAGCCGGTCGTTTTACGAGCTGATCAAGGCATCGGTGAGCGTGAACGGTCTCGACCAGATCGTTTCGGTGCACAACGTTGCGCTCAGCTCGGCGGAGGGTGACGTCACACTGGCTTTCGATCGAAGCTGGTCAGGCGGAGGCCACCTCGAAGTCAATGCCTCGGCGCCACTCGACCCGTCATCCACGATCGAGCGTGAAACCGTGAGAGCAGTGCCGCTCGACGACTTTGTCGGCGCGAACATCGATCACATCGATGTCATCAAGATGGACATCGAAGGCGCCGAAGGGCTCGCCCTCAAGGGCATGAACAAGCTCATCGACCGTTCGCCCACCCTCAAGATGATGCTGGAGTTCTGCCCCTCGATGATGGCGGGTTTCGAACTCGACGCGAAATTCGTCGTCGAGTTTCTGGAGTCGAAGCGTTTTCTGTGCTGGGAGATCGACGTCGCCGGCAGTCTTGTCCCTGCGCGGTGGCCAGGGCTGCTCCAGGACCCCGATCGCATCCGCAACATCATCGTGTCACGGCAGGGGCTCCAATGACCGCGCAGGGTTCCAGCATCGGCGCCTAGAGAATCTCCGCCGCGTGGTCCGCCAGGCGCGAGCGCTCTCCACGCATCAGCGTGATGTGCCCGGAATGCGACCAGCCCTTGAAACGGTCGACCACGTAGGTTAGCCCCGAGCTACCCTCTGTAAGATACGGCGTATCGATCTGCGCGATATTGCCCAGGCACACCACCTTGGTGCCGGGCCCGGCGCGCGTAATTAGCGTCTTCATCTGCTTGGGCGTCAGGTTCTGCGCCTCGTCGATGATCAGGAACTTGTTGATGAACGTCCGTCCGCGCATGAAATTTAGGCTCTTGACCTTGATGCGCGAACGAATCAGGTCGCGCGTCGCGGCGCGACCCCACTCTCCGGCCTCGTCGTCGGTCTTGTTGAGCACGTCGAGGTTGTCCTCGAGCGCGCCCATCCAGGGATTCATCTTTTCCTCCTCGGTGCCGGGAAGGAATCCGATGTCCTCGCCGACCGGGACCGTCACCCGCGTCATGATGATTTCGGTGTAGACCTTGAACTCGAGCGTTAGCATGAGTCCCGCGGCGAGCGTGAGCAGCGTCTTGCCCGTTCCCGCCTGGCCGAGCAGCGTGACGAAATCGATCTCCGGGTTCATGAGCAGGTTCAACGCGAAGTTCTGCTCGCGATTGCGCGCGGTAATGCCCCATACGTTGTTCTTCTGGTGCGTGTAGTCCTTGAGTGTCTGCAGCAGCGCCGTTCTTCCGCTCACCTCCTTGACCTTGGCGTAGAGCGCGGTCTCGCCAGGGCCTTTGGCCTCCTGATATACGAATTCGTTGACCAGCAGACTGGCGCACAGCGGTCCGGTCACACGGTAATACGTGTGGCCACCTTGCTGCCACGATTCCATGGCCTTGCCATGACGGTCCCAGAAATCCGTCGGCAGCTCGCGCATGCCGCTATAGAGCAGGTCGGTATCTTCGAGAACCTTGTCGTTGGAGTAATCCTCGGCCGCCAGCCCCAGCGCGCGGCCCTTGATGCGCATATTGATGTCCTTGGACACCAGGATGACGGACCGCTTGGGTAGCGATTGGCGCAGATGTGTCACCACCGCGAGGATCTGGTTGTCGGCCTTGCCTCCCGCGAGCGAGGGCGGAAGCGTGGTGTCGATAGCCTCGGTCTGGATGAACAGCCTGCCACTGGCGGCGCCGCCGCTGTGCGCCTTGAGCGGGATCCCGTCGGCGATGCCGTCGGGATTGATCGCGGTCGCGGTGGTCACCAGCTCGTCGAGATAGCGCGACGCCTGGCGCGCGTTGCGCGCGACCTCGCTGGTTCCCTTCTTGTTATTGTCGAGTTCCTCGAGCGTGAGGATCGGCAGGTAGATGTCGTGCTCTTCGAAACGAAACAGGCTGGTGGGATCGTGCATCAACACGTTGGTGTCGAGGACGAAAAGCTTGGAAGAGGATGTCTTGGCGGATTTAGTGACGTGCAGCGCGGTACGGAGAGTGCGCTCGACCATGGGCCTCCTTGGGCTTGGGGTGGGGGCGATCTCATGCTAGCCAGCCCGCTCGCAGAACACAAGGTCTTGTGTGCGGAGGCGGCGGGTGACCGCAGGGTTTGTGGTGGAAAGGGGACACTCCGCGGGCGCGCGGCCCGGCCTCTCAGAGCGTTTTGACGAAATCGAGGACGTCCTGCGCATGGCCCGGCACTTTCACTCCGCGCCATTCGCGCAGAAGCTTGCCGTTAGCGTCGACGACGAAAGTGCTGCGCTCGATCCCACGCACCTTCTTGCCGTACATGTTCTTCACCTTCATCACGCCGAACTGCGCACAAAGCTTCTCTTCCGGGTCGGACAGAAGCTCGAAGGGAAATTCCATTTTGGTTTTGAAATTCTCGTGTGACTTGAGGCTGTCGCGTGACACTCCGACGACGACGGCGCCGGCCTTCGCGAACTGCTTGTGAAGGTCGCGGAACTGCATTCCCTCGACGGTGCAGCCGGCGGTATTGTCCTTCGGATAGAAATACATCACCACCGGATGTCCCTTGTGCGATGACAGCTTGAATTCGCCGCCGGTCGCGGCGGCCGTGAAATCGGTGACTTTCTTGCCCAGCATGGCGTGTCTCCATCGATGAGGAACTTCAACCGAGATAGTTTCTACGCGCTCGCAGCGCCCGTGATCGCTCAGGCAGCGAGGTCCACTTCTCCGAGGAACTCGCGTCCCTGCATTAATAGGGTGCCGCTGCGGCCCGTGACCGACCCGGGGCCAACCTCGTGACGCGGCAGTGCCATGGGCTGCATCGACTCGTAGAATCTGCGCATCGACGTGATCTCGTAGCCTTGCGCTTTCCAGCCGCCGAGCAGCCGATCGAGAGCCGGTGCGAGCAGCATCCCCTCGAGCTCTGCATGCAGCGTGAACACGTGACCTTGCGCGGGCGGCATCTTCGTCATCGCGAGCAGGCGATCGGCGACATTATAGGCGGTCACGTCTTCCATTCCGATCAGCTCGTCCAGAGTAGGCAGCGTCGTCGGAAGCTGCGCGCAGCGGATCAGCTCCGCGTTCCACACCGGCAGGTGAGGTGATCCGCCGCGGCCATCGGAGCAATAGTCGAAGCCCATGTTTTGCGTCAGGCGCAGCGCGTGGATGTTCATTTGCCAGCCGGCCGCGCCGTGAACGCGCGGCGGTTCCTGGAAGATCTCATGGTAGCGCTCGCACGCGAGCTGCATTTGCCGCTGCGTCCATGCCGGACCCGCGCCGGCGACGCCGTCCTGCCATTTGGTGTGGTCCCACGAATGGACGCCGGTCTCGAAGCCTTCGTCGCGCACGTGGCGCATCACATCGCCCGCGCGGGTGCCGATATCCGGACCAGGCAACAGCGTGCCGTAGAGCAGCGTGCGCATGCCGTAATGGCGGACCACCGACGTACGCTGCACCTTGCCCATGAATCCCGGACGGAACGCCCGCCGGATCGCGCGTCCGGTGTGGTCCGGGCCGAGGCTGAACAGGAACGTCGCACCGACGCCTTGACGGCGCAGCATTTCCACAAGATTGGGGACCCCCTCGCGCGTGCCGCGCAGTGTGTCGATGTCGATCTTGAGCGCGAGAAACGTCATCGGCCGCTCATTCGACCAGCCGCCTCGCTTCGCCCACCTGGCCGCGGTAGGCGTCGAAGATATGCTTGAGCGCCTGCGCCATGTCGACCTTCGGTGTCCAGTCGAGATCGGCGCAGGTATTGTCGATCTTCGGCACCCGATGCTGCACATCCTGATAGCCGCCGCCGTAGTAGGCGTCGGCCGTCGTGTCCACCAGTGTCACCTGGCGCGCGCTTTCGCGGTATTCGGGATAGGTGAGCGCCAGGTCGACCATCATCCGCGCCAGGTCCTTTACCGCGAAGTTATTGCGCGGGTTGCCGATGTTGTAGATCTTGCCGGACGCTACACCGTTGTCATTGGCGATGATCTTCGTGAGCGCCGCGATGCCGTCGTCGATATACGTGAAGGCACGCTTCTGGGTGCCGCCATCGACCAGCTTGATCGGTTCGCCGCGCACGATATGCCCGAGGAACTGGGTGATGACGCGCGAACTGCCTTCCTTCGCGGTGTTGATCGAGTCGAGCCCCGCGCCGATCCAGTTGAAGGGCCTGAACAGCGTGTAGTCGAGCCCTTCCTGCATTCCATAGGCGTGGATCACGCGATCCATGAGCTGCTTGGCGCACGCATAGATCCAGCGCGGCTTGTTGATCGGACCCAGCACCAGTTCCGACGAGTCGGGATCGAACTCGGCGTCGCGCGACATCCCATACACCTCCGAGGTGGACGGAAACACCACGCGCTTGCGATAGCGCACGCACGCGCGAACGATCGGCAGATTCGCCTCGAAGTCCAGCTCGAAAACGCGTAGCGGCTCGCGCACGTAGGTGGCGGGCGTTGCGATTGCCACCAGCGGCAGCACCGTGTCGCACTTCTTGATGTGGTACTCGATCCATTCACGGTTGATCGTGATGTCGCCTTCGAAAAAATGAAAGCGCTTGTGCGACAGCAGATCGCCCAGCCGGTCTGTCTGCATGTCCATGCCGTAGATTTCCCAGTCGGTCTCGGCGACGATGCGCTGCGAGAGGTGGTGGCCGATAAAGCCGTTGACGCCGAGTACGAGGACTTTTTTCATTAAGTGTGGTCGTCGCTCGATTTGTCGGGCGCAGGAGAATCCTGCACCTCACCCTTGGGAACGAAATGCAGTAGAGCGAGCAGAAAGTAAAGATACAGCGCGATGCGCGGGCTGTACAACGCCACGAGCATCGAGAGCACGGGCACCAGCGCGAAAAACCCCTGCCGAATCTTGAAACCACGGACGATCTCCGGGGTGAGGCTCGGTGAGGACAGCGCGGGATGGCGGCCGACGTAACTGATGTTCAGGTAGAAAAAGCCGACGAGTACGAGCAGGTTGGCGCTATAGATCAGGAAGGGCAGCCACAGGTGGATGTGCTGGCCGAGCAGCGCGGTCGAAAAAGGCACCGTGCTCACCGCGAGCAGGAACACCAGATTGATCCAGAGCAGCGCGCGATCGGTGCGCTGCACGAAGTGGAACTGATAATGATGGCTGACCCAGAACATCCCGAGCACAAGAAAGCTGATCACGTAGATGGTGAGGTTGCTCTCCAGAGACAGCAGTCGTTGGAACAGCTCGCCCTCCGTCGCGTAGAACTCGGTGGGCGGAAGCTTGATCTCCAGCACCAGCAGCGTCATCGCAACCGCGAAGATGCCGTCGGCCAGTGCCTCGATGCGGCTCTTCCCGAAACCCTCCGGCGCCGGGTTGTTCCTCCAGAAGCTGAAATGCATCGTGCGCAAGCCTCAACGTCCGAGCTCGGAAGGCCGCCCACCCATGCGCTCGACATACGCCTTCGCATCCAGGGGCACACCGTCGATCTCGAGCGCCTCGACCTGCAGCGTGCCGCCGCCGCCACAGTGCGCGACCAGCCGATCGTCATCGACGACCAGCGCGGGTGCGTGGTTCGACGATTCGTCGATGACTCGCGTGCGCAATATGCGTGCGGGGTGTCCGGCCACGTGCGTCAGCGCGCCGGGGTAGGGAGGCGCGACCGCGCGCACCAGGTTGTGGATCGCGCGCGCTTCGCGGCGCCAGTCGATGATGCCGTCGGCGGGCCGGCGCCCGCCGAAATAGGATGCCAGGGACGCGTCCTGCGACAGTCGCGGTGCATTGCCGGCGACCAGCGCGGGCAGCGCCGTATCAAGCGTCATCTCGGCGGCGACCGTCACCTTGTCGAACACTTCGCGCGCGTCGTCATCGGGCAGGATCGGGATCGCGGTCTGGCTGACGATGTCGCCGTTATCGGGCTTCTCGGTCATGTAATGCAAAGTGGCGCCGGTCTCGCGCTCGCCATGGAGTATCGCCCAGTTCACCGGCGCGCGACCGCGATATTTGGGAAGCAGCGAACCGTGCATGTTGAGCGCACCGCGCACTGCGAGCGCGAGCAGCGGCTTGCCGAGCAGCATGCGATAGTAGAATGAAAAGATGAAATCCGGCACGCAGCCCGCCACCTGATCGACGATCGAGGGCGCATTCGGATCGGCCGGTGCGATGACGGGCAGTCCATAGTGGGAAGCGGTGCGCCGAACACTGTCGAACCAGATCGTCTCGCCCGGAATGTCGACATGCGTAACCACCAGCGGCACGTCGATGCCGTGCGCGAGCAGCACCTTGAGGCAGCGTACTCCGACGTTGTGATAGGCGAAAACGGCGGCACGGGTCATCGCGGCGTCGGGTGCTTGTCACCCATCGTGTCCTGCTCGAGCACCGCCTGGATCATGAAGCGGGGCCGGTGCCGCACCTGCTGGTAGATGCGGCCCACGTATTCCCCGACCAGTCCGAGTCCGAACAGCACCATGCCAATCAGGAAGAACTGCAGGATGTCGCGGTCCCATAACGTCGCGATCCCCTCGCGCCAACCGGAGAGCAGCAGGCGCTCGACGATCACCACGAGATATGTCGCGATGGAGCCGATGGCGACCACGATGCCGAACATCGAGAACATCTGCAGCGGCACCAGCGAGAATCCGGTGATAAGGTCGAAATTGAGCCGTATCAGGCGGTACAGCGAGTACTTGGACTCGCCGGCGGCGCGCTCGGCGTGCGCGACGTCCACCTCTATCGGATTGACCGCGAACGTGAAGGCGAGCGCCGGAATGAAGGTGGCGACTTCCTGAGAATTGGCGATGGAACGAACGATGTCGCGGCTGTACGCGCGCAGCATGCATCCCTGGTCGGTCATGCGTATGTGGGTGATGCGCTCGCGCACCCGGTTCATCACCCTCGATGCAGTGCGCCGAAACCAGGAGTCTTCGCGCGTGCGGCGCACGCCGCCGACGTAGTCGTGCCCGGCGTCCATCGCATGCAGCAGCTTGACGATCTCCTCGGGCGGGTTTTGCAGGTCGGCGTCCAGCGTGACCACGCGCTCGGCTCTGCAGTGCTCGAAGCCGGCGATGATCGCAAGGTGCTGTCCGTGGTTGCCGTTGAGCAGGATGACCCGCGTCACGTCGGGGCGCCGCGCGAACTGCTCGCGCAGCAGGGGAGCCGAACGATCTCGGCTGCCATCGTTCACGAAGATCACTTCGTAGGGCTGGCCGATCGTATCCAGTGCGGGATAAAGACGGTCGAACAGCCGCTGCAGGCCGGCTTCCTCGTTATAGACGGGAATGACGACCGACAGGCGCGGAAAAACCGGGCTCACGGCGCAGCTCCGGCGAGCGTGCGCGCAAGCGCGTCGCAGACCCGGTCGACGTCCGCCTCGGTCATCGCCGTATGCAGCGGCAGCGTGAGCGTCTCGCGTGCGATGCGCTCGGCGCGGGGAAACTGTCCCTCGCGCCCACCGAAGCGTCGTCCCAGCGAGCAAAGATGCAGCGCCTCATAGGACACGCCCGTCGATATGCCGCGCGCCTCCATTGATTGACGAACGTCGGCGCGCGTCATGTCCAGGTCGTCGAGCGGCAAAAGAACGCAGTACATGTTCCAGCTGTAGTCATCATCGCCGCGCGCGCTCGGACGCGGCGGCAGCACACACCGCAAATCGCTCTCCAGGCGCTCGAAATAACGGTCGACGAGCCGCCGGCGTACATCGAGAAACCGCGGCAGCTGCTCAAGTTGCGCGCAGCCGATGCGCGCGTTGACGTCGGGGAGGTTGAACTTGCCTCCGGGGAAATCAACGTCGCGCGTGCGGTCCTCGCGGTAGGTGATGCCATGAAAGCGCAGAGCTTCGACGCGCTCGGCTTCCGCGGCATCGTTGACGACCAGTGCGCCTCCCTCGATGGTCGTGATGTTCTTGTTGGGATGAAAGCTGAAGGTCACGAGGTCGCCGAAGGCGCCGACGTTCTTTCCGCGCCAGCGCGAGCCCAGGACCAGCGCCGCATCCTCGATGACGCGCAGCTGGCGCCGGCGGGCGAGCGCGTACAGCGCATCCATGTCGACCAGCGCGCCGGGGTAATGCGTGGGGACGATCGCGCGCGTGGCCGGGGTAATCGCCGCTTCCGCCTGGGCAAGATCGATGTTTCGCGTAACCAGGTCGCAATCGACGAACACGGGGCGTGCGCCGACCTTCACTATCATGTTGAGCACCGTGAAAAAGCTTTGCGCCGAAGTGATGACCTCGTCGCCGGCGCCGATCCCTGCGAGCTGAAAGGCGACCTCGACCGCCGCGGTCGCCGAAGTCAATGCACGGACCGGGCGAGCGTCGCAGAACCGCGACAGCCGCGACTCGAACTCGCGCACCCAGGGACCGCTGGTAATCTGGCCCGAGCGCAGCACCTCGGCGACGCCGGCGATGGTCGCTTCATCGATCTCCGGCCCCGCGAACTTGAGCGGCGCCATCGACGGCGCGGAGTCGGTCGCAGCGCGCATCACGAGCGCGCCACCAGCCATACGCCGACGACGATGAAGCCGATGCCGAGCCATCGCGACGCGCTGACCGATTCGCCGAGCAAGTAATACGCAGCGACGGCATTGATCACATAACCGAGCGAGAGCATCGGGTAGGCAATGGTCACCGGCACGCGCGACAGGCCGATGATCCAGACGATGAGGCTGATGCCGTAGCACGCGACGCCGCCGATGAAATGCGGTTCGGCCACCATTCGCCCGAATTGATCAGCCCAGTTGCCGCGCGTGAGCGTGATTACGCCGAGCACATTGGTGCCCGCCTTGAGCAGAAGCTGCGCGGCGGCGTTGAGCAGCACGCCGGTGAGCAGAAAGGAGAATGCGGCCCAGGTCATGTCTTTGCTCGCGTGTGAGTCGCCTCGTCGCGGGTCCGCATTACCGTCGGGATACAATCACGCGACGCGTATCGCGGCCGAGTTCGCGCATCGGCACGCCGTCACGGCGAAGCTTTGCGTAGTCGTCGGGCGGCATGATGGCATATGCATCCGGCACGCGGTCCCAGATGGCGCGCCATGTGGATACCTGGGCAATGGCCTTGTCGGGTTCGCTGGCGAGTCCCATCTCGAGCTCGTCGGGGTGATCGACCTGAATGATGGTGCGACCGAGATAATACGGCAACGTCTGGTCATACATGCGCACGGAATAGAAGGGCAGGTCCGCGCGAAAGGGTCCATGAGCCGCGCTGATGCGCGCCAGCAGCGGCTGGCTCGAGCGCGTTTCGGCAAACGCGCCGTAGCCGGTCAGCAGCAACTGCGCCGCGACCAGCGTGCTGAAAGCGATCGTGAGCACGGCGCACCCGCGCTTCCCTCGCTGCAGTGCGCACAGACCGGCAACGCCTCCCGCGAACGCAATGCCCACCCCCGATCGCAGCCATGGCGCACAGGCGACGAACGGGGCGAGCGGCTGCTGCGGGCCCGCGAGTCGGCGTGCGATCGCGTCGTATCCGAACAGCAACAGCAGCCACACGCCGCCGGTCAGTACCACGAGCGGCACCGACAGACGCAGCAGCAATGCGTCGTCGGTGTTCGAAAGCTGCCAGGCGATGATCAAAGCAAGCGCCGGAAACATCGGCAGGATGTAGGAAGGCAGTTTGGATCCAGATAGACTGAAGAAGACAAAGATGAAAGCGGCCCAGATGAGCGCGAAGCGCTGCCAACGAAAGCCGTTGGCGGACACCGATGCGCCGGTCCACGCCCGCCGCGTCTCCCACACGACGACCGGCAGCCAAGGCAGGAGCCCGACGGCGAGCATCGGCGCGAAGTACCACCACGGCGCCACCCGTTTCGCCTCACTGGTGAGAAACCGGGTGAAATGCTCGTGGATGAAAAAGAAGTCGAAGAACTCGGGGTTGCGCAGCGACACGACGACGAACCACGGTGCGGTGATCGCAAGGAACACGACCGCGCCTGCAGCCAGATGCACGCGCTTCCACAGCGCCAGGTCGCGCTCGACCAGCGAATAGATCGTCAGCGCCGCTGCCGGAAGCACGATGCCGATCAGCCCCTTCGACAGCACGGCCAGCGCGAGCGCAATCCAGGCCGCAATCATCCACGCCCGCTGTTCGCGCGCGCTGGTCGCGGCGACCTGCGCGATCAGGAAGCTTCCCAGGCCCGCGCCCATCCACCAGCTCAGGCCCGCGTCGAGCGTGAGCAAATGCGCGTTGAACACCCACCACAGGCAACCACCCAAGGCGGCGGCGGCGTAGAGACCCACGCGCGCGCCACCGATGCGCAACCCCGTATAGCCGATGAAAAGCACCGTCAGCCAGCCTGCCAGCGCCGGCCACAGGCGCGCCGTCCCCTCGCGCACGCCGAATGCATCGAACGCCGCGGCGCCGATCCAGTATTGCAGCGCCGGCTTCTCGAAATACTTGATGCCATTGAGGCGCGGCGTCACCCAGTCGCCGCTTTGCGCCATTTCGCGAGCGATCTCGGCGTAGCGCCCTTCGTCGGGATGCATCAGCTTCCGCGTGTCGAGACCGGCGAACCAGATCAATGTGAACGCGATCAGCAGCACGATCGCGATCGGCCGCGTCAGCGTTGCGGTGTCGGCGTTCTGGGAAGTCTCGGACGAGGAAGGGGCGGGATGCATCGCGAGCGCGCGATTTTACCGCGTTTGCAGCGTTCTCCGCGCCGGCCTCGAACGCGTTCTGGCGACGCGTTGATCGCCGGTCTACAGCTTCCTCACCAAGCTTGCCCCAAGGACGACGATTGGCTACCATCCGCGCATGTCGCCCATGTGCATCTTCGCCCTTCGATGAACCGCTGCCGCGCCTGCTGTCGCAGCGGCTACCGCGCTCGGCTGCGCGCCTGACGCAAACGCTTATCACCAGGAAGCCGCCCGGTGGTCCCGAGCGGCTTTTTTGTTGGAACCGACGATGCCGTCTCCGCTGACGCTCTACGACAACTACACGCGCAGCCTGCGTAGCTTCGAGCCGCTGGTCGCGAGCGAGGCGGGCCTCTACACCTGCGGCCCGACCGTGTACGACTATCAGCACATCGGCAATTTCCGCACGTTTCTTTTCGAGGACGTGCTCAAGCGCGTGCTGGAGTGGAACGGCTACCGCGTCACGCACGTGATGAACATCACCGACGTCGGGCACCTTACCAGCGATGCGGACACGGGCGAGGACAAGATGGAGGCGGGTTCGCGCCGCACCGGACGCAGCGCGTGGGAAATCGCGGAGCTGTACACGCGCGATTTCCTCGCCGATGCGGACGCGCTCAACATCGAGCGGCCCAGCGTGCTTTGCCGCGCGACCGACCACATTCGCGAACAGATCGAATTCGTCGCCGACATCGAGAAAAACGGGTTTGCCTATCGAACGTCGGACGGCATTTACTTCGACACGAGCAAGCAGCCGGACTACGGTTATCTCGCGCGGCTGGACCGCGCCGGGCTCGAGGCGGGAAAGCGAGTCGATATCGGCGAGAAGAAAAGCGCCAGCGACTTCGCGCTGTGGAAATTTTCGGCGGCTGGAGAAAAACGGCAGATGGAGTGGCCAAGTCCGTGGGGAACGGGATTTCCCGGATGGCACATCGAGTGCTCGGCGATGGCGCAGAAATATCTTGGCGATTATTTCGACATCCATTGTGGTGGCGAGGACCATATTCCGGTCCACCACACCAACGAGATTGCGCAGACACAGGCGCGCATAGGGACGCGACTCGCCAATTTCTGGATGCATGGTTATTTCCTGCTGGCCAACGATGCCAAGATGGCCAAGTCGGCGGGTGAATTCCTGCGTCTGAAATTGCTCACCGACCGCGGCCACGATCCGCTGGCGTATCGCTATCTGTGCCTGACCGCGCATTACCGCACTCAGATGAACTTCACCTGGGATGCACTAGACGCGGCGGGCACCGCGCTCGACCGGCTGCGCAGCGGCATTCATGCTTTGCCCGACGCGGGCGAGCCTGACGCAGGCTACCTCGAGCGCTTCGAGCGCGAGATCAACGACGACCTGAACGTCCCGCGCGCCCTAGCGCTGGCGTGGGAGGTGCTGCGCGGCGAGCTGCCGGGTGCCGCAAAAAAGGCGACGCTGCTCGCCTTCGACCGCGTGTTCGGATTGGGGCTTGCCACGTGGGTCCCGCGCACCGAAGCGATTCCCGAGTCGGTGAGTGCGCTCGCCGCCGCACGCGCGGCGGCGCGTGCGGCCAAGCAATGGTCCGAAGCCGACCGCTTGCGTGCGCTACTGCACCAGGCGGGATGGGAAATGGAAGACGGTGTCGGCGGCTACCAGCTCAAGCGCAGGACCTGAACACGTCACAGACCTAGGTCGTTGCCGCAGTCCTGCGGATGCGATCCCTAGAACAGGCGCTGGATCGGACCGCTGTAGAGCACCGGGCCTGTCGGCAGGCCCGTGGGCGATCCTCCGCGTGGTTCGAGGCTTACCGCCAGCGCCGGTACCTGCGCGAGCGCGCTGTCGGCCGGCCCGGTGAGTGGAATCTGCACCACGCCCGAAGCCGAGATCAGTCCCAGCGAGCGGGGCGCCCCTCCCTGCGGGAGCGCCCAAAGCTCGAGCGCGCGATCCGGGTCGAGTTGCAGCGGCGCGACCGGCTTGATGCTCAGGGTTCGACCGGTCCGGTCGACCGACGCGATCAGCACCGGTCGGGCGTCCTGTCCGGCGAGCACCGCGACCAGCGCCTGGTCGGCACGTTGCGGCGGCGACAGCAGCACGATCGCCATCGCCATCGCCGTCACGAATCCCACCAGCGTCAGGCCGCGCCAGAGGCGCAGGTCCGCCCAGATCGAAGCAGGCTGGGTGGACGACGACCGGCCCGGCTGGATGCGCGACACGATCTGCGACCAAACTCGCGCAGGAGGCTCGATCGGAGGCAGGCTCTCGCTGAAGGGCAGCAGGCGCTCTTCCCACACGCTTACCGCGTCGGCGAGCCCGCGGTCGGTGCGCAACAGCCGCACGAAGCGATCGCGCGCCCGGCCGCGCAGCGTGCCCAGGACGTACTGGGCGGCGAGCGCGTCGGCGCGATCGGGGTCGCGATAGTTCACGTCGGCGCCACGTGCGTCATCGACCCATGCCCGATGCTTCCAGGCAGGCTTTGAGGCGCTCCAGGCCGCGGCGCACCCATGATTTCACCGTGCCCAGAGGCTGTCTGAGCTGCGAGGCGAGTTCCGAATGCGAAAGCCCACGATAAAAGGCCAGCGCGAGCGCCTGCTTCTGTCCGCCTTCCAGCCCCTCGACGCACGTCTTGACCGCGCGCGCATCGGCGCTGGACACGAGCAGTTCCAGCGGGGTGGGTCCCTCGTCGCGCAGCGCCATGCCTTCGTCCTCGTCGTCGACCGTCACCGTGTCCACTTCGCGCCGCCGTAGCTGATCCAGACAGCGGTTGCGCACGATGCTAGTCAGCCAGGTCAGGGGCTGGCTTTTAGCGGCGACATAGGAGCCGGCATGGTTCCAGACGCTGACGAATGATTCCTGCAACACCTCTTCTGCGGCCGCCGATTCCCTCAATATACGCAGCGCGACCGCATACAGATGCGCGGAGGTGAGGCGATAGAGCTCGGCGAAAGCGTGCTGATCGGCCAGCGCGGTACGCGCCAGAAGCTCCATCAACCGCGCGTTACGCTCCAACTGCTTGGCCGGATCGATTGCCATCGAATCAGCTGCGGCCGCGATCCTTGCGCCACAGCACGTCGTCGCGCCCGCCCTCCCGGTTGAGCACACGGGCCATGATGAACAGCAAGTCCGAGAGCCGATTGATGTACTTGCGCAGCGGCTCGCGCACCTCGGCCTCGGCTCCAAGGTGCACGAGCGCACGCTCGGCGCGCCTGCAGAGCGTGCGTGCGACGTGGGCGAGGCTCGCCGCGCGCGTACCACCCGGCAGAATGAATTCCTTCAGCGGCGGCAACTCGGCGTTCATCCGCTCCACCAGGTCTTCCAGGCGGAACACGTGCGCATCCTTTACCGCGGTGTAGCCGGGAATCGACAATTCGCCACCGACGTCGAAAAGATCGTGCTGCACCTCGACCAGGCACGCTCCGATCTCTGCGGGCACGGACTCCGCAAGCAGCACGCCGATCGCCGAGTTTAGCTCGTCGACGGCGCCGATGACATCGATGCGGGCGGAATCCTTGGGCACCCGCGTCCCGTCGCCCAGACCAGTGGTGCCGGCGTCGCCGGTGCGGGTTACGATTTTCGAAAGGCGATGTCCCATGCGGGTTGGCTGACGTACGGACGGCGTTGCGGGAAGCGCCGAGCATAGAGAATTCAAGGGGGAGCAGCAAGCCGAGCGTGGGCCCGACCCTTGATCGAAGCCCGCGTAACGATCGCTGGGTGATCCGCCTCGAAGGCGATTGTCTTTCCCGCCGGATTGCGTACCATCCCCGGCATGCACAGGACAGCTTCGCGATGACGAACCGAAACGCACACGACGAGAACCTGGAGCGCAACGCCGCGAATTACACGCCGCTCACGCCGCTTTCGCTGATCGCGCGCGCCGCGTACACCTATCCTTCGCAGCTATCGGTCGTGCACGGGCCGCGGCGCTATACCTGGGCGGAAACCTACGCGCGATCGCGCCGGCTTGCTTCGGCGTTGTCGCAGGCGGGCATCGGCGTCGGCGATACCGTCGCGCTGATGGCGGCGAACACGCCCGAAATGGTCGAGGCGCATTTCGGCGTGCCGATGAGCGGGGGCGTGCTCAACACGCTCAACACGCGCCTCGACCCCGAAACGATTGCGTTCATGCTTCGACACGGCGGCGCCAAGGTACTCATCACCGACACCGAGTTTTCCACGATCGTTGCGCCGGCACTCGCCGCGCTCGAGGTCAAGCCGCTGGTGATCGACATCGATGACCCGCAGGGCGTCGGCGGGGCGCGCGTCGGAGCGCTGGACTACGAGCAGTTCATCGCCGGGGGCGATCCCGTCTTCGACTGGAAGCATCCCAGCGATGAATGGAACGCGATCTCGCTCAATTACACGTCGGGCACGACCGGTAATCCCAAGGGCGTCGTCTACCATCACCGTGGCGCGTATCTGAACGCGCTGTCCAACATCATCGACTGGGGCATGCCACGCCACGCGGTGTACCTGTGGACGTTGCCGATGTTCCATTGCAATGGCTGGTGCTTCGCCTGGACCATCGCCGCGCTGGCCGGCGTCAACGTGTGCCTTCGTCGCGTCGAGCCGAAGGCGGTCTTCGATTCGATCCGCGAGTACAAGGTCAGCCACTATTGCGGCGCGCCGATCGTGCACGCGATGCTCATCAACGCGCCGGTGGAAATGCGCGCCGGCATCGCGCACAAGGTGAGCGCGCTGGTCGCGGCTGCCGCGCCGCCGGCGTCGGTGATCGAGGGCATGGAGCGCATGGGCTTCGATATCACCCACGTCTATGGACTCACTGAGACCTACGGTCCGGCGGCGGTATGCGCCAAGCATGGCGAGTGGGCTGCGCTCGACATCGCGGGACGTACCGAGCGCAACGGCCGCCAGGGCGTGCGCTACACCTGCGAAGAGGGTATGACGGTCATGGACGGCGAGACCATGACCGAAGTCCCCTGGGATGGCGAAACCATGGGCGAGATCATGTTCCGCGGCAACATCACGATGAAAGGCTATCTCAAGAACCCCGAGGCGACCGCCGAGTCCTTTCGCGGCGGCTGGTTCCATTCCGGCGATCTTGCGGTCATGCAGCCCGACGGCTACGTGAAGATCCGCGACCGCTCCAAGGACGTCATTATCTCGGGCGGAGAGAACATCAGCTCGCTCGAAGTCGAGGATGCCCTTTATCGTCATCCGGCGGTGCTGGCCGCGGCCGTCGTCGCGCAGCCGGATCCGAAATGGGGCGAGACGCCGTGCGCATTCATCGAAGTTCGCCCAGGAGCGGAGGTTTCCGAGGAGGACCTCATCGAGCATTGCCGAAAGCATCTGGCGCGCTTCAAGGCCCCGCGCAAGGTCATATTCGGCGAGCTGCCGAAAACGTCGACCGGCAAGGTCCAGAAATTCGTCCTGCGCGATCGCGCTCGCTCGACGCAGGCCATCGAATGAGTGCCGCAGGGCCGCCTCAAGGTACTCGCCCCCCCTCGGAAACGGCGCGCAGCGACGCTCCGGGGGAAACATCTGCCGCGGGGCCACTCGTGGCTGCAAACGACGACGAGTCCTACGTCCTGCGCGAGACCCGCGACGGCGTCGCCACGCTCACGCTCAATCGTGGCGAGCGTTACAACGCGCTGTCGCAGGCGATGATTGCCGCGCTGCACGCCGAGCTCGACCGGATCGGCAGCGATGACTCGGTGCGCAGCGTCGTGCTCGCGGCGCGCGGCAAGGGGTTCTGCGCGGGCCACGACCTCAAGGAGCTGCGCGCGCACGGCGACATCGAATGGCAGCGCGCGCTGTTCGGCGCCTGCAACGAGCTCATGCTGGCGTTCACGCGCCTACGGCAGCCGGTCATCGCGCGCGTTCATGGCCTGGCGACGGCGGCGGGATGCCAGCTGGTATCGATGTGCGACCTCGCGGTCGCGGCGGACGGCGCGCGTTTCGCGTTGCCCGGCGTCAATGTCGGCGTGTTCTGCACCACGCCCGCGGTCGGGGTCGCACGCAATGTCGCGCGCAAGCGCGTGATGGAAATGCTCCTCACCGGCGAGCCCGTGGATGCGGCGACTGCACTCGACTGGGGACTGGTCAATAGGGTCGTGCCCTTGGCGCGGCTAGACGAAGCGGTGGCCGAATTCACCACGGCGATCGGCAAGCGCAGCGCGCAGGTGATCGCAGCAGGCAAGCAGGCGTTCTACCGCCAGGTCGACCTCAGTCTGGTCCCCGCGTACGAATTCGCCGGTGCGCGCATGGCCGACAGCCTGGTTTCGCCCGAGGCGCACGAGGGCATCGATGCCTTCGTCGCCAAGCGCCCGCCGGAATGGACGCGGTGACGCCCGCCACTCACCGATTGCCAACACCGGGGTCAGTGCGCATAATCGCGCGCTCCGACCGGAATCGGGCAGCGACACGAGTGCGGTAATGGCTGACGACATCATTCTCGAAACGCGCGGCCTGACCAAGGAGTTTAAGGGGTTCGTGGCGGTCAACGGCGTCGATCTCGCCGTGCGTCGCGGCACCATCCATGCGCTGATTGGCCCCAACGGCGCCGGCAAGACAACCTGTTTCAACCTGTTGACCCATTTCCTGACGCCGACCCGGGGCAGCATCTTCTACAACGGGCGCGAGATCACGGGCGCGGCGCCGTCCGCGATCGCGCGCATGGGTATGGTGCGATCGTTCCAGATCTCGGCGACGTTTCCGCACCTCACGGTCCTGGAGAACGTGCGCATCGCACTGCAGCGCAAGCGCGGACACTCCTACGATTTCTGGCGGTCGGCGCGCACGCTCGACGCGCTCGATAGCCGCGCGCTCGAGCTAATCGAAGCGGTCGGGTTGTCAACGTACGCGCGCACGCCGGCGGTCGAGCTGCCATACGGTAGGAAACGTGCGCTCGAAATGGCGACCACGCTGGCGCTCGATCCCGAGATGATGCTGCTCGACGAGCCCACCGCGGGCATGACCCACGAGGACGTCGAGCGGATTACCGAGCTGATCCGCAAGATGGCGGTCAACCGCACCGTGCTCATGGTCGAGCACAACCTTTCGGTGGTGTCGACGCTGTCCGGGCACATCACCGTGCTCGCGCGCGGGCAGGTGCTCGCGCAGGGCGACTATGCGGCGGTGTCCAAAAATCCCGACGTCGTGCAGGCGTACCTGGGGACGGCGCATGCCTGAGACCGCCACCGGCAGCATGCTCGCGGTCGACGGGCTCAACGCGTGGTACGGCGAATCGCACATCCTGCACGGGGCATCGTTCGACGTCGCGCGCGGCGAGGTGGTCACGCTGCTCGGCCGGAACGGCGCCGGCAAGACGACGACGCTCAAGTCGATCATGGGCATCGTCACTCAACGCAAGGGATCGGTGCGCTTCGATGGCACCGAGACCGTGGCCCTGGCGTCGAACAAGATCGCGCACCTCGGTATCGCCATCTGCCCGGAGGAGCGCGCGATCTTCGCGAGCCTCGACGTGGAGGAGAATCTGATGCTGCCGCCGCAGGTGCAGCCTGGCGGGCTGACCGTGGCGCAGATCTTCGACCTCTTCCCGAACCTGAAGGAAAGGCTGCACAGCCAGGGGACCAAGCTTTCGGGCGGCGAGCAGCAGATGCTCGCGATCGGGCGCATTCTTCGAACCGGTGCACGCCTGCTGATGCTCGACGAGCCGACGGAGGGCCTGGCGCCGGTGATCGTGCAGCAGATCGGCCGCACCATCGCGGCGCTTAAGGCCAAGGGCTTCACGATACTGCTGGTCGAACAGAATTTCCGGTTCGCGGCGACGGTCGCGGACAGGCATTACGTCATGGAGCGAGGGAAGATCATCGACATGATCCCAAATGCCGAGCTCGATGCGAACATGGGGAAACTGCACGAATACCTGGGTGTGTGAACGTCGCACAGCCACAAGTCAAACCGCTGGACCAATGGATGGAGAAAGCATGAAACGACTACAAAGAAGTTTGCTCGCTCTCGCGCTTGCGGGAACAGTGGGTATGGCGCAAGGGCAGGTTTCCGACGGGGTGATCAAGATCGGGGTGCTCTCCGACATGTCCAGCCTGTATACCGACCTCGCGGGCGCAGGCTCTATCGTCGCCGCGAAAATGGCGGTCGAGGATTCGGGCATCGAGAAGCGCGGCTACAAGGTGGAGATCGTCTCCGCCGATCATCAGAACAAGGCCGACGTAGGGTCCAATATCGCGCGTCAATGGTACGACGTCGACAAGGTCGACATGATCGTCGACGTGCCCAACTCCGGCGTCGCGCTTGCGGTCAACCAGATCACGAAGGACAAGGGCAAGGCGTTCCTGGCAGTGGGCCCCGGCACCTCGGACCTGACCGGCAAGGCGTGCTCCCCGAATACCGTTCACTGGTCCTACGACACGTGGATGCTTGCCAATGGCACCGGAACCGCGATCACCAAGCAGGGAGGCGACACGTGGTTCTTCATCGCCGCCGACTATGCCTTTGGAGCCGCGCTCGAGCGCGACACCACGGCGGCCGTTCTGCGCAATGGAGGCAAGGTGGTCGGTGGCGTGAAGGTGCCCCTGAACACGCAGGATTTCTCGTCGTTCCTGCTGCAGGCGCAGGCTTCGAAGGCGAAGATCATCGGCCTTGCCAACGCCGGCGGCGACACGACCAATTCGATCAAGCAGGCCGCCGAGTTCGGCATCGTCAAGGGCGGACAAAAGCTCGCGGGGCTTCTGGTGTTCCTCACCGACATCCATTCGCTCGGCCTGCAGACCGCGCAGGGACTCACTTTCACCGAGACGTTCTACTGGGACATGAATGACCAGACGCGGGCGTTCGCGAAGCGGTTCGCGCCGCTGGACAAGGGCATTTATCCGACGATGGTTCACGCCGGCGTGTATGCAGCGGTGCTGCATTACCTGAAAGCGGTCGAGGCGCTCAAGAGCGACGACGGCACCAAGGTCATCGCGAAGATGAAGGAGTTGCAGACCGACGATCCGCTGTTCGGCAAGGGCACGATCCGCGTCGACGGACGCAAGATCCACCCGGCGTATCTGGTCCAGGTGAAGGCGCCCGCGGAGTCGAAGGCACCGTGGGACTATTACAAGATCGTGGCGACGATTCCCGCGGATCAGGCGTTCAGGCCGCTGACCGACGGCGACTGTCCGCTGGCGAAGAAATAGCGTCTGGACGGCGTGCGGTCGCCAGAATGCGCGATGACTCCCATCGGGGCATCCTCTCGTGAACGCGGACTGCACGCCGGATCCAGACAGGTGCGCCTGAGGGCACTCCGATGACCGAAATCTTCGGCATTTCGACGCAAGCCCTGTTTGGTCAGCTGCTGATCGGACTGATCAACGGCGCGTTCTACGCCATGCTCTCGCTCGGGCTCGCGGTCATTTTCGGTCTGCTCAACATCATCAACTTCTCGCACGGCGCGCAGTACATGCTCGGCGCGTTCTGCGCGTACTTCCTGCTCGAGTTAGCGGGCGTCGGCTACTGGTGGTCGCTGCTCATCGCGCCACTGGTCGTGGGCATCACCGGCATCATCATCGAGCGCACCATGCTGTCCCGGCTCTACAAGCTCGACCATTTATACGGCCTGCTGCTCACGTTCGGACTCGCACTGATTTTCCAGGGCATCTTCACCAACTATTACGGAAGCTCGGGGCAGCCGTATCGATTGCCCGAGGAATTCTCGGGCGCCTTCAATCTCGGCTTCATGTTCCTGCCCAAGTACCGCGCGTGGGTGATCGCAGCGTCGGTGATCGTTTGCGCCTCGACGTGGTACGTCATCGAACGGACCAAGCTCGGATCGTACCTGCGCGCGGCGACCGAGAATCCGGCGATGGTGCAGGCCTTCGGGGTCAATGTTCCGAGGATGATCACGCTGACCTATGGCTTCGGCGTCGCGCTCGCGGCATTCGCCGGGGTGATGGCGGCGCCGATCTACCAGGTGAGCCCGCTGATGGGAGCGAATCTCATCATCGTCGTCTTCGCCGTGGTCGTCATCGGCGGGATGGGATCGATTCTCGGCGCGGTGATCACCGGTTTCGGGCTGGGAATCGTCGAGGGTCTTACCAAGGTCTTTTATCCGGAGGCGTCGAACACCGTTATTTTCGTGATCATGGTGATCGTGCTCATCATCCGGCCCGCGGGCCTGTTCGGGAAGGAGCGCTAAGCGATGGCGGTGACTACCCCCCGGGCAGCCTCCGGCGCGCGACCCGCCAGCGTTGGGGTTGCGATCGCGGTCATGGCGGCAATTTTCGCCATTGCGCCGTTGCTCGGCATCTACCCCGTGTTCCTGATGAAGGTGCTTTGCTTCGCGTTGTTCGCGTGCGCGTTCAATCTGCTGATCGGGTTCGGCGGATTGCTCTCCTTCGGCCACGCGATGTTCATGGGCACCGCCGGATACATCTGCGCGCACGCGGCCAAGGAGTGGGGATGGCCGCCCGAGGCCGCGATCCTGGCCGGCACCGCCGTGGCCGCGGCGCTGGGCCTGATCGTCGGCGTGCTTGCCATCCGCCGCCAGGGCATCTACTTCGCGATGATCACCCTGGCGCTGGCGCAGATGGTGTACTTCTTCTGCCTGCAGGCGCCATTCACGCACGGCGAGGACGGCATCCAGTCGGTGCCGCGCGGCAAGCTGTTCGGGCTCCTCGACCTGAGCAGCACTCTGATGATGTACTACGTCGTCCTCGTCATATTCCTCGCGGCGTTCCTGCTCATCTATCGTACCGTCCATTCGCCCTTCGGCAACGTGCTGAAAGCCATTCGCGAGAACGAGCCGCGCGCGATCTCGCTTGGATACGATGTCGACCGCTACAAGCTGCTTGCGTTCCTGCTCTCGGCGACGCTCGCGGGTCTCGCCGGCGCGACCAAGGCGATCGTGTTCCAGCTCGCCTCGCTCACCGACGTGCATTGGACGATGTCTGGCGAGGTGGTCCTGATGACGCTGCTGGGGGGCATGGGAACCATCTTTGGGCCGGTCGTGGGTGCGCTCGTCATCGTCGGACTGGAAAACTATCTCTCCGCATTCGGGCAGTGGGTCACCGTCATCACGGGTGCCATCTTCGTGGTTTGTGTGCTCGCTTTCAGGCGTGGCATCGTCGGCGAGATCGCGGCGTGGTGGGCTCGGCGCGGGCACTAGCGCTGGGCTGCGCGATCGCCGCCATGCCGGCGCTCGCCGAAGAAAGCCTGGTGGCGCGGGTTGCATGTCGAGCCGGCGCGCCCAACGGCGCATTCGAGCTGCGTGGACACGACGGCAGTCTTCGCGGCAGCGGCGCCTTCGCGCAAGGAAGCAAAACCGGCACCTTCATCTTCTGGACCGCCGGTGGCGCGCGCAGCGCGGTCGTTCCCTACGATCACGACGTTCCCAAGGGGACGCTGGCGCTTTGGTACACCGCGTCGGGACGCGAAATCGCGAAAAAGCTCGAGGCGCCCTACGACCAGGGCAGCGTCCACGGCGTCGTGCGCACCTATTACGCGGACGGGCGACCGCGCACCGAATGCCGGTACGACCACGGCTCGCTGGTCGACGCCCAGGCCTGGGATTACCGCGGACGGGCCCTTGCCGAGGGCCAGGCGCGCGTTGTCGCTGCCCGCGACCTCGAGGCAAACAGCAAGCTTCTCGCAGGCCTCGAATCCATGATTGAGCGAAATTTGCCACACTGCGAGTGACGATCGGGGTCTTAAGGCCCTGACGCAGTTGACCTTCCGCCATGCCCCCCGCATCATGGGCCCGGGCAGGGGTGCGGGCTGCGGCATGGTGCGGCGGCCGGGCAGGGTACGACTAGGTACGGGAGACGCACATGCGCGCACTTTTTGCGATGGGGTTGGCTGCGGCCACGTTACTGGCGGGGTGCCAGATGGCGCCCTCGTCAGAAGCCAAGTTTTCTTCGCCCATATTCAACAATTTCAGCGACGTCGCGACCGCCCAGGACCGCGACCGGCCACCTTACATCCTGAGCTACCCCGACGAGACGATGTTCTTCTTCCCGATCTACGATCGCCCGCTCCGGTCGGATCTGAATCTCAAGGCGATCGCCTGCAGGCGCAGTGCGGACGGAGCGCTGATCGTCAGCGCGCGGATCCAGAATCTCGGCGCCGACATCATTCCGACTCAGGAGCAGCTCTACGGCGACGTTTCCGCGTTTCGCGTCCTGGCTCGGGTGACATGGTCGAATGGGGCGCGCCAGGACGTGTACGGCAGCGTGCCGTTTCCGATGGATGTCTCGATGGTCTTCAATCTCGACACGAAGCAGACACGCTATTTCGCCCAGGATGTCACCAGCATCGAGGTGCTGGTCGATCCCGATCAGGTCGTTCCCGATCCGATCCGCGTCAACAATGTGCTCAGCTGGCAGGGGACGATGAACCCCGACAGCCCGAGCTGCGACGTCGTCCGCTCCTAGCCCGGTCCCATCATGGCGCGCCAAAGCGCGCCTCGCCCCCCAATGCCGGGGGGCGATTCCGCGGTAGCGCGCCGGTACTCTCTCATTCGGTCGCGCGTTCGCTTCGCGCTATAATTTGACGCTTCGTGCCGGCCGTTTAGGCCGGTGCCCGCGCCGCATTTCGCCAGGTAAATCCATGAAAGTCCTCGTAGCCGTCAAGCGTGTCGTCGACTACAACGTCAAGGTTCGCGTCAAGGCCGACGGCTCCGGCGTCGATACCGCGAACGTGAAGATGTCGATGAATCCTTTCGACGAGATCGCGGTCGAGGAGGCGATGCGCCTGAAGGAAAAGGGCAGCGTGACTGAGATCGTCGCGGTATCGTGCGGCATCATGGCCTGCCAGGAAACGCTGCGCACCGCGCTCGCCATCGGCGCCGACCGCGCCATCCTGGTCGAGACCGACGTCGAACTGCAGCCGCTGGCCGTGGCGAAGCTGCTCAAGGCACTGGTCGACAAGGAGCAACCGCAGTTGGTCGTTCTCGGCAAACAGGCGATCGACGACGACGCCAATCAGGTCGGACAGATGCTTGCGGCGCTGCTCGGCTGGCCGCAGGCGACCTTTGCATCGAAAGTGGACATCGCCGACGGCAAGGCGACAGTCAAACGCGAGATCGACGGCGGCCTGGAGACCCTGGCCATGCCGCTGCCCGCGGTGATCACCACCGACCTGCGTCTCAATGAACCGCGCTACGCGACGCTGCCCAACATCATGAAGGCCAAGAAAAAGCCCATGGACGTGATCAAACCCGATGCGCTGGGCGTCGACGTTACGCCGCGCCTGACCACGCTCAAGGTGGTCGAGCCACCGAAGCGCAAAGGCGGAGGCAAGGTCGCCGACGTCAAGGAGCTCGTGGCGAAGCTTCGCAACGAAGCCAAGGTGATTTCCTAGCGCGCAAGTCCCGCAATCGCGGCACCTACCCTCGATCCATTCCGGCCAACGCGGTAAACGAACACCATCCATGACCACCCTCGTCATTGCCGAGCACGACAACAAGGCGCTCAAGGGCGCGACGCTGAATACCATCACGGCTGCGCACAAGCTCGGCGGTGACGTGCATGTGCTCGTCGCCGGGCAGGGCGTTTCCGCGGTTGCCGCAGGCGCGGCGCAGATCGCGGGCGTCTCGAAAGTGCTGAGCGCCGAGGCGTCGCAACTGGCGGCGCAGACCGCCGAGAACGTCGCCGCGCTCGTTGTCGGCCTCGCGGGCAACTATTCGCACATCCTGCTGCCCGCGACCGGCTTCGGCAAGAACATCGCGCCGCGCATCGCGGCGTTGCTCGATGTCGCGCAGGTCTCCGACATCATCGCGGTGGAATCGCCCGACACCTTCGTGCGGCCGATCTATGCCGGCAGCGCGTTCGCGACG
>DASXBS010000109.1:0-22132 GCA_036491555.1 Casimicrobiaceae bacterium
CTCGCGCAGTTGACCAACCTGCTGGGCGATGCCGGCGGCCAGGCGGTGGAAGGGATGCTGCGCGCAACATCCGATCTCGGGCACGGCGTCGTGACGCTGGCGATCGGTGTGATTACGCTGGTCATCGGCGCCACCACCGCCTTCGCCGAGCTCGAGGACGATCTCAACCGCATCTGGAAGGCCGAGCCGGCGCGTGGCAGCGGCGTTTGGAATTTCTTGCGGGCTCGCCTGCTCACCTTCGGTCTGGTGCTCACCATCGCCTTTCTGCTGATCATATCGCTGGTCGTGAACGCGGCGCTGGCGGCGCTGGGCAAGCACCTCTTCACTGGCGCGGAAGTGCTGATGCAGGCACTCGATTTCGTGGCGTCGGTGGCGGTCATCACAGTGCTCTTCGCGGCCATCTACAAGATACTCCCCGATGTGGAGATCGCGTGGCGCGACGTCTGGCTCGGCGCCTTCGTGACCTCCGTCCTGTTTGCCATCGGCCGCCTGCTCATCGGGCTGTACATCGGCCACAGCTCGGTGGCCTCCGCATTCGGCTCGGCAGGGCCGTTTGTCGCACTCATGGTGTGGATCTATTATTCGACGCAGATTTTCCTGATGGGCGCGGAGGTGACCTACGTGGTCGCCAGCGGGCACTCGAAGAGCGCTTCCTCGAAGCCGGTCTCCGGATCGGCGTCGCGACCTGAGCAGGCGCACGCGCCTGGTGTCGCAGGAAGGCCTTTCGCGTCACCGGTCGCGCTCCCGGTTGTATATGGGCGGCACGGTGCGTTCGGAACATCGCCGCCAAGTGCAGCAACCGCCGCCTTGCGGCTGTTGCAGGCCTCGCTCGCCGGGTGGGTCGCCGGATGGATTTTGACGCGGGTCGCGCGTTCGCGGCTGCGTGCGGTCAACTGAGACGGAGCTCGACATGCTCATGCAATTACCCAACCGCGCCATGCAATTGATGCGTGCCACCACGTCCCTGCTGCGCGTCGCGCGCGCGCTGGGCCGGGACCTTTACGAGCTCGCCAAGCTCGAAGCGCAGCTGGCGCTCTCAGCGGCGGCGACCGTTGCCGGCCTGGGCGCCGCCGTGCTTCTACTGGCGGCGACGGCGTGGCTGCTGCTGGTGGGCTCCCTGGTGGCATGGATCGCGGATCGCTGGCTGAGCCTTCCGCTCGCGCTGCTCGTGATTGCGGTGGCCATGGTCGTGGTCGCCGTTCCGGTGGGCTTCGTTGCAGCGCGGGTCTCGCGACGAATGGGCTTTCCCGAAACCCGCCGACGCATCGACGAGGTGATGAGTGGAAGACAAGTCGACGCTTAAGCTGGAGCGCGACATCGCGCGCGTTCGTGAGCGGACGGGCGTTGAAGTCCTGCAGCTGCGTTCCGACGCTGCGCACATCAGGGCGGCGGTGCGCGACCTCGGACGATCGCGCACGACGTGGGCGGTGATGTTCACAGCCGCGGCGGCGCTGGGCGTGGTCGCGGGACTTCGCAACCGGCGCCAGCGACGCTAAATGGGGCAAATGCCCGCGAATTGACGCTGCTGGGCGCTTTGGGCATCATCGGTCGCGGGCGCGCCGCGCTGGTATTGGCGCGCACGCCAAGCGTCCCGTGCTCGCCTTCATCCTGCGCCGTCTGCTCCAGTCCCTCGTCGTGATGGCGGTGGTGGCGTTCATCGCGTTCGGATTGTTCAATTTCACCGGCGATCCGGTGACTTTCATGGTCGGTCAGGACGCGACGCAGGAAGACCGTGCGCGCCTGCGCGCGGACCTCGGGCTCGACCAGCCTTTCTACGTGCAGTTCGGGCGTTTTGTCGCGCGCGCTGTTCATGGCGAGTTCGGACTTTCGCTGCGCCAAGGGCGCCCTGTGTCCACGCTGCTGAAGGAACGCCTTCCCGCCACGCTTGAGCTCGCGTTTACCGCCGCAGTGCTCGCGCTGGCGATCGGCATACCCGCTGGCGTATACACTGCGCTGCGACGAGACTCGTGGCTGTCCCAGGTCCTGCTCGCAGCCTCGCTGGTCGGCGTCTCGCTGCCCACCTTCCTGATCGGCATCCTGCTCATTCTGGTGTTCGCGGTGCTGCTGGGGTGGTTGCCTTCGTTCGGGCGCGGAGAGACCGTCGCGATCGGGTGGTGGACGACTGGATTTCTGACCAAAAGCGGACTCAAGGCGCTAATCCTTCCGGCGATCACGCTATCGCTGTTCCAGATGACGCTGATCATGCGACTGGTGCGCGCCGAAATGCTGGAAGTGTTGCGCACCGACTACATCAAGTTCGCCCGCGCTCGCGGCTTGTCGGACCGCGCGGTTCATTTCGGCCACGCCCTCAAGAACACGCTGGTTCCGGTCATCACCATCACCGGCTTGCAGCTCGGCGCGATAATTGCCTTCGCCATCATCACGGAAACCGTGTTCCAGTGGCCAGGCATGGGGCTGCTATTCATCCAGGCGGTGGGATTCGCGGACATCCCGGTCATGGCTGCATACCTTTGCTTCATCGCGCTCGTATTCGTGCTGCTCAACCTGGTCGTCGATCTGCTGTACTATGCCGTGGACCCGCGCCTGCGGATCGAACGCCTCGCGGCGGCGCACTGACGTGCCGATGCAGCCAGCGGCGCGCCGCTCCCGCTGCTCCGTCCGTTTCGCCGGCCGCCGCCGGCTCATACCTGATTTCGCCTGATCGACCGTGTCATCCACAGCGACCCCCAGCCCCGTCGACAACCTGCGCCAGGATCATGCCGCGCTGACCGCGCTCCGCCGTGACCTGCACGCGCATCCCGAGCTCGGTTTCGAAGAGCACCGAACAGTCGAGGTGGTGACGCGCGAGCTGGCCGCGCTTGATGTGGAATACCACGCGGGGATCGGCAGGACCGGCGTGGTCGCGGTCATTCCCGGGCGAAGCACGGCCAGCCGGCGAAGCATCGGCCTGCGCGCCGACATGGACGCGCTGCCCATGCACGAGGAAAACGACTTTCCGCACGTGTCGCGATTCAAGGGGCGCATGCACGGCTGCGGGCACGACGGGCACACGACCATGCTGCTCGGCGCGGCGCGCTATCTTGCACGCACGCGTCGCTTCGACGGCACCGCCTATCTCATCTTCCAGCCCGGCGAGGAGGGCTTCGGTGGCGGCAAGGCGATGATCGACGACGGGTTGTTCGAGCGCTTCCCGGCCGACCAGATCTATGCGCTGCACAACTGGCCTGGTCTGCCGCCGGGCAAGATCGCGGTGCGGCCGGGGCCGATGATGGCGGCCGCGGATCGTATCGAGATCCACATCGAAGGGCGTGGGGGACATGGCGCGCATCCGCAACAGGTGATCGATCCGGTGCTGGTCGCCGGACACATGATCACCGCCGCGCAATCGATCGTGTCGCGCAACGTGAGCCCCATCGACACCGCCGTGGTAAGCCTGTGCGCGATGCATGCCGGCAACCTCGCTGCGATGAGCGTCGTGCCGCGCGACGCTCGGCTGGTCGGCACGGTCCGCACCTTTCGTGCGCAGACGCAAACGCACATCGAGGCGCGCCTGCGCGAGCTCGTTCATTCGATCGCCGCGGCGTTCGGCGCGACCGCCACGCTAAAGTACGAGCGCATGTATCCTGCGACGATCAATACGGCGCGCGAGGCTGAATTCGCGGCCAGCGTCGCCGACTCGCTGGTCGGCCCCGAGAACGTCGTGCGCGACCTGGAGCCGTCGATGGGCTCGGAGGATTTCTCGTTCATGTTGCAAAAATGTCCGGGTGCTTACGCGCGTCTCGGCCAGGGAGGGGCCGAAGGCGGCTGCTTCCTGCACAACACACGCTACGACTTCAACGATGAGGTCATCCCCCTGGGGGCGGGCTATCTCGCGGCGCTCGCCGAAGCGGCGATGCCATTGCCGCGGTGAGTGCCGAGCGCCATTTCGCGGTTTCGTATGCCGAGGCGCGTGAGAAGTTTCGCGCGGCGGCCGCGGCGCGCGGCGCGCGCCAGTTCGCGCACGTGCATCCGGAAGCGAAGGGCGCGCAGGGCGAAGCGCTCGCGATGGACTTCGCGCTGCTCGGGCGCCCGGGCGCGCCAGGGCTGCTGCTGATCCTTTCCGGTACGCACGGTGCGGAGGGATTTTGCGGATCCGGTTGCCAGGTCGCGCTGATGCACGACGATGCGTTCCAGCGTGCGATCGACCGCAGCGATGCGCAGGTGTTGATGCTACACGCGCTCAATCCGTACGGGTTCTCGCATTTGCGGCGGGTCAACGAGGACAACGCCGACCTCAATCGAAACTTCGTCGACTTCGGCAGAGCGCTGCCGACGAACGCCGCGTACGCCGAATTGCACCCGCTGTTGCTGCCGGCGACGTGGCCTCCTGCACCCGACAACGAGGACAGGCTTGGCGCGTGGTTGGCGGCGCATGGACCGGCAGCGTATCAGGCCGCGATCAGCGGCGGGCAGTACGAGTTTGCCGACGGCCTGTTCTACGGCGGACGCGCGCCGTCGTGGAGTAACCGCGTGCTGCGGCAGGTCCTGCGCGATCACGCGGCGACGCGGCAGACGCTGGCTTGGATCGACTTCCATACGGGCCTGGGGCCACTGGGCCACGGCGAGAAGATCTACGCCGGCGTGAACGATGCCGCGGCGGTCGCGCGCACGCGCGCGTGGTGGGGCGACGACGTGACTACCTTTCTCGACGGGTCGTCGAGCTCCGCGCCGCTCACCGGCATCAACGGTCACGCCGCGCGCGACGAAGCACCGCAGGCGGCCTTCGCCGGGATCGCCCTCGAATACGGGACCTACCCCATTACCGAGATGCTGCAGGCGCTGCGCGCCGACCATTGGCTGCACAATCATCCCGACGCGCCGACGGCGCAGCATCATGCGATCAAGCGCCGGCTGCGCGACGTTTTCTATGTCGACGATGACGCCTGGAAACAGAAGGTTTACGCGCAGGCGCTTCCCGCCTGCACCACGGCCCTGACGCGGCTGGAAAAAGCCGCGAGGCACGAGCAGGTTTGACGCCCAAGTTTCAATTTCGGAGGAATCGCATCATGCACAGATCGACAAGGCTGGCCATCGCGACCGCCATCGCAGGTATCTCGGCGCTTTTCATCGCCGGCATCGCCGCCGCGGTGACGTTCAAGTATGCCGACCAGGGCGATGCGGTCTCCATGGACCCGCATTCGCTCAACGAATCGCTGCAGCTCACCATTACCGGCAACGTCTACGAGCCGCTGGTGGGGCGCGGCAAGAAGCTCGAGCTCGTACCGCTGCTGGCGACGTCGTGGAAGCAGATCGCGCCGACGGTATGGCGCTTCACGCTGCGTCCGAACGTCAAGTGGCACGATGGGACGCCGTTCAACGCCGACGACGTGATCTTCTCGTACGAGCGGTCCAAGGACGACGGCTCCGACATGAAGACCAAGATCGCGCCGATGAAGGAGGTCAAGAAGGTCGACGACCTGACGGTGGACTTTGTCACCAAGGAGCCTTTCCCGATCCTCCCCGATACCCTCAACACCTGGTACATCATGAGCAAGGTGTGGTGCGAGAAGAACAACGCGACCACGCCGGTCGACGTGCGCAAGGGCAAGGAGAATGCGGCGACGCTGCGCGCCAACGGCACCGGGCCATTCATGCTCAAGTCGCGCGAGCCGGGCGTGCGCACCGTGTTCGTTCCCAACCCCAACTACTGGGAAAAGGTCGAGAGCAACGTCACCGAGGCGATTTTCACGCCGATCAAGAACGACGCGACGCGCGTCGCGGCGCTCATTTCCGGCGACATCGACATGATGGAACCGGTGCCGCTGCAGGACGTCGATAAGCTCAAGGCCGCGGGTAACCTGAACGTACTGCAGGGGCCGGAGCTGCGCACGATTTTCATCGGCATGGACCAGTCGCGCGACGAGCTGCTTTTTTCGAACGTCAAGGGCAAGAACCCGTTCAAGGACAAGCGCGTGCGCCAGGCGTTCTACCAGGCGATCGACATCGAGGCGATCAAGAGTCGCATCATGCGCGGCGCGTCGACGCCGACCAACCTGATGATCGCGCCGGGGATCAAGGGCTTCGTTCCGGAGATGAACAAGCGGCTTCCCTACGATCCGGTGGCGGCCAAGAAGCTGCTGACCGAGGCCGGCTATCCCAACGGCTTCGAAGTCGGCATGAACTGTCCGAACGACCGTTACGTCAACGACGCATCGATCTGCCAGGCGATCACCGCGATGCTTGCACGCATCGACGTGAAGGTGGATCTGATGGCCGAGACCAAGGTCACGTATTTTCCGAAGATCCTCTCGCGCAACACCTCGCTCTACCTTCTGGGTTGGACCCCCGATTCCTACGACGCCCAGAATGCGATCTACGCGCTGTTGATGACTCCGGCGCCCAATGGGCAGGGGCTATTCAATCTGGGCAGCTACAGCAACAAGCGCGTCGACGAGCTGGGCGCGCAGATCGCGAGCGAGCTCGACCAGAACAAGCGCAATGCGATGATCGCGGAGTTGTTCAAGATCCACGGCGAGGAATTCGGAACGCTGCCGTTGCATCAGCAGGCCCTTGCCTGGGCGGCCAAGAAGAATATCGAGCTCGTTCAGCTCGCCGACAACACAAACCTGCTCAAGTGGGTCGTGGTCAAGTGATCGCAGGCATTGGCGGATAGCCCGACTGTGCAGAAGGCGATGCAGCTGCGTGTCGCCGGGTGGTGGGACAGCGACATCGCGTACAGCTTCCGGCACTCGCCGGTCGCGATCGTGTCCGCGGTTGTGCTCGTTGTGTGCCTGGGCGCCGCGATATTCGCGCCATGGGTGGCGCCGCACAATCCCTTCGATCTGGCGACGCTCAACCTGCTCGACGCGCTCTCGCCGCCGCACGGCATGGCTGGCGCGCGTCCGGAATTCCTGCTCGGCACCGACGACCAGGGACGGGACCTGCTGTCGGCGATCATGTTCGGCGCGCGCATCTCGTTACTGGTCGGGCTGGCATCGGTGCTGTTCGCGGTGGTGGTCGGTGTGTCGCTTGGGCTCATCGCAGGGTATGGCGGTGGCAAGCTCGATGCGTTCATCATGCGCGTGGCCGACGTGCAGCTTTCGTTCCCAGCCATTCTCATCGCGCTCCTGATCGATGGAGTTGCGCGCGCGGTGCTCCCGCGCGACGCGCATGGCCCGGTAGCACTGTTCGTGCTGATCTTCGCGATCGGCATTTCGAACTGGGTGCAGTATGCCCGCACCGTGCGCGGATCGACGCTGGTAGAGAAGAACAAGGAGTACGTGCAGGCTGCGCGCGTGATCGGCATCCGGCCCTTCTCGATCATGCTCCATCATCTGCTGCCCAATGTGCTGGGACCGGTGCTGGTGCTCGCCACGATCAACATCGCGACGGCGATCATTACCGAAGCGACGCTGTCCTTCCTTGGCGTGGGCGTTCCGCCGACTCAACCCTCACTAGGCACGCTGATCCGTGTCGGCAACGACTTTCTGTTCTCTGGAGAGTGGTGGATTACGATCTTTCCCGGCGCCGCGCTGGTGATCATGGTGCTCGCGATCAATTTGCTCGGCGACTGGCTGCGCGACGCACTGAATCCGAAATTGCGCTAGCGAGTTTGTGCGCCGGCGCGCCCGCTCCGCAGAAGTCAGGCCGCAAGGCGACAGGCTTCCCGTCGGCGCGCATTCCTTCGTTGTGCTACGCTTTCCGGCAGGAGGTTCCGCATGCGTAAAAGCATCCTGATTTCCGTGTTGCTGCTGGGAGGATGCCAGGCGTGGTGGCCACCGTGGAGCGAGGTGACCGGCAACCGTTATACGGCCACGGAGCTCAACCGCAGGACGGCGATCATCGACCAGGTCGACAACCAGGGTTCTTTCGCCTCCAATCCGATCAAGATCGAGCCGGGTCAGCACCGGCTCGTGCTGCAGGGTCCCGCGCCCGGATGGCAGGGGGGCGCTCCAGTGAAGGTATTGACCCTCGACGCGCAGCCGTGCAAGCGCTACTACATCAACGCGCAATTCAGGGATGCGATCAACCCGGATTGGACACCGGTGATCGATTACGTCGAAACCATTTCGGATTGCAGGATCATCACCGCCCAGAATTGAGTCCGTCGGCAGCGCATCCGGCGGCGCGAAGCGCATCATGAGCGCCGTCGCCGGTGCGCTGCTCCGGGTCGACGCGCTTCGCGTCGAATTCCCTACTCGCCGCGGCACGCTGGTCGCCGTCGACGAGATCTCCTTCTCGATCGCGCCGGGCGAGGTCCTCGGCGTGGTTGGCGAGTCCGGCGCTGGCAAGTCGATCACCGGCGCCGCCATCATCGGGCTTATCGATCCCCCGGGGCGAGTCGGCGGCGGCCGCATCATGCTCGGCGAGCGTCGTATCGACAACCTCGGTACGGAGGCGATGCGGCGCGTGCGCGGCCGGGAGATCGGCGCCGTGTTCCAGGATCCGCTGACCTCGCTCAACCCGCTCTACACTGTCGGGCGGCAGCTTACCGAGACGATCACCACGCATTTGGACCTGAACGCCGCAGGCGCGCGCAAGCGTGCGCTCGAGCTGCTCGCTGAAGTCGGGATTCCGGCGCCGGAGCGGCGCTTTGATCACTATCCGCACCAGTTCTCCGGCGGCATGCGCCAGCGCGTCGTCATCGCGCTCGCGCTCGCCGCCAACCCCAAGCTGATCATCGCCGACGAGCCGACTACCGCGCTCGACGTATCGATTCAGGCACAGATCATCGCGCTGCTCAAGCGCCTTTGCCGTGATCATGGCACCGCAATACTGCTGATCACGCACGACATGGGTGTGATCGCGGAGACCGCCGATCGTGTCGCGGTCATGTATGCGGGTCGCATCGTTGAGATCGGCCCGGTGCTCGAAGTGATCCATCATCCGGCGCATCCTTACACGCGCGGGTTGATGGGGTCGATTCCTTCGATCGTCGCCGAGCGCGAGGACCTCGCGCAGATTGACGGCAGCATGCCGCGGCTGACAGCGATTCCGCATGGCTGCGCGTTCCATCCCCGCTGTCCGCACGCCTTCGATCGTTGCCGGCGCGAGCGACCCGAACTTGCTTCGGTCGGGGCGACGCAGGCCGCATGCTGGCTTCACCAGCCGTGAGGGGGGGATGACCGCGATCACCGCGCCGCTGCTCGAGCTCGTCGACGTCGCGCGTTATTTCGACGTGTCGCTGCCATGGCTCAACCGCGTGCTCGAGCGCAAGCCACGGCAATCGCTGCGCGCGGTCGACGGCGTGAGCTTCAGCATCGCCGCCGGCGAGACGCTCGGACTGGTCGGTGAGTCTGGGTGCGGCAAGTCGACAGTCGCGCGCCTGATCGTCGGGCTCTATCGCCCAACTCGCGGAGAAATACGCTACGCCGGCGCGCGCATCGATCGGGGAGAGCTACCGCTGGCGACGCGGCGCAGCATCCAGATGATCTTCCAGGACCCTTACGCGAGCCTCAACCCGCGCTGGCGCGTTCGTGACATCGTCGCCGAAGCCCTACGAGCGCATGCACCGGACACCGATGCCGCTGTGCTGGATGCGCGGGTGGCGGCGCTGCTGGGCCAAGTCGGTCTGTCGGCGGCGGATGGCGGCAAATATCCGCATCAATTCTCAGGCGGACAGCGTCAGCGCATCTCGATCGCGCGTGCGCTCGCCACCAATCCCGCGTTCCTGGTATGCGACGAGCCGACGTCCGCGCTCGACGTTTCGGTGCAGGCTCAGGTGCTCAACCTCATGCGCAGGCTGCAGCGCGAGCTCGGGCTCACCTATCTTTTCATTTCGCACAATCTGGCGGTCGTCCATCACGTCGCCGACCGCGTGGGGGTCATGTACCTCGGGCGCATCGTGGAGCTTGCGCCGACGCGAGCGCTGTTCGCGCTGCCACAGCATCCGTACACGCGCATGCTGCTCGCTGCCGTACCCGACCTTTCGCTCGCGGGCAAGCCGCGCACCGCGGTCGGCGGCGAGGTGCCCAATCCACTTTCTCCGCCTTCAGGCTGCGCGTTCCACCCGCGCTGTCCGTACGCCAACGAGCGCTGTCGTCGGGAAATGCCAACGCTCTTGACCAGCCCGGAGGCCGGCTCGACCGTGGTGGCATGCCACGCGGTGGAAGAGCGGCGGCTCGCGCCCGCGATGGTGCGCGCGGGCTGAATCGAGCACCTCCGATCGGCTATAATTATTCTTTCGAGCGGAATCCGGCCCAGTCGCCATTCCGCGCGTGGCAACCCCGCACGACGCGCCGTCCAGGGCGCGTGCGTGCCCAGCAGAAGAATTCGAATTGCGCCTGACTCAGATCAAGCTGGCCGGATTCAAGTCCTTCGTCGATCCGACCAGCATCGCGACCCCGGGTCAACTCGTCGGCATCGTCGGCCCCAACGGCTGCGGCAAGTCGAACGTCATCGACGCCGTGCGCTGGGTGCTGGGTGAATCCAAGGCGTCGGCGCTGCGCGGCGAATCAATGCAGGATGTCATTTTCAATGGCGCCGGCGATCGCGCGCCGGTCGGGCGCGCCTCGGTGGAGCTATCCTTCGATAACAGCCAGGGTCGCATCGGCGGACAATGGGGTGCCTACGCCGAGCTCTCGATCAAGCGTGTGCTGACCCGCGACGGCGACTCGACCTACTACATCAACAATATTCCCGTTCGCCGGCGCGACATCCACGACCTTTTCCTGGGCACCGGGCTTGGCCCACGAGCTTACGCGATCATCGAGCAGGGAATGATCGCACGGGTCATCGAAGCGAGACCCGAGGAACTGCGCGTTTTCCTCGAGGAGGCCGCGGGCGTGTCCAAGTACCGCGAACGCCGTCGCGAGACCGAGAGCCGCATCGCCGACACGCGCGAGAACCTTTCGCGCGTCGAAGACATCCGCATCGAACTGGGCGCGCAACTGTCGCGCCTGGAGGCGCAGGCCAAGGTCGCGGCCGAGTTTCGCGATATGGAATCGCGCCTCAAGCAGGCGCAGCACATGCTCTGGTTCGCGCGCCAGCAGGACGCCGTGCGCGGCCGCGAAAAGCAGAGCTCCGAAGTCGCGAGTCTGGTCGCGGGTTTCGAGGCGCTGCAGGCCGATTTGCGCGCCGCGGAAAACAGACTCGAGGCGTTGCGCGCGGACCATTATGCGGCGGGCGATCAGTTGCACGAGCGGCAGGGCACGTTCTACGCCGCCAACGCCGAAGTGACGCGGCTCGAGCAGCAGCTTGCTTTTGCACGCGAAAACGAAGGACGCCTTGCACAGCAGGTGGCGCAGATCAGCGAGCAGATCGGGGCGTTCACCGCGCAGCAGCAAAGCCTCGCCGAGAATACGCGCACCGCGGAAGCCGATCTCGAGCACGCGATAGCCCAGCGCGAAGTTGCGGCGCAGGAGGAGGCCGTGGCCCTCGCGGCGCTGCCGGCGCTCGACGCCACCGTGAACGATACCAATGCGGCGATGACAGAGTTGCAGCAGCGGATCGCCGAGTTCGAGCAGCAGACGCGCGTGGCCGACACCCGGCGCGAAAATTCGGCGCGGGTGCTTGCCGCAATCGAGCAGCGGCGCGCACGGCTGGACGCCGAAGCGGCCGAGCTTGCATTGCCGACCACCAGCCAGATCGACGTCGTCGAAGAGCAGCTCGCGCAGGAAACCGCCGATCTCGCCGAGCGCGGAAAGGCGCTCGCCGAGCTCAACGATGTCGTGCAGTCGCTCCAGGCGCGGCAGCGATCGACCAGCGACGCGTGGCAGCAGTCGAGCAGCACGCTGGCCGATCGCGAGGCGCGCGCACAGGCGCTCTACGCGCTGCAAGCCAAGATCGGCGGGGGACAGAATGCCGCGACGTGGACGGCCGCGCACCAGCTGGAACACGCACGCCGGCTCTGGCAGGAGATCGATATCGAGCCGGGCTGGGAAGACGCGCTCGAGGCCGTGCTGCGCGAGCGGTTGAATGCATTCGAGCTCGCCGCGCTCGACAAGGCGTTGCGTTGGGGCGAGGGCGCACTCCCGGGACGCATCGCCGCGTATGCGGTTGACGCGGTGCCAGTGCGGGCGCCGGAGCAGGCCTCGTCGTCGCATGCCAACGCGCAGGGTGCCGAGACGCTCCTTGCCAAGGTCAAGAGCCGTCGCCCGGCCATTACGCGCCTGCTTGCGGACTGGCTGCATGGCGTTCGCTGTCGCGACGATCTCGCGCGTGCGCTCGCCGACCGCGCATCGCTGCACGAAGGCGAATTATTCGTCGTGCCGCAGGGACACGCGATCAGCGGCGAGGGCCTGAGCTTTTTCGCGCCCGATACCGAACTCCACGGTGTGCTTGCCCGCCAGCGCGAGCTGCTTGAGCTTGACGTCGCGATAGGGACAGCACGCGCCGATACGGAGGCCGCCGCTGCCATGCGCAGCGAAGTCGAGGCCGAGCTCCAGCTGCGCCAGCAGGAATACCACGGCGAAAACATGGCGTTGTCGTCGCAGCAGCGTCGCTGCCACGATCTCGAGCTCGAGCTGCTCCAGCTCAGGCAGGCCGCCGAAGCGGCGGAGCGCCGTCACGCGCAGATCAGCGACGAGCGCAATGCGCTGACTGCGGAGGATGCCCAGGAGCGCGGGGCGCTGGCCGCGATCGATGCCGAGCTCGTTGACACACGCGGCAAACTCAACGAAGCGATGGCCACGCGCGATGCGATGCGCCATACCGTCAACGAGGCCGAAGTCGTGCGCGCGCGTGGACGCGAACGGGTTCGCGTGGCCGAGCGCGCCGCCCAGGAAGCAGGATTCGCCGAGCGGTCCAGCCGCGAGCGCCTGGCCGAGCTGGCGCGACGTAGGGAGATGCTCGATGGACAACTCGCCCAGCAGCAGGCGTTGCTCACGGAGCGTACGGCCGAGCGCGAAGGCATCGACTGGACGCCCGTTGAGGCTGCACTGCAGGCGCAACTGGTCGCGCGCGGCGGCGCAGAGCAGGCGCTGGCTGCAGCGCGCGATGCGCAGGAGCAGGTTGGGACCGCGCTGCGCAGCGCCGAAGAGGCGCGGCTGGCTGCCGACCAGAAGATCGAGCCCGCACGCGCGCGCATAGACGACGTCCGCCTCAAGGAACAGGCCGCGCGCATCGCCGAGGAGCAATACGCGGCGCAGCTTGCCGAGGCGCATGCCGACGTAGGGGCGCTGCCGGAACAGCTCAAGGCTTGGGGTCGCGCCAGCGCGCTTCCGGCCGAAATCGAACGGCTCACGCAGGCGATCACGGAGCTGGGCGCGGTTAATCTCGCCGCGCTCGATGAGCTGACGCAGGCGTCCGAACGCAAGGCCTACCTTGACGCACAGGCGCAGGACCTCACCGAGGCGATGACCACGCTGGAGAGCGCGATCCGGCAGATCGACCGCGAATCACGGCAGCTGCTGCAGCAGACCTTTGACGTGGTCAACGCCAATTTCGGCAAGCTCTTCCCAACGCTGTTTGGCGGAGGCCAGGCGAAGCTGCTCCTCACCGGCGAGGAAATTCTCGATGCCGGCGTACAGGTGGTGGCGCAACCGCCGGGCAAGCGCAACACCTCGATCCATCTGCTCTCGGGCGGCGAGAAATCATTGACCGCGATCGCGCTGGTGTTCGCGCTGTTCCAGATCAATCCGGCGCCGTTCTGCCTGCTCGACGAGGTCGACGCGCCGCTGGACGACCCGAATACCGATCGTTTCTGCGCGCTGGTGCGCACCATGGCCGACGCGACGCAGTTCCTGTTCATCAGCCACAACAAGATCACGATGGAAATGGCGAGCCAGCTGGTCGGCATCACCATGCCCGATCCGGGCGTGTCGCGCGTGGTCGCCGTCGATATCGCCGAAGCGATGGAGCTCGCCGAAGCGGCGCCGTAACCGTGAGCATGCCGGCGATCAATCCGCTGTTCCTGGCGCTTGTGGTGGCGGGCGTGCTGCTGGTGATCGGCGTCGTGCTGATGAACTGGCTGCAGGAGCGGCGGGTGCGCAGGCGCATCGACTCGACGTTTCGCAAGCCGACGGGCGGCGCAGACTCGGACCGTGTGGAGCCCCAGCTCGGCGACGAGTCGAGCGCTCCGGCGCCCACCGATGACGTCGCCGAGCCGGCGCAAGCCTACGGCGAAGAGGAGATGATCCCCGATCCCGCGGACGTCGCGGTGGTGACCACGCCGTCGGGTCCGTCGCGCATGGAAAAGGCCGCATCGGGGCCGGATCCGGACATCGAGTGCGTGATCATGCTGCAGCCCGAACAGCCGGTGACCACGCACGCCCTGTCCGGCGCGCTGGCGATGCGCACCGCGAAGCCGGCGCGCTGGCTCGCGCGGCGTGGGCCCGGGCTGCCGTGGCAATCGCTCGACGGGGGCGCTCCGGGCCCGTGGACCGAGCTGGCGACGTGCATGCTGCTCGCCAACCGTGCCGGTGCGGCATCGCGAGCGGACCTTGAAGGCTTCGTCGAGGCGACGGCGTCGATCGCCGCAGCGCTGCAGGCAAGCTACGCGCTGCCGAACGTCGCGGCCGAGGCCGCGCGCGCCGAGGAGCTCGACCGCTTTTGCGCGGACCTCGATGTACAGATTGGCGTGACGCTGCTCAAGAGCGGCGGCGGGCAGATCGTTGGGACCAGACTGCGCGGCGTCGCCGAAGCCGCGGGATTCAAGCTGAGTGCCGCAGGCCAGTTCGACTACATGCAGGATGACACCGGCACGATGCTCTACGCACTGCAGCATCCCAAGCAGGAACCGTTCACGCTGGAGGGGCTGCGCATGGCGGGCACGCCGGGCGTGGTTTTCGTGCTCGACGTGCCGCGCGTAGCCGACCCGGTGCGGGTCTTCGATCAGATGCGCCTCGCCGCCAAACGCATGGCGCAGTCGCTGGAGGCCACGCTGGTCGACGACAATCGCAGGCCGCTGGACGACGCGTCGCTGGCGGCGATCCGCGCACAGGTACAGGCCACCGCCGAGGCGCTGCGCGAAGCCAACATCGAGCCCGGCGGCCCGCGCGCGCTGCGTCTGTTCGGCTAGGCTCCCATGGCGGGGGCGGCCAAGGCAGCCAAACGCGTACTCGCCTTGCGCGCCGCGCTCGAGGAACACAATCACGCGTATTACGTGCTCGACGCGCCGACGGTGAGCGACGCCGAGTACGACCGGCTGTATCGGGAGCTCCAGGAGCTGGAGACGCAGTTTCCAGAGCTGGTGACGCCGGAGTCGCCGACACAGCGCGTCGGTGGGGCCGTTGCGCCCAGCTTCGCGCCGGTGCGCCACCGCATGCCGATGCTGTCGATCCGCACCGAAACCGACACTTCGCCCGCCGGCGCAGCCCGGTTCGATGAACGCATGCGCCGAGAGCTCGGTCTTGGCATCAATGATCCGCCGATCGCATACACCGCAGAGCTCAAGTTCGATGGACTGGCGATCAGCCTGCGCTACGAACAAGGCCGCCTGGCCGTTGCTGCGACACGCGGCGACGGAGAGGTCGGCGAGGACGTCACCGCCAACGTGCGCACCATTCGCGCCATTCCGCAGCGTCTTCGCGGAAAGGCGCCTGCGGTCCTCGAAGTGCGCGGCGAGGTGTACATGACGCGGCTCGACTTCGCCACGCTCAATGCCAGGCAGGTCGCCGCGGGGCTGAAGGCGTACATCAATCCCCGCAACACGGCCGCAGGGGCGGTTCGTCAGCTCGATCCGCGAATGACAGCCAGCCGCCCACTGCGCTTTTTTGCATACGGGATCGGGGAGACTCAAGGCTGGGCGCTACCCGAAAGCCAGGGCGCACTGCTCGACGCGCTTCGCGGCTTCGGTCTGCCGGTCAACGCCGATCGCCGCGTCGCCCGCGGCGCCGATGAGCTCATGGCGTTCTATGCCGACGTTGCCAAGCGTCGCCTTCAATTGCCTTTCGAGATCGACGGCGTGGTTTACAAGGTCGACGCGCTGGCCCTGCAGCAGCGCCTCGGCTTCGTCACTCGCGAGCCGCGCTGGGCGGTCGCCCACAAGTTCCCGGCCGAGGAGATGATCACGCAGGTGCTCGGGATCGACGTGCAGGTGGGTCGCACCGGTGCGATCACGCCGGTGGCGCGCCTGCAGCCGGTGTTCGTTGGCGGTGTCACCGTTACCAGCGCGACGCTGCACAACGAGGACGAGATCCGGCGCAAGGACGTACGCGTCGGCGATACGGTGGTCGTGCGTCGCGCCGGCGACGTCATTCCGGAGATCGCTCGCGTCGTGCTGGAACAACGGCCTCCCCGCACGCGCGGGTTCGACATGCCGACCCTCTGTCCAGAGTGCGGCAGCGCGATCGTGCGCGAGGAGGGCGAGGCGATCGCGCGCTGCTCCGGCGGGCTGGTCTGTCCCGCGCAGCGCAAGCAGGCGCTGCTGCACTTCGCCAGCCGGCGCGCGATGGACATCGAGGGGCTGGGTGACAAGCTCGTCGATCAGCTCGTCGACGCCGACATCGTGCACACGCCGGCCGACCTGTACCGGCTCGGGGTCGCGGCGCTCGCCGAGCTCGAGCGCATGGCCGAGAAGTCCGCCGCCAATGTTGTCGCGGCGATCGAGCGCAGCCGCAACACCACGTTGGCGCGCTTTATTTTCGCTCTGGGCATCCGCCACGTCGGCGAAACCACCGCCCGGGATCTCGCCCGCCATTTCGGCGCGCTCGATGCACTGATCGAGGCCGACGAGCCCGCGCTGCTCGAGGTGCCCGATGTGGGGGGCGTGCTCGCACAAAGCATCCTCCAGTTCTTTCGCGAGCCGCACAACCGCGAGGTAATTGCCCAGTTGCGCTCCGCCGGGGTACATTGGCCTGACGTCCAACCGCAGCGCAAGCCCGCGGGACGACTTGCCGGCCTGACCTTTGTATTGACCGGAACGCTGCCTACGATGTCGCGCGACGAGGCCAAGGAAGCCATCGAGGCGCAAGGCGGCAAGGTGGCCGGCAGCGTGTCGAAGAAGACCCAGTACGTCGTCGCGGGGGCGGACGCGGGGAGCAAACTTGATCGCGCGCGCGAGCTCGGCGTGACGATCCTCGACGAAACCGGATTGAAGGAATTCATTAATGGCACTCGCTAAGGTCACGAAGGCGGTCTTTCCTGTAGCGGGGCTGGGCAGCCGTTTTTTGCCTGCGACCAAGGCGAGTCCGAAGGAAATGCTCCCGGTCGTCGACAAGCCGTTGATCCAGTACGCGGTCGAGGAAGCCGCTGCAGCGGGAATCACCGACATGATCTTCATCACCGGACGCAACAAGCGTGCGATCGAAGATCATTTCGACAAAGCTTACGAGCTCGAGACTGAGCTCGCCGCGCGCAACAAGAGCGCGTTGCTGCAGGCGGTTCAAGCCGCGGTTCCGCAGGGCATCAACTGCATTTACATCCGGCAGTCGGAGGCACTGGGCCTGGGTCACGCGGTGCTGTGCGCCGCGCCGGTGGTGGGCGACGAGCCCTTCGCCGTGCTGCTGGCTGACGATCTCATCGACGCCGACGTGCCGGTCACGCGGCAAATGGTCGAGGTCGCGCAACGGGAGGGCGCGTCGACCATCGGCGTGATGAACGTCCCTGGGGCCGAAATCGGCAGCTGGGGCATCGTCGAAGCCGATCCCGAGCCTGCAGGTGCGCGCATCAGCCGCATCCGGCGCATGGTGGAAAAGCCGAAAGCCGGCAGCACGCCGTCGACGCTGGCGGTCGTCGGTCGCTACATTCTGACGCCGCGCATCTTCCATCATTTGCGCACCATGCCGCCAGGCGCCGGCGGCGAGATCCAACTCACCGACGGCATCGCGCGCCTGTGCGCCGAGGAGCGCGTGGTTGCCTACGCGTTCGAAGGGAGGCGCTTCGATTGCGGCAGCAAGCTAGGGTATCTGCAGGCCACGGTCGAGCTCGCGCTGAAACACCCGGAAGTCGGCAAGGGGTTCGGCGAGTTCCTCAAGCAGCGGCGATGACCTTCAACGAGCTGCGCTATATCGTCGCGGTGGCGCAGGAAAAAAGCTTCGGGCGCGCCGCGCAACGTTGCTTCATCAGCCAGCCCGCCCTGTCAGTAGCCATCCAGAAGCTCGAAGAGGAGCTCGGCGCACAGCTGTTCGAGCGCTCCAAGTCCGAGATCACCATCACCTCGGTGGGCGAGCGTGTGATCGAGCAGGCGCAAAAGGTGCTGGAAGAGGCGGCGCGCATCCGCGATATCGCGCAGGCGGGTCGTAACCAGCTGGTCGGCGTGTTCCGCCTCGGTGCCATCCACACTGTCGCGCCGTACCTGTTTCCGGACCTCATTCCGGCGCTCAGCGAGCGCGCCCCCGAGATGCCGCTGGAGATCGAGGAGAATCTCACCGAGCATCTGGAGACAGCGCTCAAGTCGGGTCGCATTGATGCGGCGATCGTGGCGCTTCCTTTCCAGTCACCGGCCGTCGTCACCGACTTTCTGTACGAAGAGCCTTTCCAGGTGGTGGTGCCCAGCCGGCATGCGTGGGCCCGGCGCACCTCGATCGCACCAGCTGAATTGACCGGCGAACACACCATACTGCTGAACGTCGGACATTGCTTTCGCGATCAGGTGCTCGATTCGTGTCCGGAACTCAATCGCGACAGCGCCTCGATGACGCGCACCAACTCTCTGGAAACCGTCCGCAACATGGTTGCCTCCGGGCTCGGCGTTTCGGTTCTACCCCGCGACGCGCTCGTGCCCAAATACCACAGCCTCATGGTGGTGCCGGTCCCGTTCACCGAACCGGCGCCGTCGCGCCGCATCGCGCTCGCCTACCGCAAGAGCTTTCCACGGCCAGCGGCGATCGCGGTGATGCGCGACGCCGTGGCGGCGTGCCGTGGTCCTGGCATCGAGGCCAAACCGCAAGTCGTCGCCAGAGCGCGTCGCTAGCTGTCGCGCAGGAGCGAGGTAAGCTCGGTGAGATTGCGCACGATGGCGTCGGGCGGGGGCGCGTGGCGCTCGACGCTTTCGCCGCTGCGGCGTACCCAGATCGCGGTGAATCCGAAGGCCTTGGCGCCACCGATGTCCCATCCGTTGGACGAGACAAAGCCGATGCGTGCGGGTAGCAGCTTCAGATAATCGACGGCGAGCTGATACACGCGCGGACTCGGTTTGTAGATGCCTGCTGCATCCGCCGAGAGAATGACGTCGAGGTGGCGCGTGAGGCCGGTCGCCGCGGCCAGCGGTTCGAGCATGGCGCGCGTTCCGTTGGACAGGATCAGGCGAGGCACAGGCGCGAGTGCGGCGAGCGCCGGCTCGGCATCCGCGAACGCACTGAGATCGAGGTATGCATCGAGCAGGCGGTGGCGCGCTGCGGCCGTCATCGACAGCCCAAGCTGCTCGGCGGCGTAGTCGAGCGCATGCGCGGTGAGCGCGGCGAAGTCCTCGCGGGGCTGGTGTGGACTTTGCATCAGGCTTTGCAGCCACGTGTATTCGAGCTGCTTGCGGCGCCACAGCACCGACAGCTCGCCCCCGTGCCCCGAATGGATGCGCTCCGCCGCGTCCTGCACCGAGTGCACGTCGAACAACGTGCCGTACGCGTCGAAGACCAGCGCTTCGACGGACAAGGCGTTTGCGGATTGCTTAATCATCGGTGTGCCTCCGTGCTAATTTTCGCAATCATCCCATGCAAAAACGGCACAGATTCATGAAATACCGGCGCGAGCGCCGCGAAAACCTAAGCAAAAAAATAGGGGTTACACTTGCGTGTAACCCCTCGGTTCCATGGTGGGCGATACTGGTTTCGAACCAGTGACCCCTGCCGTGTGAAGGCAGTGCTCTACCTCTGAGCTAACCGCCCGCGCGCGAACCCAGACAGGAGCGCGTATTTAAGCACGCAGCGCAATCGAGGGTCAAACCGCCGTTGCGTTTTGTCCATGGATGTCCTGAACAAAGATCGCACTATATCGGTGCAAACCCGCGGCCGTTCGATCGCTTCAGAACGTATCCGGAAGGGTCGTTTTTAGATAAGCTTCTAGACGCAAAAGCAAAAATTTTCTTGGCTCAAGTCTTGCTAAAACAGTCTCAAATCTCCGGTTTTGACCCAGTGTCCCGTACCATTTACGACGAAATGCGGGCGTCAGAAGGCGTCCGGGCGCATTACCAAGCCTTCGCCGATTGGCTAGACCGCACCCCCTCGGCAAAAATCGCGCAAAAACGCGATGAAGCCGAGCGCGCTTTTCACCGTGTCGGCATCACCTTTGCCGTATACGGCGAGGACGGCGGCACCGAGCGACTTATCCCCTTCGACATCGTCCCCCGCATCATTCCTGGCAGCGAGTGGCGCACGCTCGAGCGAGGGCTCAAGCAGCGCGTGCGTGCGCTCAACCTGTTCCTGCATGACATCTATCACGAGCATGCCATTCTCAAGGCCGGCGTGATCCCCGAAGAGCGCGTGCTCGGTAACGCGCAGTATCGGCGCGAGATGCAGGGCATGGATGTTCCGGGCGGAATCTACGCACACATCGCCGGGGTCGACGTGGTGCGTGCGGGCGAGGGCGAATACTACGTGCTCGAGGACAACCTGCGCGTGCCGTCGGGCGTCTCGTACATGCTCGAGAACCGCAAGATGATGATGCGCCTGTTTCCCGAGCTGTTCGCGACACAGGCCATCCGCCCGGTCGAGCATTATCCCGACCTGCTGCTGGAAAACTTGAGGGCCGTCGCGCCCTCCGCCGAGCAGCCCGAAGTGGCAGTGCTCACACCGGGCGCATACAACTCGGCGTACTTCGAGCATGCGTTCCTGGCGCAGCAGATGGGCGTCGAGCTCGTCGAAGGCCAAGACCTTTTCGTCCAGAACGACGCGGTGTACATGCGCACCACGCGGGGTCCGCAGCGCGTACACGTGCTTTATCGCCGCGTCGACGACGATTTTCTGGATCCGAAAGCCTTCCGCGCCGATTCGATGATTGGCGTTCCTGGATTGTTTGCGGCGTACCGCGCTGGCAAGGTGACGCTGGCCAACGCCATCGGCACCGGCGTTGCCGACGACAAGTCGATCTATCCGTTCGTGCCCGAGATGATCCGGTTCTATCTAACCGAGGAGCCGATACTCAACAACGTGCCGACCTGGCAGCTGCGCAAACCCGACGAACTCTCCTACTGCCTGGAGCATCTTGCCGAGCTCGTGGTCAAGGAAGTCCACGGCGCCGGCGGCTACGGCATGCTCGTGGGCCCGGCCGCGAGCAGTGCCGAGCGCGCGGCGTTTCGGGACCGCATCGTCGCGCAGCCCGAAAAGTACATCGCGCAGCCGACGCTGTCGTTGTCGACGTGTCCGACCTTCACCGAATCGGGGCTCGCGCCGCGGCATATCGACCTGCGGCCCTACGTGCTTTCTGGAAAGACCGTAAACCTCGTCCCGGGTGGACTGACGCGAGTGGCGCTGCGCGAGGGCTCGCTGGTGGTGAATTCGTCGCAGGGCGGCGGCACCAAAGATACCTGGGTAATCGCTTAGGATCCGACGATGCTCTGTCGTACCGCCAACGAGCTCTACTGGATGGCCCGCCACATCGAGCGCGCCGAGAACACCGCGCGACTGCTCGATGTCACGTACCGCATGTCACTGCTGCCCTACGAGTTGATCGAGCCCGGCCTGGCGTGGGCCGAGCCTTGGGCGGTGCCGCTGATTACGTCCGGGCTCGCAACCGAGTTCTATCAGCGCTTCCAGCAGCTTTCTGCCGAGAACGTCCTGCGCTTCATGACGCTCGATGCCGGCACACCGTCGTCTATCTACTGCTGCCTGCGCGCGGCACGCGAGTCGGCGCGGTCGGTGCGAGGAGCGATCACTTCGGAGATGTACGAGGATCTCAACTCGTCTTGGCTGGAGGTGCGCGTCCAGGACTATGATCGCATCCAGGCCCACGGCGTATCCGAGTTCCTGGAGTGGGTAAAGATGCGCTCGCACCTGTTTCGCGGCGTTACCTTCGGGACGATGCTGCGTGACGAGGCATACCACTTCATCCGCCTGGGCACGCACGTCGAGCGCGCCGACAACACGGCGCGCATTCTCGACGTCAAATATCACACGCTGCTGCCATCGGCCGCCGACGTAGGCGGCGCAGTCGACTACTACCAATGGGGCGCGCTGCTTCGCTCGCTGTCCGGCTTCGAATCCTATCGCAAGATCTACAGCGACGTGATCACGCCGCGGCGCGTGGCCGAGCTCCTGATCCTGCGCGAGGACATGCCGCGCTCGCTGCACGCCTGCATGATCTTCATCCACGAGACGCTCGAGATGCTGTGCGACAAGTCGAGCCGGGAGGTGGAGCGCGCGTCGGGCGAGCTCTATTC
>DASXBS010000110.1:0-19507 GCA_036491555.1 Casimicrobiaceae bacterium
TCGGGGTGATCGGCGCAGTGCTTGGTGGATTCATCTTCGGAGCGTTGGGCATATCCACAGGTGCGGGACTGATTGGCAGCCTGGTCGTCGCCACGATCGGCGCAATCATCTTGTTGTTCGTAGTCCGTCTAATCAAGAAAGCATAGCGGTAGGCGGACCACTAGCTCCGTCCGCTCGGCGCCGCTTAGCTTAGTTCGTTAGATACTCTCTTTTCTGTCAAGTAGTTTTTTCCGCGAGCTTAAAGAATTTGTTGCCGTCGAAATCCTGATCGTGCTTGAGCATGCCCCAGATGGCATGCAGCAACTTGCGCATCACCGCGACCACGGCTTGCAGCGGTTTTTTCCCCGCAGCGATGAGCTTGTCGTAGAACGCTTTGACGTTCGGCTCGTGTTGAATCGCCACCAGGGCGGGCAGGTAGAGCGCGGCGCGCAGGTGACGATTGCCGACTTTGGTGATACGTCGCGGCCGATGAATCGAAGTCCCCGACTCATAGGGGCGCGGATCGAGTCCGGCATGCGCCACCCACTGCGGGGCGGCGAGATCCTCCGGCAGCACCAAGAGTTCGGCCAATAAGCGCATCGCCGAGACCTCGCCGATGCCTTTGGCCGAGACGAGGTGGGCGAGCTTCGCGGCCAGCGCGGGCACCTCATGTACGAGTTCCAGGCCGCGCTGGTGCATGCGCTTGATGCGCCGCTCCAGGTGATGGACATTGACCTCGATGTCATGGGCGATCGCATCAGCGCTCGCTCCGGCAAACTCCGAAGCGTGGCGGCGATTCTTCTCGCGCGTGAGCTCGGTTTTGAGCTGAACGATGCGGCGATTGATCGCCTGCAGTTCCAGGATCTCCGGGGCCGGCGGTTGCCACGCGATAAAAGGCATCCGTTGCAGGAAGTCCAGAATCCCTCCCGCATCCACCGCATCAGTCTTGGCCCGTTGCATGCACGCTCGGGCAAAATCCTTGATCGCCCGCGGGTTGACCACCATTACCTCCACGTTCTTTGCACGGTGCAAGGCGAGCGCAAACTCCAGGCTGTAAATCCCGGTCGCTTCCAGACAGACCCGCGCCGAGCGGCCGCCCTTGGTGACCCAGCGAATGAACTTCTTGTGCCCGGCCGCGGTGTTCGCAAACGTCGCCACCGGAACACGTTGCCCAGCGCGCTCCATCGCGCACACCAACTCTTCCGAATCTACATCGACCCCGATCTGGTTGACTTGCTTCATGGCGGCTCCCGTACTACGCTAATTCTCCGGTTCCCCCGACCTTGCACCCTTGCTAAACCGACCTTGTGATGCAGACTCTCACGTCTGTGATACTCCACGGTATTGGCAAAGAAGGCGGGGGGCCGATCTAACCCACAAGGTCCAAGCCTTAAGGCGTCAACGGCCTCCCCGGAGAAACCATAGTTTCCACCGTCCGTAACGAACACGCATCACAAAGCGCTATTTCTGAATATACAAGGGCGTCTTCGCGCAGTCGCAGACGCTGTTGCCCTTGTCGAAAACGATACGCCATGTTCCGGACGCTTCGAGGCGCCAGATCGAGGTGAAGGTGGCGATCTGCTTGCCGGTGGGGTCGAACACCGGTCCCGACGAGAGTGCCAGCGTTCCTGAGTCGAGCACTTCGACCGTTTCTGGCCGCCACGAGAACGGCGCCTCGGGTTTGTCGTAAAAGCGCTTCCAGAATTCGACGACCGTCTGCTTGCCGCGCCGCGGCTCGGGTCCCGAGAAGAACACGGCGTCAGGTGCGATGAAATTCGAGAACGCAGCCAGATCGCGATCGGACATCGTCTTGGCGAAAGCGCGCTCGGTGTCGGCGACCTCGCGCTCGGCCGTGCGGGTGTCGGCACGTGGGACCGTGGTGCAGCTCGTGAGCAGTAAGGCGGCGAGGGCGCCGCACGCCAGAGCCGACGCCACACGGGGGACGATGTTTTGGCTCGTGAACATGGCGAATACTGTCGAAGGGGCGCCTGTCATTGCGGCGCCAGGTTGAGCGCTTTGGCGAGCACCGCCATCGCCGCATACTCGTTGTCGATGTACTGGCGCAAGGCGGTGCCTTTTCTGATCGCGACCTGCTCGCCCGCGTCCTCGAGGAACTTTCTCGCCGCTGGGGAGTTCGCCGCGCGCTCGAATGCACTCTCCAGCTTCGCGACGCGCTCCGGTGGAGTGCCCTTAGGCGCGATCAGCGCGCGCCACAAAATCGTTTCTTCGTTGGGAATGCCGAGGTCGTTGAGCCCCGCCGCGGAAGGCAGCGATGCGACAGGCTCGGCGGAAGTGACCAGTAGACACTTCGCCTTGGCAAGCTGCTGGTATTGCAGGATCGGCGGAATCGATCCGACGTAGATGTCGACGTGCTTGCCAAGGAACGCGGTCAGGGTCTCGCCTGCGCCCTTGTACGGGATGTCGCGCGCCGAGGACTGCGTCGCACGCAAGATACGCGCTGTCGCGAGCTGCCCGGGGCCGCCGGCGCCGTCGTTGCCGTACGTGTACTTGTCAGGGTTCTTTTTGAGCTCGGCGATGAACTCCCGGCCATTGTTGGCGGGAAAATCCGGATGCACGCACAGCACATACGGCGCGCTCGAAACCTGGATGACGGGGATGTAGTCGTTGGGCGTGTAGGGAACCTTCATTGTATTGGGGCTTACGGTGACGGGGCCGAGCCACACGCCGGCGACTGTCTGCCCGTCGGGCACCGAGCGCACCATCTGCGACACGCCGATGGTGCCGCCCGCGCCGGCGACGTTCATCACGACGACGGGCTCGTTGAGCAGCGGCTCAACCTCGCGCGCGAGTACGCGAAAGTAGCCGTCGGTGCCGCCGCCCGGCGCGGTCGGGATGATGAGCTTCAGCGCCTCGGCGGCCAAGGCAGAGGTCGCGCCAACCAGCGCGGCGATCAGCGAGATGAAAAAGGTGAAAAGGCTTGCGCGATTCATGAACGGTTGCTCCTCCCGAAAGTAGGTGCGCAGCGGCTGCGACGCGCTCACTGCGTTACGGGGTCGCGCGCGGGCGCACAGTGTCAGTTTCGCGCGCGCGACCGAAATCAAATAGCACGGCCGGCGTATCCGCAATGATCATACGGCGAGTCGGCTCGTCGGGCACCCATGCGCGCAGCCAGCGCGTGCACTGATCGTACGTCACATTGTCCTCGTGCGATACGAACGGCCAGTCGCTCGCCCATACCAGCTGGGCGGGTCCGGCGGCGAGTAATGCATCGACATAGCGCTGCGCGTCCACGCCGCCCAGCCGATACGGCGCCGACAGCTTGACCCAGGTGTCACCCGCGGCGATTCCCTTCAGCGCTTCCCGAAAGCCGGGATCGGCTTCGCGCAGCGCAGGGTCCGGCGCCGCGAAATGATCGATCACGACGTTCACGCCCGATTCGCGAACTCGCGGAAGCACGTCGGCGAGTTTCGGGCCCTCGAGAAAAATTTCAACATGCCACCCGAGCGCGCGCACCTTGGCGAACAGCGCCCGGTACGCGGGAGCCGTGACGTCGGGCAACGTCGCTCGCCGTACCCAATTGAGCCGCACGCCTACGACGCCGCGCCCTCTCATGTCGGCGAGCGCGATTTCGTCGATGCCGGGATCGACGATCACCGTGCCACGCAGGCGTGCGGGAAAGGCATCGAGCGCCGACAGCAGCAGGCGGTTGTCGCTGCCGTAGAAACTCGGCGCCGTGAGCACGCCGTGCGAGATCGCGTGCGCGTCGAGCACCGCAATGTATTCCTCGACGGTGACGTCGCGCTTCGGCGCGGAATGCCGCTCGGAGGCAAGCGGCAGGTCACGGCGCATGACGTGCGCGTGGCAGTCGATCGCCGTGATCGTCGCGCGAGGGTCGTCGTTCACTGCGCCCGTTTCAGGCGCGCCGGCGCGCCGCTGGCCGCGAGGAGGCGCCTTTCGCGGCATCGGGAACGATGGCCGGTGCTACGCCGGCGCCATACTTGGCTTCGAGCTGCGAAGGCGTTAGGAAGCGCCGCTCCAGGTCCTCGATCTGCGCCATGTCCATGATCTCATGCAGCTCCTCGAACGAAACCAGCGCATCGGGCCGGTCGACCACTTCTCCACTGGTGAGCGACTGCTTGAGCAGCGCGAGCCCCTGCTGCATGCCGCGCAGCGCGCACGCGGTGAGCAGGCGCGGGTAGATGACGACTGCGACGCCGAGATCCTGAAGCTGCGCCGCCGACAGCAGCGGCGTCGTCGAGCGCTGGCGAATGCCGAAGCCCATGTTGACCGACAGCGGCTTGCTCACGTTGCACGCCAGCGTCGCAATGTCCTCCACCGACGTCGCGGCGTCGGCGAAAAGCAGGTCGGCGCCGGCTTCGGCGTAGAGGTTGAGGCGGCGCACCGCTTCGGCGATGCCGTGCGTCGCGAGCACGTCGGTGCGCGACTTGATGACGAAATCCGGATCGACGCGCGCCTGAGCGGCAGCGCGGATTTTCTGAACCATCTCGTCGGCGGAGATGACCTCCTTGCCCTTCATGTGACCGCAGCGCTTCGGCCACACCTGGTCCTCGAGCATCAGTCCCGCAACGCCAGCGCGTTCGAACGCGCGCACGGTGTGATACGCGTTGAGCGCATTGCCGTAGCCGGTGTCGCCGTCGGCCAGCAGCAGCAGATCGGAGCAAGCCGCGATGGCGCGCGCGGCGGCGACGTTCTCGTCGAGCCCCATCAGCCCGACATCGGGTTGGCCCAGACGGGCCTCGCTGACGCCGCTTCCGGTGATGAACGCGGCGCGATAACCTGCCTGGCTCACCAGGCGCGTGCTCAATCCGTCGTACACACCCGGCAGCACCAGGATCTCCGGTGCTTCGATGAGCGTTCTGAGACGCCTGCCAGCGCTCGCTGTCATGGTGACTTCTCCTTCAATCGCATTATCGGTGTGAGGTGGCGTCCTACACAAGAATCAGACCGCTTCCGATTTCCGGACGTTCGCGGCGCAGGCAACATGCGCCTCATGTAGGGAAGACAAAGCAGCAACTTCAACTACTGACATGGATTAGAGTTGACTGGCGGCCTCCTCCCTACACTTTTCACGAGGGCGCGACGACAGACTAAAAAGAGCAAGATGTAGATTCCTCGAGCCCGTACCCTGGCGGGGCGAGCGCAGGAATGAAGCGAAATCAGCGGGCCGGTTCTCCGGCCCGCTTTATTTTCTGTATCTGCCTAGCTAACGACACCCTCCGGCTCCCTCTTCAGCGGTGTCGCGCGCGCAGCGCGTGCAATCGCTCCAGGCTTTGCGCGGGCCACTCGCGATCGCGATCGTAATACTCCTCCATCACAGGAACGTCGGGTGACAGCACCACCCACGGCTGCTTCGACATCGTGAAAATGTGGATGTCCGGAGGCAGCCGGTCGGGCTCGTCGAGCGTGCCGACGCGCACGAAGCGCACGAGATCGCCACCGCCGCCGTAGTTGCTCCACAGCGCGATGCGGCAGGTGGGACAGCGCGCGATCTTCTGCCCCTTGCCGCTGAGCGATGGCGTGAGCACGATTTCCAGGGTGCCCTGGAGCAACTCCACGCGCTCGGCCTCGATCATCGCGTTCAGCGCGAACGACGCGCCTGTCTCGCGCTGGCACCAGCGGCAGTGGCAGCAATGCACGAACAGCGGTGCTGCGGTCATCCGGTAGCGCACCGCACGACAGGTGCAACCTCCCTCGAAGGTTGCCGTTGAATTTTCCATTAGTAGACGATCTCGACGTTCTCGGGCTTGAGCCAGTCGCGCAATCCGACGATCAGGTGGTCGTCGAGGTTGACCCGCCACGCCTCGCCCAGCTCGATCTCGCCGCCGGACGATGTGTTGCGATACGCGATCATGACAGGGCAGCGCCCGCTCTTGAACGGTTCGATGATTTTCAGCAATGCTTCCGCCGAGCTGCTGCCGTTGCAAGCGAGCCTCAGCATGCGCGCCCATTTGCGCCGCGCGCTGGCGAGGTCGTAAATCGATTCGGCGACGATGCGCAGTCCCGGCGACTGGCCTTCCTCGCTCATGCGCTGCATCACCTTCACTTCCGCGACCAGCAGCGCGTCCTCACGCAGCAGGTGACGGTGGGCGTCGAAGACTTCGTTGAAGATAACGATCTCGGCCTGGTCCTTGCCGTCGTCGAGTGTGACGAACGCCATCTTGCCTCGGCGCGAGGTCTGCGTGCGCAGCGCCGCGACCACGCCGGCTATGCGCACCGGGAGCGTGGTCGGCGCGAGCGCGGACAGGCGCTGCTGCACCAGCCGCGAGAGCTCGGCCGACACCGCGTGATAGGGATGTCCGGAGAGGTAATAGCCGAGGCTCGCCTTCTCGTGCGCGAGGCGCTCGCTCTCGCTCCAGTCGCGTGCGACGGTCAGCGCCAGCCCGTGTGCCGCGCCGTCGTCGGCACCGAACAGCGAGACCTGCGATGCAGCACGCTCGGCACGCTCGGCGTCGTCCATCGCCGGACCCACCGAGGCGAAGAGGCTTGCGCGGCGCACATCGATCGAGTCGAAGGCGCCGGCCCGGATCAATGCCTCGATGGCGCGCCGGTTCACTGCGCGCTTGTCGACGCGCCGGCAGAACTCGAACAGGTCCTTGAAGCGACCGCCCGCGTGGCGCGCGGCCGCAATCGCCTCGATGGCGGCCTGGCCGGTGCCCTTGATGCCGCCCAGCCCATAGCGGATGCTCTTTTCGTCGACCGGCTCGAAGCGGTAGTTCGATGCATTGACGTCCGGCGGCAGCACCTCGAGGCCCATCGCGATCGCGTTGTCGCGAAAGTGGCGCACCTTGTCGGTGTCGTCCATCACCATCGACAGGTTGGCGGCGAAAAACGGCGTCGGATAGTGCGTCTTGAGGTACGCCGTCTGATACGCGATCAGCGCGTAGGCGGCGGCGTGCGACTTGTTGAATCCGTAGCCTGCGAACTTTTCCATCAGGTCGAAGAGCTGCGTCGCTTTCGCCGACGACAGTCCGCGCTCGACCGCGCCCGAAGTGAAGCCCTGGCGATGCTTGGCCATCTCGTCGGGCAGCTTCTTGCCCATCGCACGGCGCAGCAGGTCGGCGGCGCCCAGCGTGTAGCCGCCGATTTCCTGTGCGATCTGCATCACCTGTTCCTGGTACACCATCACGCCGTAGGTGGGCGAGAGAATCGGTTCGAGTCGCGGATCGAGGTAGTCGACGCGCTCGCTGCCTTGCTTGCGGCGCACGTAGTCGGGGATGAGCTCCATCGGACCGGGACGGAACAGCGCCACCAGCGCCACGACGTCCTCGAAGCGCTTGGGCGGCGCCTGCTGCAAGAGCTCGCGCATGCCGCGCGATTCAAACTGGAAGATGCCGGTGGCGTCGATCTTGAACATCGCATACGCTGCGCGGTCGTCGAGCGGCAGCGTCTCCAGCGACAGCGTCGACGCCGGATCGAGCATGCGGATGTAGCGCAGCGTCCAGTCGAGGATCGTCAGCGTGGTCAGCCCCAGAAAGTCGAACTTGACCAGGCCGACCTGCTCGACGTCGTCCTTGTCGAACTGCGACACCGGTGCGTCGGTGCCCGCCTGCGTGTAGAGCGGGCAGAAGTCGGTCAGCTTGCCGGGTGCGATGAGCACGCCGCCGGCGTGCATGCCTACATTGCGTGGCAGGCCCTCGAGTTGCTCGGCGAGTGCCAGCAGCTCGCGCACTTCCTCTTCGGCGGCTTCGCGCTCGCCCAAAAGCGGCTCGACCTCGCGCGCATACAGCGTGTTCGGCGCAGCCTCGCCCTCCCGCCGCTTGAGCACGACGCTGCGCCCCGGCTGGAACGGGATCAGCTTGGCGATGCCGTCGCAGAAGCTGTAGGGAAGATCGAGCACGCGTCCGACGTCGCGCACCACTGCCCGCGCCGCCATGGTGCCGAAGGTCGCGATCTGCGAGACCGACTCGGCGCCATATTTCTGCTTGACGTAGTCGATGACGCGATCGCGACCGTCCTGGCAGAAGTCGATGTCGAAGTCGGGCATCGACACGCGCTCCGGATTGAGAAAGCGCTCGAACAGCAGCGTGTAGCGCAGCGGGTCGAGATCGGTGATACCGAGGCTGTATGCCACCAGCGATCCGGCGCCCGATCCGCGCCCGGGACCGACGGGAACGCCGTTGTTTTTTGCCCAGTTGATGAAGTCGGCGACGATCAGGAAGTAGCCCGGATAGCCCATCTGCACGATGGTGGCGACCTCGAAGTCGAGGCGGGCGACGTATTCGGGCCGCCTGCGCTCGCGCTCGGCGGCGTCGACATAGAGCACTTCGAGGCGGCGCTCCAGTCCCGCGCTCGCCTCTCGGTGGAGGTGCTGCTCGAGCGTGAGGCCTTCCGGCGTCGGGAAGTTGGGAAGGTAGTTCTTGCCCAACGGCAGCGTCAGGTTGCAGCGCTGCGCGATGGCGACGCTGTTGGCGAGCGCCTGCGGCAGATCGGCGAAGCGCTTCAGCATCTCGTCCTGCGGGGTGAAATACTGCTCGGAGGTGAAGCGCTTCGGCCGCCGCGGATCGGCGAGGACGTAGCCCTCGGCGATGCATACGCGTGCCTCGTGCGCGCGAAACTCGTCGCGGCGCACGAACTGGACCGGATGCGTGGCGACGACGGGAAGGTCGAGCTCGCCGGCGAGCAGCACGGTCGACGCGGTAAGGGCATCGTCTTCGGAATGCCCCGCGCGCTGCACTTCGAGGTAGTAGCGGTCGGGAAACGCGTTCGCGCCGGCGTGCGCGGCGCGGGTGGCAGCGGCGAGATGGTTTTGCAGCAGTGCTTGCCCGACGTCACCCGCCGCGAATCCCGAGAGCGCTATGAGTCCAGTCGTGCCTTCGGCGAACCATTCGCGGCGCAGCTCGGCCCGCCCGCGGTGTTGGTTGCTGCGAAAGGCGCGCGTGAGCCAGTCGGCGAGCTTCAGGTAGCCTTCGCGCGACTGACACAGCAGCAGCATCCGATGCGGCGCGTCGCGCTCGGACTCGTTGCTGACCCAGACGTCGCAGCCGACGATGGGTTTCACCCCGCGGGCGCGTGCCGCCTTGTAGAACTTCACCATGCCGAAGACGTTGGACAGGTCGGTCAACGCCAGCGCGGGCATGGCATCGGCGGCAGCGGAGCCGATCGCATCGTCGATGCGCACCATGCCATCGACGATCGAATACTCGCTGTGCAGGCGCAAATGAACGAAGTCGACGGAGGAGCCAGGCGCGCGCATGGGGTACAATTTTACTCGCTTTGCTTCGACCCCTTGCCCATGTCCCGCACACTGCGCACGATCGTTCGTAGCGCGTTGATCAGCGCTGCGCTCGCGCTCGCCGCGTGCTCCAACGCACCGGTGACGCCTGCTCCGCCGCCGGCAAACGCACCGCCGACCGCGCCCGAGCCCGCACCCGCGCCGGCAACGCCAGCCAAGCCGCAGACGCCTCCCACGACGCATCCCAATCCGCCATCCAACGTCAATCTGCAAGGTTTTCCGCTGGCGTATCGGCAAGGGTACGCCGATGGTTGCGCGAGCATCGGCGCCACTGAGCAGAAGGACGCAGCGCGTTTCAAGAACGACGGCCAGTACCGCACCGGCTGGCAGGACGGGGTCTTCCTGTGCAAGAAGAAATAAGGCGTTGAAGACCTCGTCCGCGCATTTCGTCGACGTTCGCGGCCTGCGCTATCACGTTCGTACCTGGGGTGATCCAGGCGCGCCGAAGCTCTACATGCTGCACGGCTGGATGGACGTCGGCGCGTCGTTCCAGTTCCTCGTCGATGCGCTGTCGCGGGAATGGCACGTTATCGCGCCCGACTGGCGCGGCTTCGGCGGCAGCGAATGGTGCAGCGACGGCTACTGGTTCGCCGATTATCTCGGTGACCTCGACGTGCTGCTCGACCATTTCTCCGGCGACGCGCCTGCGCGCCTGCTGGGCCACAGCCTGGGCGGCAACGTGGTCATGCTCTACGCGGGCGTGCGCCCCGAGCGCGTCGAGCGCGTCGTGTCGCTCGAAGGCTTCGGCATTCCCGCCGAAGCGTCCGAGCGTGCGCCCGACAAGCTGGCCAAGTGGCTCGATGCGCTAGCGATGCCGCCCGCGTTTCGTCCCTATGCGAATCTCGACGCCGTCGCCGATCAGCTGCAGAAAAACAATCCGCGGCTTTCGCGCGATCGCGCAATCTTCCTGGCCGGACACTGGGCGCGCGTCGAGCCCGACGGCAGTGCGCGACTGGTGTCGGACCCGCGGCACAAACTTCCCACCGCGACCGTCTACCGCATGGAAGAAATCGTCGCGGTATGGAAGCGCGTACGCGCGCCGGTGCTCTGGGTGGCGGCGACCGAGTCGTTCATTCCGAAATGGCTCGCGGCGCATCCCGAGGGTGAGGCGGCCACCGACGCGCTCAGCGCCGTGCGCGCGCGCATTGCGCACATTCCGCAGGCCACGCTCGCCAGCGTCAGCGAAGCTGGCCACATGCTGCACCTGGACCGCCCCGAGTCCGTCGCGGCGCTGATCGAGCCGTTTTTCGCACCGCCGCCGTGACCGGTGGCACGCGGGAGATCACGCTTCACTCGCGGCGTGGCGCGTACATCGCGCTGGTCGCGCTGACGCTGATGTGGGGTTTCAACTGGATGGCGATGAAGTTCGGGCTGCGCTATGCATCGCCTGCGGTTTACAACCTCGACCGCATCCTGATTGCCGTCGTATTCCTGTTCGCGGTGATGCGCTGGGAGGGTCGTCCATTCTGGCCACGGTCGTGGGTCGCGGTCATCGTCACCGGATTGTTCCAGACGACGATCAATTTCTCGGCGACGACGTTCGCGCTTGCGGGCGGCGGAGCAGGACGCACGTCGGTGCTGGTGTTCACGATGCCGTTCTGGACCATGCTCATCGCGTGGCCGGTGCTTCACGAACGCATTCGCGGAACGCAGTGGCTCGCCGTGATTTTCGCACTGGCGGGGCTGCTCATCGTGGTCGAGCCGTGGCGGTGGGAAGGTGAGCTCGCGCCGAAGCTGTGGGCTGCCCTGTCCGGATTCGGGTGGGCAGCGGGCACGGTATCGACCAAGTATTTCCAGCGGCGCTACCAGCTCGACATGCTCAATCTCATCGGCTGGCAGATGGCGGCGGGAACGGTGCCGCTGTTGTTCCTGGCGTGGCTGCTTCCACAGCCCGACGCGCAATGGAGCGTGGTATACGTTGCGGCCGTGTTCTACGCGGGCGTGATCTCCACCGGCGTCGGCTTCATCCTGTGGACCGCGGTGCTCGGCGTCCTGCCCGCGGGGACGGCGTCGCTCAACATGTTCGCGATTCCGGTGATCGCCATCGTGTCGTCGATGCTGGTGTTCGGCGAGCGCATCGCTTCGATGGAATGGCTGGGCATCGGATGCATCGGCATCGGGCTCGCGATCCTGTCGTTGCGCGCGTGGCGCGAATCGCGCCGAGGTCATGACGTGGCGGTGCAGGCACCCGCCATCGAAACCGGCTGACCACTCGCGCTGCGCCGTCCGCTGCGGGCGCGCCCGAGCGGGCCGCTCGTCCTCGCGGGGTATACTCCGCAGCTTTCCGCTCGATTCATTCCCGTGTCCGCCGACGATCTTTCCAAACTGCGCATCGACCGCACGCTCGCGCCAAGGCAGACGCGCCGGCTCCGCATGCGCTGGTGGCTGATTGCACTGGTGGTGCTCATTGCCGCCGGCGGCGCCTGGTATCTGCTCGTGCCACGAGCGGCGATCGTGCAGACGACCCCGATCGTGACCACGTATCCATCTCAGCAATTCGTCGTGCTCAACTCCAGCGGCTACGTCGTCGCGCAGCGCAAGGCCGCAATCGCCTCCAAGGCCTCGGGCCGACTGGAATGGCTGGGCGTCACCGAGGGTTCGCGAGTGAAAGCCGGTGACGTCATCGCCCGTCTCGATGCGCGTGACGTTGCCGCGCAGCTCGACAGCGCCAACGCCAACATCAAGGTCGCGCAGGCCGCGATCGCGCAGGCGGAAGCGGAGAACCGCGATGCCGCTGCATCGCTGGCACGCACGGAGGACCTGCTCAAGCAGAAGTTCGTCTCGCAGTCGGCGCTCGATCAGGCGAAGGCGCGCGCCGATCGCGCGGTCGCGGGCGTCGCCAGCGCGCGCGCCGGCTTCGTCGCCGCGCAGGCCAACGCGCGCAACGCGCAGGTCGCCGTCGACTACACACAGATCCGCGCGCCTTTCGACGGCATCATCCTGTCCAAGAGCGCCAATGTGGGCGACATGGTGACGCCGTTCTCGTCGGCGGCGGATTCGAAGGGCGCGGTCGTGACCATGGCGGACATGAGCACACTCGAAGTCGAGGCCGACGTATCCGAGGCAAGCCTTTCGAAGATCACCCCCGGCCAGCCCTGCGAGGTGACGCTGGACGCGCTGCCCGACATCCGCTTCCGCGGCACCGTATCGCGCATCGTGCCGACCGTCGACCGGGCGAAGGCGACGGTCATGACCAAGGTGCGATTCGAGGCGATTGATGCGCGCATCCTTCCCGAGATGAGCGCGAAGGTGTCCTTCCTGTCGCAGCCCGTGTCTGCGGAACAGCAGAAGCCGATGACCGCGGTGCATCCCGACGCATTGACGCAGCGCGAAGGCAAGAGCGCCGTCATCATCGTGCGCGAAGACAAGGCGGCGGTCGTCCCGGTGACGCCGGGCATCAAGATCGGCGATCTCACCGCGATTACCGGTGCCGTCAAGACCGGCGAAAAGGCGATCGTCAAGCCGGCTGCTGATCTTCAGACGGGAAGTCCCGTGCGCGTTGCCACCAAGTGACCTGAAAGCGGGTACCGGCGCGCATCGCGGGTGCGCCCAGCGGCGCCGCAGCCGCCGCGCCGGAGTATCATCGGATGGTGTTGCATCATCGATGCGAGGTGACGAAATGACGGCGTTCAACGTAGTGCGATTCAGAGTGCGGCCGGGGATGGAGGAACAGTTCCTTGACTACCACCGCAAGCTCCGCCCCAAGCTCAAGGGCTTCATCGGCGGAAGCATGATCCGAACCGGCGGCCAGAGCTTCTGCCTGGTCGGCGAGTGGCGAAACTTCAAGAGCATCGTCGATGCGCGGCCGCAGATGCACCCGATGCTCGACGCCGTGCGCGACATGCTGGAGGACTTGGGCGGCGGGCTGGGCCTCACCGATCCGGTGTCCGGCGAGGTCGTGGTGAAGCTGACCGCAGCCAGCGACGCCAAGGCATCCAACAAACCCAAAACCGCCAAAACCGCGAAGACATCCCGGGCGAAGGCGAAACCCGCCAAGACCCGCGCCAGGGCAAAGGCCAAACCGGTGGCGAGCAAGCGCGGGGCACGCAAGGCGCCAGCGAGCAAGCGCGCTACCGCGAAGAAGCGCTGAACCTATGCTCGAACGGCGTGCGGAATGACGTGCCGCTCGCCGTCGGCGACCTAAGCCCCGATCCGATTGCACGCGATCCCTGCCGACGAAGCGCACGCGCACGATAACGCCACATCGGCGGCGCGCAACGCGGGCGCTCGCGTGCTCGTCGAGATCCGCAAGCTCACCAAGTATTACCAGCGCGGGGGCCAGGTGATCCCGGTGCTGGTCGACCTCGACCTGGATGTGCGCGTCGGCGACTTCGTCGCGCTGATGGGGCCGTCCGGCTCCGGCAAGAGCACGCTGCTCAATCTCATCGCCGGCATCGACAAGCCGTCGAGCGGCACGATCAAGGTCGGCGGCGTCGACATCGCGCGCCTGTCGGAAGCCGATCTCGCGCACTGGCGCGCATCGCATGTGGGATTCATCTTCCAGTTCTACAACCTGATGCCAGTGTTGAGCGCGTTCGAAAACGTGGAGCTGCCGCTGCTGCTGGCGTCGATGGGCCGTCGCGAGCGCCGCGAGCGCGTCGACATGGTGCTGGCGCTGGTGGGTTTGAGCGATCGCGCCGATCACTATCCCAACGAGCTATCCGGTGGACAGCAGCAGCGCGTGGCGATCGCACGCGCGCTGATCACCGATCCGACGCTGATCGTCGCGGATGAGCCGACGGGCGACCTCGACCGCACCACCGGCGAGGAAATCCTGGCGCTGCTCGACCGGCTCAATCGCGAGATTGGCAAGACCATCCTGATGGTGACCCACGATCCGAAAGCCGCCGAAAAAGCGCGGCGCCTCGTGCATCTTGAAAAAGGCGTGCTGGTCGACGAATGAAATGCGGGCCGCGATGGCGGCCCGCTCTTGGTGCGACTCGCGCGCTTCTAACCGAAGCGTATGCCTTTCGGCACGTTGGGAAGAGTCATCAGATCGTTGTCGAGCGAATGATCGAGGGCGGCCTGGCGCGGCTCGGGAGCGCCGATCTGCAGGTCGCGCTCGGCATCGGCGATCGCTTTCAGGATCGAAGCACTGCCCATGTCGGTGCTGCCTTCATCGGCCATCGCCTTGTAGGCATTCTTGATCGTGCGCTCGTCGATGATGTCGGCCTGGATGTCCTGGAGCAGCGTATCGAGCTCGCTTACCTCGATGTTGCTGTCGGCGCGCGCCGGCAGCTCGAGCGGTGAGCGCGACGCGCGCGCCGCGGGCTCGGTCATCTCGCCGAAATGCGCGAATGTCGCCTGCGTCGCCCCGGCCTGCGTTTCACCCTTGAGCGACTCGCGTGCCTTCGGATCCATCCACGAAGCGACCGACGAGAAGCGGCGATGCAGCTTGAAGCCGACGACCGCCAAGGCCATCGATCCGAAGATCACGGCAGCGAACGGCCACACCTGAGTCCACACCGCCGTGGCGGATGCCGAGTTGCGTTGCGGGGGTCCGGCAAGCGGGAGCGACTGTGTGGCGACGCGCGGCTGCACTGCGGCATTGGCGGTCGCGATGGTCGGACCCGCGAGCGCGCGGGCAGGCAAGTTCGCGGCCGCTGCTTCCTGGATGAACATGCTGCTTCCCGAGGTTGGCGTCACGGTCACCAGCTCGCGCGGCCCCGCATTGGACGCGCTGTCGGCGATGACGCCCGGCGCCATTTGCTTGGGCTCGACGGGCGCAGCCTGCGCTACCACAGGCGGCTTGGTCTCGCGAACGGGTGACACCAGCTCGACGGGCACGCCCCACGTCGAATGCGGCAGGGCGGAGGTCGCGACCTGCGCCGGCGCCGCTGCGCTTGGTGCCGCTTCGCTCGGCGCCGTTTTCGCGGCCGCGATGGCGGAAGAAGCGGCGCGCTGCCTGGGCATGCGGGTGTAGGCAGGATCCTCGTCGGCGCTGGCGACCACGGTTGGCGGCTGCAGCGCGGCGGGATCGAAGAACAGCACGTAGTCTCGGCGCGTAGTGTTTCCGCATCCCACCTGCAACGAAATGCGGGCGGCGGGCTCGTTCATCATGGCCGCCTGAGTAAGGATCACGCGCGGAGTGGCTCCCTCGGTATCGACACTGACCCGCGCCGTCACAATCTGCGGCGCCTCGCCGGCGTGATTGTCTGCGACAAGTTTGAGGCACGCGGTGTTCAGCGTCTCTCCTGGTCCGAGGTGCACCGGAATCTCGACGCGAAGCGGCTGTCCCAGCGATGATTGCGCGGCGACATTGCCCAGCGTGATGCCATGCACGGGTGCGGGCATGAGCGCTGCGCTCGCGGCGAGCGAGAGCGCGACGGCGTACGGCAGATACTTTCGGTTCAGGGCGACGGATCGCACGGCTGCACCTCATTCAGTTGGTTCGTCCACGTCGGCACCGGGCATTTGCACCCGAAACCGACTCCTGGACCCCATTCAGCAAATTCCATGCCGTGTGATGTTTCCTGTAAGCTTCGATTCAGCGCGCTTCACCATTCCAAGTTGTCGTGTACTTCATTCGCCTGGTCCTGCGTAATACCCTCCGTCATCGGCTGCGCACGATCCTGACCATCGTTGGTATCGTGGTCGCCATCACCGCGTTCGGCCTGCTTCGAACCATCATCGATGCCTGGTATGCGGGCGCCAATGCGAGCTCGAGCGCACGCTTAATCACCCGCAGCTCGGTGTCGCTGGCGTTCTCGCTGCCGCTCACCTACGCGCAGAAAATCCGCCAGATCCCCGGCGTGACCGCGGTGTCGTGGGCGAACTGGTTCGGCGGCGTTTACATCGCCGAGCGCAATTTCTTTCCACAGTTCGCGATCGATCCGCCGTCGTACCTGGCGATCTATCCGGAATTCGTGCTCTCGCCCGAGGAGCAGAAGGCGTTCTTCATGGACCGCCAGGGCGCGATCGTCGGGCGCAAGCTTGCCGATACGTGGGGCTGGAAGATCGGCGACCAGATTCCGCTGCGCGGCACCATCTTTCCGGGGACGTGGACCTTCAACCTTCGCGGCATCTACGACGGCAAAGAGCCTTCGACCGTCGAAACGCAGATGTTCTTCCACTGGGACTATCTGAACGAGTCGCTCAAGAAGCGCTTTCCGCGACGTGCCGACCAGACAGGGGTGTTCATCGAGCAGCTCTCCGACCCGGACTCCGCGGCCGCGGTGTCGCAGGCCATCGATGCCACGTTCAGCAATTCGTTGGCCGAGACGCTCACCGAGACCGAGAACGCGTTCGCGCTCGGCTTCGTGTCGATGTCGGAAGCGATCCTGCTTGCGATTCAGGCGGTGTCGTTCGTGGTGATCGTCGTCATCATGGCGGTGATGGCCAACACTATGGCGATGACCGCGCGCGAGCGTACCTCCGAATACGCGACACTGAAGGCACTCGGCTTCGGCGCGGGCTTTGTCGGGCTCTTGATCTTCGCGGAGTCGCTGCTGATCGCGCTGATCGGCGGCATCGCCGGCATCGCGCTCACGTTTCCGCTGGCGGACATATTCCGCGGCCTGACCGGGACGCTGTTTCCGAATTTCATCATCAGCGATGCCACGCTTGCCATTCAGCTCGGCGCTGCGCTGCTGGTCGGCGTGGTCGCCGCTGTGCTGCCAGCGTGGCGCGCGGCGCAGGTGCGCATCGTCGACGGGTTGCGCGCGGTCGTTTGAGACGAGACTGAGCGATGGCGATTCCATTTACTTATATCGTGCGCAACCTGGTGGCGCGCAAGCTCACCACCATTCTCACCGCGGGCGGCATGGCGCTGGTCGTCTATGTATTCGCGACCGTGCTGATGCTTTCCGCGGGCCTCAAGGAAACGCTGGTATCGACCGGACAGCGTGACAACGTGATCGTCATCCGCCGCGGCTCGCAAACCGAAGTGCAAAGCGGGATCGATCGCCAGCAGGCGGGCATCGTCGAGAGCCTTCCCGAGGTCGCGATCGGGCAGGACGGCGAGCGCATGATCTCGAAGGAGCCGGTGGTGCTGATCAACCTGCCCAAGCGCGCGTCGGGGAAGCCCTCGAACGTGGTGATCCGCGGCATCGCGCCCACGGCGCTGGGCTTGCGTCCGCAGGTGCGCATGATCGAGGGACGCATGTTCCAGCCGGGGACCTCCGAAATCATCACCGGGCGCGCCATCGCAGAAGGCTTTCGCGGCGCCGGCGTGGGCGAAACGCTGCGCTTCGCCTCGCGTGACTGGACCGTGGTCGGCGTGTTCGACGGCGGGCGCACCGGCTTCGATTCCGAGATCTGGGGCGACGCCGAGCAGATGCTGCAGGCGTTCCGGCGCACCGGATTCTCGGCGCTCTTGTTCAGGCTCGCCGACAGCAACCGCTTCGACGCGGTGAAGGAGACGATCGAATCCGATCCGCGGCTGACGCTGGAGGCCAAGCGCGAGACGCGCTTCTACGCCGACCAGTCGGAGTCGCTTTCTACCTTCATCAATTACCTGGGAACGACGATCTCGATCATCTTCTCCATCGGCGCGGTGATCGGCGCGATGATCACGATGTACGCGAGCGTGGCGAGCCGCACCAGCGAGATCGGGACACTGCGCGCGCTCGGCTTCTCGCGCAGCTCGGTGCTGATGGCGTTTCTCGCCGAGTCGCTCCTGCTGGGACTGGTCGGCGGCGTCATTGGCCTGGTCTGCGCGGCGTTCATGCAGGCGCTGTCGATCTCGACGACCAACTTCCAAACCTTCGCCGAGCTGGCGTTCCGTTTCGTGATGACGCCGGGCATCGTGGTCGCGGGGTTGCTTTTCGCGCTGGGCATGGGTTTCGTCGGCGGGTTTCTGCCGGCGGCGCGGGCGTCGCGGTTGAAGATCGTGGATGCGTTGCGGGCTGCTTAGAGGACACAGCGTGGACACGGCGTGGACGCTGCACTTTTCCTGATCGCCACCGCGGTCTGGGGATCGACCTGGCTGGCGATCAAGTACCAGCTCGGCGTCGTGGCGCCCGAATGGTCGATCGCGTATCGCTTCGCACTCGCCGCGGTGCTGCTTGCGATCTGGTGCATGGCGACGGGACGGTCGTTGCGCTTCTCGCTGCGCGAGCACGCCTACCTGTTCGCGCTGGGCGCGACGCTGTTTGGACTGAACTACATCAGCGTGTACTGGGCGGAGGTGTTCGTCACCTCGGGACTGGTGGCGGTGGTTTTCTCGCTCATCACGTTCATGAATCCGATCGGCATGCGGCTCGTGTTCGGCACGCCGCTGTCGGTGCGAACGCTACTTGCGGCAACGATCGGTGTGTCGGGTGTGGCGCTACTGTTCCTGCCCGAGCTGCGGCAGGCGAGCCACGGTGGCAACGCGGGCTACGGCGTCGCGTTCGCGGTGTTCGGCACGGCGGTCGCCTGCGTCGGCAACCTGGTCGCCATGCGCAATAACAAGCACGGCATCGCGGTGTTCCCGAGCACCGCATGGGGCATGCTGTACGGCGGACTGATCGGGGCGGTGACGGCGTTGGTGCGCGGTGTTCCGTGGTCGTTCGATGCTTCCCCGGCGTACATTCTCTCGCTCGCGTACCTTGCGCTGTTCGGCAGCGTGGTCGCGTTCGGCGCGTACCTGACGCTACTGAAGCGCGTCGGTGGCGGGCCAGCGGCGTTCGTCTCGGTGGCGACGCCGGTGATCGCGCTTACGCTTTCGACATTGTTCGAGGGTTATCGGTGGACATGGGTTGCGGGGGTTGGCGTCGTGCTCGCGGTGGTTGGGAATTGGCTGGCGGTGGTGCCGGGGCGGCGTCGCACGGCGAAAGTGGAAATCACGACTCGCCCGCAATCTTGAGCTCAACATCTGCGCATGACGTCCGGTACTAGATGGCGCTGCCCAGGGACTTGTTTTCCTGCCCGCTTGTTCGTGCAATATCTGGAATAGACGCGCTAGCGCTACCGCGTCTGATGCGCAAGCTCTCGTCTGCACTTAAATGGATTAGTCCGTTCGGATAATTGCGGCACCCGAGTCGCCGGTGGAATTCTCTGGCCTCCGGAACGCGTCGTGTTGATCACGACGGCTCGCATCTTTGCGTTGAACCGTCTCAACTTCAATGCAGTGTATCCGTATCTGATTCCAAAAGCGGTCAACTACTCGGCGGACTTCATCAATTATTTCTTCCGCGGAAAGCTCGAGATATCGTTACCCGAGGCCGGGGTCTACGCGCTTGTCGATCACGCCGTCGAAAGCTGCAAAGACGATTGCGGATTCCGCAGTATCAAACTCAAGGTCACGAACAGGACGGTTTCGGACGCGTTAGTCTCAGGCGACCTTCTGGCGGTGGTCAAGTTTCTCCGCGACCAGTGTTATCAGCCCAGTCT
>DASXBS010000111.1:0-8322 GCA_036491555.1 Casimicrobiaceae bacterium
AGCGCGGCTCATGCTGCGGACGAACACCGTTACGCGCGGAAAGCCCGGTTGACGCATTTCTTTCGCTCGTGCGTCTTGCTGACGATTCCGCGCGTCTAGGCAGAAAGCGCCGCGAACACGCGCTCGCGGATTTCTTCCACGCTGCCCATGCCGTCGACGCGCTGGACAAGCGGCGCGCGCCTATCGCCGCTGGCCGACCACTCGGTGTAGTAGGCGATCAGCGGCTCGGTCTGAGCGTGGTAGACCGCGAGTCGCTTCTGCACAGTGTCTTCGCGATCGTCCTCACGCTGGATCAGCGGCTCGCCAGTGATGTCGTCGCGATCAGGGACCTTGGGAGGATTGAACACGATGTGGTAGGTGCGTCCTGACGGCAAATGCACGCGACGTCCGCTCATGCGCAGGACGATCGCGGCATCGGCAACGGCGATCTCGAGCACGTGATCGATCGCGACTTCGGCATCCTTCATCGCGTCGGCCTGGGGAATGGTCCGCGGAAAACCGTCGAACAGGTATCCGCTCGCGCAGTCGGGCTCCTTGAGCCGCTCCTTGACCAGCCCGATGATGATGTCGTCGGATACCAGCGCGCCGGCATCCATGACCTTTTTCGCGGCGAGGCCCAGTGCGGTGCCCGCCTTCACCGCGCTGCGCAGCATGTCACCGGTCGAAATCTGCGGAATGCCATATGCGCCGCGAATGAAGTTCGCCTGCGTGCCTTTCCCCGCGCCGGGCGGGCCGAGCAAGATCAATCGCATGTCGAGATCCGGGACCTGGTTCGATCAGCAAAAGGCGAGGCGGCATGGAACGGCTTTCCTGCGTTCCCTTGCGCCTGCTGCGATGGCAACTGCCGCGGATTTTGTCCGGAATGGCGTCGCCGGTCAAACCACACCTTGCGCGTAGACCCTGCGCACGCGCTCGAGATCTTCGGGCGTATCGACGCCGGGCGCGGGCGCACCGCGCGTCACGCGCACGATGATACGAAAGCCGTGCCACAACGCACGCAGCTGCTCGAGCGCCTCGAAGCCCTCGACGGGCGAAGGACTCAATGACGGGTAGCGCCGGAGAAATGCGACGCGATAGGCGTACAGGCCGTAGTGGCGGTAAAGCGGAAGCCCAGAAGGAACGGCCTGCTGCCCGCCGGCAAACGCGTCGCGCGCCCAAGGAATCGTCGCTCGACTGAAGTACATCGCATAACCGCGGTGATCGAGCACCACCTTGACCACGTTGGGATTGAAGGCCTCGACGGGGTCCTCGATGGCATGGCATGCCGTGGCGATCGCGGCGTCGCTGTTCGCGGCCAGCGCCTCGGCGACCTCGCGCATGAGCGTGGGCTCCAGCAACGGCTCGTCGCCCTGGACATTGACCACGATCGTGTCATCGGAGAGCGCAAGCGCGCTCGCCGCCTCGGCCAGGCGATCGGTGCCGGTGGGATGATCGGCGCGCGTCATCACCGCTTCGTAGCCATGCACGCGGACCGCCTGTGCGATGCGTGCGTCGTCGGTCGCCACCACCACGCGCTTCGCGCCGCACGTGTGTGCGCGCTCGGCAACGCGAACCACCATCGGCTTGCCGCCGATGTCCGACAACGGCTTGCCGGGCAAGCGCGTCGAACTGTAGCGCGCGGGAATGAGAACAGTGAACACGCGCTTGTCCGCTATGCAGCGCGCAGTCGCCGGCTCGCAGTCATCGAGTCCGGCCTCAATGCATCACTCGTATTCGGCGGGCTCGAGGCGGCGTGCTTCTTCTTCCAGCATGACCGGGATCCCGTCGCGAATCGGGTAGGCCAGTCGCGCCGACTTCGAGATCAGCTCCTGGCGCGCGCGGTCAAAGATCAGCGGACCCTTGGTGACGGGGCACACCAGTATCTCGAGCAACTTGGGATCCACGCACCTTCTCCTCAACGAGCGCAATCAGCGCCGGGTCGATGATCGCCTCCACGGGCAACGACCAGAAGCGGTCGTCGGCGAACCTTTTGCATTTTACCGCATCCTTTTCGGTCATCAGGATCGCCGACGCGCCCGCGAAGTCGAGATCGGCGGCGCTGTAGCGATGATGGTCGGGAAACGCGTGACACGTCGCCGTGATGCCGTGGGCGCGCAAGTCGGCGAAGAACCGCGCCGGATTGCCGATGCCGGCGACGGCGTGCACGCCGCCGGAGCGAAACGCCTCGGCGCCAGCGGTGATCCCTTCGTCGTTGACCCGCACGAAGCGATCACCTACCAGCCGCATGACGAACTCGCGGCTGCCACGCGGGAGGTGGCCGCTGCCTTGCAGCACTATCGCATCGACGCCGGCCAGGCGCGACACCGGTTCGCGCAGCGGCCCGGCGGGCAGCACCAGACCATTGCCCATGCCGCGAGTGGAGTCGACTGCGACGATCTCAACATCGCGGTCGAGCGCATAGTGCTGCAGGCCGTCGTCACAGAGCAGCACGTCGCAGCGTGGATGCGCGGCGAGCAGCGCGCGCGCGGCGGCTGCCCGCTTCGCGCCAACGAACACCGGAAAACCGGTGCGCGCGAGCAGCAGCGGCTCGTCGCCGACGTCATCCGCGCCAGCGTCCTGCGTCACTTCGCGCACCGCCTCGTCCCGGGCGCCGTAGCCGCGGCTGAGCAGTCCAGGATGCCACCCGCGCCCACCAAGCGCGCGCGCGAGCGCAATGACCAGCGGCGTCTTGCCGGTGCCGCCGACCGCAATGTTGCCGGCGATGACGACCGGCACCGGGAGGCGTGTACTCGAGAGCACGGCCTGCTTGAACAGCGCACGGCGCAGCGATACCACGCCGCAATAGACGACGGACAGTGGCAGCATCGCCGCGGTCAGCGCCGTGAGCCGCGGCGCGTACCAGTCGGCGACGAGGCGCTCCGCGAAGGTCACGATTGGCTTTGGTCTTTCCGAGCGCTGCGAGGCATCTGCTTGGTCGAGAATGCAGATGCCTCGTTGCTTCGCTGGTCGCGATGGCGCGCCTGGCCGGCGCGTCACTTTCTGGTGGTCTGGGTGGCGAAGGTGATGTGGATCAGACCGACCTGCCGCGCCGCTTCCATCACGTGAATCACCGACTGGTGCGTCGCATTGGCGTCGGCGTTGATGATTACTACCGCGTCCTTGGAGCCGCCCGAGGCGCGCTCGAGCATCTCTGCCAGCGCCGTCACGGTGGTGAACGGAAATACGCTCTTGTCGATGACGTATTGCCCCTGCGCGTCGATGCCGACGTTGATCTCCTTCGGCCGCTGCTTGATCTGGTCGGCATCGGCCTCCGGCAGCGTGATCTGCAGCTCGGCGACGCGCTGATATGTCGTCGTCACCATCAAGAAGATCAGGATGACCAGCAGCACGTCGATCAACGGGATGAAGTTGATCTCCGGCTCTTCTCGGCCGCGGGTGCCGCGCAGGTTCATCGCGGCAATCCCCGCATGGCGCCGACTGACACGGTAGGCGGCATCGCTTAGCGCCGTTCGCCGTGCGCAAGCTCGACGAGCTTGACGGCCTGCTGCTCCATTTCCAGAATGAGGTCATCGACCCGCGCGCGGAAATGGCGGTAGAAGATCATGCTGGGTATCGCCACGATCAGGCCCAGCGCGGTGTTGTAAAGCGCGACCGAGATGCCGTGCGCGAGCTGCACCGGATTGGAGCCCGCGTTGCTCTGCGAGCCGAAGATCTCGATCATGCCGATCACCGTTCCGAACAGCCCGAGCAGCGGCGCCATCGCGGCGATGGTGCCAAGCGTGGTCAGGAATCGCTCGAGATCGTGACTGACGACGCGGCCAACCTCCTCGATCGCCTCTTTCATCACCGGGCGCGCACTCTTCACGTTGGCGAGCCCGGCAGCGAGCACGCGTCCCAAGGGGCCTTGCGCGGCGGTTTTGCTGACCAGCTCCGCTGACAGGCCGTCGCGCTTGAATTCAGCGAGCACGCGGTCGACCAGTCCCGGCGGTGCGACCACCGACTGTCGCAACGACCACATGCGCTCGAAGATCAAGGCGAGAGCCACGACTGATGCGAATATCAGCGGCCAGATCGGCCAGCCCGCCGCTTGAATGATCGACCACACGGATCCGTGCTCCCGACGCGAGAAAGCGTGCACTCTAGCTTGGCCGTACCGATTCGGCAAGGCAATGCGCGCATCGGCTCGCGCATCGGTGATCGGATCGCGTGCTGCGCGATATCGCGTGTTCAGCCGGGGATCACCGGCATGCTCGACATTTCCGCGAGCGTCGCCGCGATCGCTGCGCCGACGAGCAGGATCAGCCAGGACACGTACACCCAGATGAGGAACAGCGGCAATGCGGCGAGCGCGCCGTAAACGATCTCGTACGTCGGCGCGAGCTTGATGTAGAACGCGAAACCCGATTTCGCGACGTCGAAGGCCACGGCTGCGAGCATCCCCGCGGCAAACGCCGGCTTCCAGCGCACTGGACGTCGCGCCGGCACCAGCGCGTAGATGAGCGTGAGAATGGCAACGGCGATGCCGAGCGTCATGGGCTGCACCAGCCAGGTCAGCGCTTCGGATGCGGCGGCTGGCACTAAACGCAGCGACCGCTCGACGCCCCATTTGGTTGCGTACACCGCGCCACCGATGAGCGCCGGCACGGCGATGAAGCCGATGCTGTACACGATGGCCCGGCGCACCAGCGAGCGCGTGGTGAAAATGCCCCACATGGCGTTGATCTCGCGCTCGACCTCGGCTACCAGCGACAACGCGGTGTACACGACGAAAGCGATGCCGATGCCCTGCAGGTCCGCCGAGCGCGCGGTGAACTCCGTCAGATAGTGGCGCACCGTCCCGCTGCTCCCAGGGAGCAGGAAACGCAGCAGCAGCGGCTCGAGTGCATCGAGCCAGCGCTCGAATCCGGGAAGCCGCGAAGCGTAGGCGAAAGCGACGGTGAACAGCGGCACCAGCCCGAGCAGCGTCGTGAACGTCAGGTTGCCCGCCATGCGGTCGACCTGGACGGCGCGCAGGCGCCTGACCACGCGGGCGATGAATTCGATGAACTGCGAGTGCGTCATGCGCCTGCGCGGGGATGCGTAAGCGCGCGATTATCGCATCGCGATCGCACAACGCTCAACGCCATTGCGCGCCGGCTGTAAGCGAAGCCGCGCAGGGCTCGACCAACGGGCACACGTGGCGCGCAATCGCGCTATGCTAGATACGGACCTGATGCGGAGCTTGCAAAGCCATGACGACGACTCAAACCGCGGTGCTCGGCGGCGGCTGTTTCTGGTGCCTCGAGGCCGTTTTCGACCAGCTCCAGGGGGTGATTTCAGTGGAATCGGGATACGCGGGTGGGCGCAGCGAGAATCCCAGCTACGACCAGGTGTGCGGCGGCGACACCGGCCACGCCGAAGTCGTGCGCGTGGTGTTCGACCCGTCGGTGCTGTCCTTCGCCGATCTGTTGCATGTATTTTTTGCGATCCACGACCCGACTACGCTCAACCGCCAGGGTAACGATATCGGCACTCAATATCGCTCAGTGATCTACGCGCAATCGCCCGAACAGCGCGCCGAAGCGCAGAAAATCGTCGCTGAGCTCGGGAAGAGCGGGCCGTGGGACGCGCCGATCGTCACCGAGATCGGGGACGCAGCGACGTTCTATCCCGCCGAGAGCTACCACCAGGAGTATTTCGAGCGCAACGCTCGCCAGCCTTATTGCCAGGCCGTGGTCGCGCCCAAGGTCGCGAAGTTTCGCAAGCAGTTTCTGGACCGCCTCAAGCGCTAGCGCCGCGACGCGCTCAACGCTGACGCCCGGCGCGCGAGCACGCCGGCGCCTCCCAGCGCTGCGCCCACGGTCCAGAACACGGGGGCGAGTCCAAGCGTCGAGCCGACGGCGCCGAACAGCAGTGGCATGGCGAAGGTGGACGCGTTGATGATGGTCATGCGCACGCCCGCGGCTTCGCCCATCCGGCCGGCCGGGGCGATGCTGTAGAGCAGCGACATCACCATCGGCTGCCCGCTCCCCAGCGCCAGTCCCAGCGTGAACGAGAGCGCCATCAGCACGCCGAGCTGGTGGACGAAGGGAAACAGCGCAAACGCGCAACCGGCGATGAACAGCGCCAGCGTCAGCACGTCCAGTTCTGAGAAGCGGCGGACGATGCGCGGCATCAGCAGGCGGACGAAGAAGGTCGCCGCCGCGAACGACGCGAGAATGACGCCGATTCGCGACGCCGACAGACCGATGCCGGCGCCGTAGATGGGTATGAAAAACGAATGCAGATCCCATGCCATCGACAGCAATCCGTTGATGATATAGACGCGGCGCAGCTGAGGGTTTTTCAGGAGCTCCAGCAGCCCGCCCGGCGATTTCTCGGGGTGCGCACGATGTCCGCCAGGGAGTACGATCGCGTTGCGCGAGAGCACGATGATCGGCAGCAGCGGAAACAGCGCCAGCACCGCGAAGGTCGCCTTGAAGCTGGCGTGATCGATGAGCAACCCGGCGATCAGCGGTCCGCCGAACAGCGACGTCGAATAGCCGAGCGCCACCAGGCTGAAATTGCGCGCCCGATCGCTCGGCGGGCCGTACCAACCGGTCGCGTTCTGCATCGAGATCTGGAACACCATGAACGACACGCCGATGAGCGAAGTCGCCACGAAAAGTGGCGCGATGCCCGGCAGCAGAATAGGAATCGCCGCGCCGAGCATGATCCCGCACGAGCCCACCAGCATCGGCTTGCGCACGCCCACGCGGTCGGAGTGGCGGCCCGCGAGAACCGCGAGCAGCATAGGCAGGAACGCATAGAGACCCATCAGCGTCCCAACCACCAGCGCGGACGCGCCTTGCGACAGCGCGAACAGCGCCACGGTCACCCGGCCGCCCGACAGCACCGCGTGGTTGCAGATGCCTAGACCGATCAGGGCATGAAAGGAATTTCGGTGCGGCGATCCATCCTCGCTCACGGTGCGAGGCGCTCGACGAGCCAGTGCCCGCTTTCATCGCGCCGATAGCGAATGCGATCGTGCAGCCGCGACGCGCGACCCTGCCAGAACTCGAAGCTCTCCGGCACCAGGCGGTAGCCACCCCAGTGCGCTGGACGCGGCAACGCCGAACCGCCGAAGCGTCTCTGCGCTGCATCGAAGGCGCTCTCCAGCCAGACGCGGTCAGGAATGACGCGGCTTTGCGGCGATGCCCACGCGCCCAGGCGCGACCCCAGCGGACGGGACGCGAAGTAGGCGTCGGACTCGCCGTCGTCAAGCTTGCCGACGCGCCCTTCGATCCTGACCTGCCGCTCCAGCTCGATCCAGTGGAATAGCAGCGCCGCGTCCGGGCGCGCGGCGAGCTCGCCGCCCTTGCGGCTCTCGTAGTTGGTGAAGAAGGTGAAGCCGCCGTCGGCGAGCCCCTTGAGCAGCACGATGCGCGCGGAGGGCCGTCCGGCGGCATCGGCGGTTGCCAGCGCCATGGCAGTGGGCTCGGGAAGCTCGGCGCGCACCGCCTCGTCGAGCCAGCGCTCGAATTGCAGCATCGGATCGCGATCGACGGCGTTCTCGTCGAGCGCGGCGCGATGGTATTCCCGGCGGAGGTCGGCGATTTTCACTGAGTAAGGGAAGCGCGAGCGTCGCCATTATGGCGCTTCGCATCGGCGGTTGCACCCAGTTGGCGCGTCCGAGCGCCGCGCGGCGACCCCGACCGCGCATCGCGCGCATCACTCTCGGAAAAATGGCCATTCTCCCCGATGCAACACCGCGCGCGCGTCACTCTCAAAAGCACGCATATTTGCTCACCACCTCCGAAAGATTGCGGTATATTTGCCCCGATGGAGCGATAGGGCCGATGACAGGAGATTGGCCTGGCTTCATATTCATCGCCGTATCAAGCGATCAACCCAGGAAGGAGAGCTATGGCTACTGCCAAGAAAGCTGCAAAGAAGCCCGCGAAGAAACCGGCGGCGAAAAAATCCGCGGCGAAAAAACCCGCGGCGAAAAAACCCGCGAAGAAGGCTGCCCCCAAGAAGGCAGCCCCGAAGAAAAAAGCAGCGCCCAAGAAGACAGGCGTAAAGCGCAAGCCCAACGCCGCGTTCATGAAGGCAATGACACCTTCGTCTGTTCTCGCCGCCGTCGTCGGCAGCATGCCGATTCCGCGCACCGAGGTGACCAAGAAGATCTGGGACTACATCAAGAAGAACAAGCTGCAGGACTCGATCAACAAGCGCCTGATCAATGCCGACGACAAGCTCAAGCAGGTTTTCGGCGGCAAGAAGCAGGTGTCGATGTTCGAGATGACCAAACTGGTCTCGAACCACCTCAAGTAACAATCTTTGCCGGCCGGCGCTTCTTGGCGCTGGCTGGAGCGACGGCCGGCCAGCGCATGCGTTGACCGGCCGTTTCGTTTTGGGTGC
>DASXBS010000112.1:0-19849 GCA_036491555.1 Casimicrobiaceae bacterium
AATGCTCCGTCCTAATCCCACCATCGCCCGTTCCCCTCGCCTCACCCCTTCGGACGCTTGTCCACCACCCGCTTCGCCTTGCCGAGCGAGCGCTCGATCCCGCCCGGCTGCACGACTCGCACGGCCGCCGACACGCCGATCAGACTCTTGATCTGGTGCGCGAGCTTCGCGCCCGCGGTTTCGCCGTCCTTCGCGCCCGCACCGGCGGAACGCTCGACGATCACGGCCAGCTCGTCGAGGATATTGGGACGCGTCACTTCGAGCTGGTAATGCGGCGCCAGTGCGTCCTGCTTCAGGATCAGCTCCTCGACCTGCGTCGGAAACACGTTGACGCCGCGAATGATGAGCATGTCGTCTGAGCGGCCGGTGATCTTTTCCATGCGCCGCATGCTGCGCGCGGTCGGCGGCAGCAGCCGCGTCAGGTCGCGCGTGCGATAGCGGATGATCGGCAGCGCCTCCTTGGTGAGCGACGTGAATACCAGCTCGCCCTTTTCGCCTTCGGGCAACACGTCGCCCGATTCGGGATCGATGATCTCAGGGTAGAAGTGATCCTCCCAGATCGTGAGCCCGTCCTTGGTCTCGATGCATTCCTGCGCGACGCCGGGGCCCATGACCTCCGAGAGTCCGTAGATGTCGATCGCATCCATGTCCAGTCGCGCTTCGATCGCCTTGCGCATCGTGGGCGTCCACGGCTCGGCGCCGAAGATGCCGATCTCGAGCGACGTCGAGCGCGGATCGATGCCCTGCTTTTCCATCTCCTCGGCAATGGCAAGCATGTAGGACGGCGTAACCATGATGACGCGCGGCTTGAAGTCGGTGATGAGCTGCACCTGCCTCTCGGTTTGGCCGCCCGACATCGGAATCACCGTGCAGCCGAGCTTCTCCGCGCCGTAGTGCGCGCCGAGCCCTCCCGTGAACAGCCCGTATCCATACGAGATGTGGACCAGGTCGCCGGGGCGCCCGCCCGCAGCGCGTATCGAGCGCGCCATCACGCTCGCCCAGGTGTCGATGTCCTTCTTGGTATAGCCGACGACGGTGGGCTTGCCGGTGGTTCCCGACGAGGCGTGGATGCGTACGACGTCTTCGCGCGGCACCGCGAACATGCCGAAGGGATAGTTGTCGCGCAGGTCGGTCTTGAGCGTGAACGGAAAACGCGCCAGATCCGCAAGCGAACGGCAATCCTCGGGACGCACGCCCGCGCCATCGAAGGACTTGCGATAGTGCGCCACGTTTTCGTAGGCATGGCGCAGCGACCACTGAAGGCGCTCGAGCTGCAGCGCGGCGATCTCGTCGCGGCTCGCCGTTTCGATGTGCTCCAGACCTTCCGCTTTCTTCGCTGCAGTCCTCTTGCGGGACATGCTTCCTCCTACGCCGGATCTGGGATGACCGGCCCTTTGATGCGGTACGACTTGCCGCGGAAAAACGCGATCTTCTCGCCGCGTTGATTGAGCACATCGATATCGTATACGCCCGTGCGCCCGCTGGCGCTGCGCTCGACAGCGATCGCGGTGAGCACGTCGCCCGCAAACGCCGGCGCCACGAATTCGATGCTGCACCCCGAGGCGACGGTGCGCTGGTTGCCGCTATTGCAGGCAAACGCGAAAGCACTATCGGCCAGCGTGAAGATGAATCCACCATGGCAGGTGTCATGGCCGTTGACCATGTCTGCGCGCACGGTCATGGTCATCTCGGCGCGGCCGGGTTCGATGCGGGTGATGCGCATTCCCATCATTTGCGAGGCGCGGTCGTCGGCGAACATGGCCGCGGCCACACGCTCGGCCAGTTCCTGCAGAGCGTGGTCGGACTCGCCTGCCAGCTCATCCACGGTTCATCGACCGGTGAACTTGGGAGGACGCTTCGAAGAGAACGCCGCGACGCCCTCGCGATAGTCGTCGCTGCGGCCAAGCTCGCGCTGCCGATCGCGTTCGACGTCGAGCTGCTGCTCCAGCGTGTTGCCCGCGGAAAGCTGCAGCGCTTGCTTGGTCGCGGCGAGTCCGCGCGTCGGCGCGCTTGCGAAATGCTGCAGCATCGCATCGGTAGTGGGGACGAGCTCGGCGTCGTCGACGCATTTCCAGATCAATCCCCAACGTTCGGCGTCTTCAGCAGATAATTTATCGCCCAGGAGCGCGAGACCCAACGCGCGCGCGCCGCCCACCAGGCGCGGCAGGAAATACGTGCCGCCGGCATCGGGAAGGAGCCCGATGCGGGCGAACGCCTGAATGAAGCTCGCCGAGCGCGCAGCGATCACGATGTCGCAGGCGAGCGCGATATTCGCACCCGCGCCGGCGGCAACGCCGTTGACCGCGCACACCACCGGCATCGGCAGCGCACGCAGGGCCAGCACCAGCGGCTTGTAGTTGCGCTCGATGGCGTCGCCGATGTCCACCGGCTCGGCGCCCGGCGCCACCGCGCGGTCGGCCAGGTCCTGCCCCGCGCAAAAGCCGCGGCCGGCACCGGTCACGAGCAGCGTGCGCACCGTCGCGTCGGAGCGAACGTGAACCAGCGCGTCGCGAACCTCGGCGTGCATCGCTTCGGTGAAGCTGTTGAGACGATCCGGGCGATTGAAGGTGAGGCGCGCGATACCCCCGTCAATGCCGAACAGAATGGATTGGTAGGTCACGCGCAATTGCTCCCGCTTACACGTGCATGCGATGCTGCACGACGCGAAAGCGGTTGGCGACGAACGCCGCGTCGGTCAACGCCGCGTTGGCGGCCGGATTCGCGCCGGTGCCGTGGAAATCCGAGAACGCCGCCGACTGGTTGACGAACACCCCGCTGGTCAGGTTGATCGACAGCGCCACGCCTGCGTCCTCGGCGACCTCGATCGTCTGCTCGATCACGCCGTCGTCGGTCGAGTACACCGACAGCGTAAGCGCGCCATGCTCCTTGACCGCCTGCCTTGCGATGTCGAGGCTTTGCGCAGTGCCGTCGGTGGCGATGAGAAACGCCACCGGCCCGAACCATTCCTTGAGATAGGTTTCACGGTCGGCAGCGTCGAGACGCACGATCATCGGCGTGCGGATGCGCGCCTGCGGATACTGCGGATGCGCGAGGTCCTGGCTGTCGAGCACCAGCGTCCCGAGGCCGCGGGCGGTCTCGATGCGGGCGGCGACGCCGTCGTTGACCACCGCGCCGAGGATTTCCACCGCACGTGCCGGATCGCCGACCAGCTTCTGCACGGCCGCGGACAGCGCCTGCGCGACCTCGTCGAAGGAAAGATGCCCGGACGCGGTATCGATGCCACCGCGCGCGACGTAGATGTTCTGCGGCGCGGTGCACATCTGGCCGGTATAGAGCGCCAGCGAGAACGCGATGTTGCGCGCGACGCTTGCGAAATCCTGCGCCGAGTCGAGCACGATCTGGTTCACGCCCGCCTTTTCGGTATAGACCTGCGCGTGGCGCGCGTTCGCCTCCAGCCAGTCACCGTTGGCGCGGCTGCCGGTGAAGTCGATGATCTTCACCTCGGGGCGGAGCGCGAGCTGCTGCGCGGTCGCGTCACCGGCGGCATGCGCGACCAGCGTCACCACGTCGGGATCGAATCCCGCCTCCGCGAGCACCTCGCGCGCGATCTGCACGGTGATCGCCAGCGGAAGGATCGCATTTGGATGCGGCTTGACGACTACCGCGTTACCGGTGGCGAGGCTCGCGAACAGTCCGGGATACGCGTTCCACGTGGGAAAGGTATTGCATCCGATCACCAGCGAGACTCCGCGCGGCACGACGCGAAAGTGCTTTTCCATCTTGAGCGGCTCGTTCTTGCCCTGCGGCTTCTCCCAGCTCGCCTTGGCCGGCACGCGGCGCATCTGGTCCCACGCGTAGGCGATGGCTTCCAGCGCGCGATCCTGCGCATGCGGGCATCCCGCCTGGAACGACATGACGAACGCCTGGCCGGTCGTATGCATCACCGCGTGTGCGATCTCGAAGCTGCGCTTGTTGATGCGGGTCAGTATTTCGAGCGCGACACCGACCCACGCTTCCGGCCCAGCCTTGCGCCACGCCGCCTGCGCGCGATCGACCGACGCCAGCAGCGCGTCGAGCTCGACCTTGGGATACGTCACCCCGAGGGCTATGCCGTACGGAGACATTTCGCCGCCTACGCTGCCGATGGTGCCGGCCTGCTCCAGTGGAAAAGGCTTGCCCAGCAGCGCATCGAAGGCGGCCTTGCCCTGCTCGGCGGCGCCTTCTCCGTAGACCTTGGGACTCGGTGACTCAGGAAACGCGCTCCAGTAGCTGCGCTCGGCGATGGCCTGCAGCGCGCGATCGAGCAGCGCCCGGTGACGATCGAACAGGGGATTGGACACGTACGGCTCCTTGAAGGAAGCCCAAGCTTAGCAAATCCTTCGTCGGCGTTGCGGGCGCACCCGGCGCCGCTGGTGCTTCAGCCGCGCAGCGGCGTCGGGACCGAAGCGGCGTTGGCGACACGGGCCATCGAGCGGCGCAGCATGGCGCCTGCCAGCGCGAGCGCGGACAGGATCATCACGAAGACGCCGAAATCCCGCGCCGTCGCGAAGATGTTCCCCAGCAGCGCAACCGAATAGCCCGCCGCGACCGCGGGCGCGCCCATCGCCAGGTACGAGACGACGAATATCACCGACAGCACGCCGGCGCGATCACGCGGTGCGGCATGCGCTACCACGCTGCGCACGGCACCCTGGAACCCGCCGCCGAATCCGAGGCCCGCGACCGCGGAACCGATGAAGAATCCGGTCACCGACCTCAACGGCAGCGACGCGACGACAATCGCCGTGCCCGCCATGAGCAGCGCGGTGCCGATCACCATCATGCTGCCGGCGTCGCGTTGCTGCAGCGACAGCACCGAGATCACGGCGCTACCGGCGATCACGAACAGCACCAGGCCGCCGATCAGGTAGGAGTGCGAGCCCGTCATCGTACGCACCAGCGACGGACCCAGCGAAGCGTAGAAGCCCGCGAGCGCCCAGGTAGCTACCAGCACCGGCACCGCAATCAGGAAGGGCACGCGCACGGCAGCGCTGAAATTGAACTGCGGCACCAGCGAGGCAACGGCGCCCGGCCGAAGCGCGGTCGTCTCAGCCATCATGCCCACGCCGATCATCTGCAAGGCGAAGACTCCGCCGAGTACAAGATAGATAAGATGAGTCGGCGCCGGCAGGTATTGGACGGCGAGTCCTGCCGTAATCGCGCCCGTCGCCGTGCCCAGCATCGGCGCGATCGCGTTAGCGGTGGTTCCCCGCGCCTTGTCGAGATCGAGGAGTCCCGCGCCTACCGCCGCGACGGCGGCGCCGGTGGCCAATCCCTGCAGTATCCGCGCCGCGATCAAGGCCGCTTCGTCCGCGGCCACAGCGAACAGCAGCATCGTCGCCATCTGCGTCAGGATCGATGCCATCAGCACGGGCTTGCGGCCGACGTGATCCGACAGCCGTCCAGCGACCAGCAACGCGACCAGAACTGCGATCGCGTAGACACCGAAGACGATGGTTACGGTCACCGGCGAGAAACCCCATTTCGCCTGGTACAGCGGATAGAGCGGCGTCGGCGCCGCTGAGCCGGCGAGGAACGACACCGTGATCGAGGCGAGCAGGTAGAACGCGGCCTTCGTGGAGAGCGTGCCGGCACGCGTTATCGCGATGGCAGGGACGGCTGTGGTTGAGCAGGTCATCGGAAAAACTCCCTACGTAAACAGACCGGTCTGTCTGGTACTTGCATTGTACAGACCGGTCTGTTAATGTCAAGCCATGCCCGCGCTAATGGATAAAGCACCCCAGAAACCCGCGCCGGCGCCCGCCGCCAAGGCGGAGCGCCGGTCGGCCCGCGAGCGCCTTCTGGCGGCGGCCGAGGAGCTTTTCTACGAGGAAGGCATCAATACGGTCGGCATCGACCGCGTGATCGAGCGCGCCGGCGTCGCCAAGGCTTCGCTGTACGACACCTTCGGAAGCAAGGACGAGCTGATCCGTGCGTACCTGGTGGGACGCAAGGAAGCACGCCAGACGCGCATTCTGCGCAGGCTCGAAAACTGCAAGACTCCTCGCAACCGGCTGCTCGGGGTCTTCGATGCGCTGGCGGACATCTGCGCCGATCCGGCATTCCGCGGCTGCGCGTTCCTCAGAACCAGCGCTGAGGCGCGTCCTGGCAGCAGCCTGAGGATTGTTTGCGACGACTCGCGCCGCTGGACTTACGAACTGTTCGTCGAACTGGCGCGCGATGCGGGCGCAGCGAAACCCGAGCAGTTGGCGCATCAACTGGTAGTGCTCTACGACGGCGCCGTCGTCGCGGCGCAGATGGATCACGACCCGGCAGCGGCCGTCCTCGCCCGCTCGATGGCGGCGCAACTGCTCGACGCGGCCATCGGTCGGAAATCGCGCAAGCGTTAGCCGCCGCGCAGTCGACGGCGCGCGGATGGCCGCGACGCAAAACGAAGCCGCCTCAAACTCGCGCGGCGAGCCTTATGCTACCTGGTCGAAGTCGACCACCACCTTGTCGGTGACCGGGTAGCTCTGGCAGCACAGGACGAAGCCACGCGCGATCTCGTAGTCCTCAAGCGCGAAATTGACGTCCATGTCGACTTCGCCCTCGACCAGCTTGGCGCGGCAGGTCGAGCACACACCTCCCTTGCACGAGTACGGCAGCTCGATGCCCTGGCGAAGCGCACCGTCGATGATGTTCTCCTTGGTGCGATCGAGCGCGAACACGCGCGTCGCCCCGTCGATGATCGCGGTGACTTCGCATTCGGAGGAGCCGGCCGCGGGCATCGCGGCGGGCTTGTGCTCGTGCTTCGGGATGCTCGCCGCGAATAGCTCGATCTTGATGCGCGACTTGGCAACGCCATGCGCCTCGAGCGCCTGCGCGACGGCCTGCATCATGCCGTCCGGGCCGCACACGAACGCGGCATCGATGTCGGAGGCGTCGATCCAGTGATCGAGCAGCGCGTCTGCCTTGGCACGGTCGATGCGGCCGTTGAGTATTTCGATGTCCTGTGCCTCGCGGCTCATCACATAGACCAGGTTCAAGCGCTGCATGAAGCGATCCTTGAGATCGGCGAGCTCCTCCCTGAACATCACCGCGCTCGACGAGCGGTTGCCGTAGAACAGCGTGAAGCGGCTGTGCGGCTCCGTTTCCAGCGTCGTTTTGACGATGGACAGGATCGGCGTGATCCCGCTGCCGGCGGCAAAGGCGACGTAGTGCCTGGCCTCCGCAGGGTCGAGCGCGACGTTGAAGTGGCCCATCGGCGGCATGACGTCGATTGCGTGGCCCGGCCGCAGCTGTTCGTTCGCCCACGCCGAGAACACGCCTCCGGGAGCTCTCTTTACCGCGACGCGCAGCACCCGGTCGGAAACCGCCGAGCAGATCGAGTACGAGCGGCGCAGGTCCTCGCCGGCGATGTCGGCGCGCAGCGTCAGGTGCTGGCCCTGAATGAAGCGAAAAGCCTCGGCAAGCTCGGGCGGAACGTCGAAGGTCAGCGTCACTGCGTCACGCGTCTCGCGCGCGACCGAAGCGACCTGTAACCGGTGGAACTTGCTCATGCGTCCCTACCCCTTCCCTCTCATCCGGCGGGACACGGGAAACGTCGCGAATGCTGCGCAGCGGCTCAAATCGGCTTGAAGTAGTCGAACGGCTCGAGGCAGTCCTCGCAGCGATACTGCGCCTTGCACGGTGTCGAGCCGAACGCCGAGAGCTCGCGGGTGCGCAGCGAGCCGCAGCGCGGGCACGCGATGGCGATGGAGCTTCGCCGGCGAAGCCCGGAAATGTCCACCGGCTGCACGGCAGCTCGCTCGCCCGGCGGCGCGATGCCGTAGAGGCGCAGCCGATCGCGCGCGGCCGGAACGATCCAGTCGGTGGACCATGCCGGCGCGAGCCGCACGCGGATCTCGCGACGCGCCACACCCGCTTCGTCGAGGGTGCGTGCGATGTCGCCGGCAATCACCGCGGTCGCGGGGCATCCCGAGTACGTCGGCGTCACGCTCACCACCAGCGTGTCGCCCTCGTAGGCGATGGCGCGCACGATGCCGAGCTCGACGATCGAGATCACCGGAATCTCGGGATCGGGAATACCTTCGAGGAGCTTCCAGAGCGTCTGGACGCTCGGCTGCGACGATTGCGTTTCGATGGCGCTCACCATCTCGCTCCAGGGTAGCTTCGCTGCAGCACCTGCATTTCCGCGAGCAGGTGCGACAGGTGCTCGGTATGTACGCCGCGCTTGCTGCCGCTCTGCGCCCACGTCGATGCCGGCACCGCCAGCGTCGCTTCGTCCAGCACCGCGTTCACGCGCGCCCGCCATGCCGACGCCAGCGTCTCGGTATCGCAGGCGATGCCTTCACCAGCCAGCGCCTTGCCCGCCGCATCGGGCTCGACCAGCTCCCCGGCAAACATCCACAGGTCGTCGCATGCCGCCTGCATGCGCCGCCGGCTGTCGTCCGTGCCGTCGCCGAGGCGCACGAGCCACCCGCTGCTGCGCTCGAGGTGATAACGCACTTCCTTCCCGCCCTTGGCAGCGATCTCGGCGATGCGCGGATCGCGCGAGCGCGCCAATGCATCGAGCAGCAGCTGGTGCCACGCGTCGAAATAGAACTGACGCGCGATCGTGTGCGCGTAATCGCCGTTGGGCTGCTCGACCAGCAGCACATTGCGAAACGCCCCGCTGTCGCGCAGGAACGCGAGCTCGTCCTCGCTGCGCGCGCGCCCGGCGAAGCGCGCCTCGATCTCGCCCGCGTACCCGAACCACATCCGGGCCTGTCCGAGCAAGTCGAGTCCGACGTTGGCCGAGGCGATGTCTTCCTCGAGCACCGGCCCGTGCCCCACCCACACGCCCAATTGTTGCGCAAGCACGAGGTCGCTGTCGGCAAGCCGCAGGAGGTAGTCGAACAGGAGCGGGTCGGAGTTCATTGGCGGAGCGCACCGGCTTTTCACGGTGCTGGATCCTGGCGATCGTGGTGCGGGCAAGTCGCCCTAAGCGAAGCGCTGGACCGCGATGACAGCTGTGTCAGATGTGCTTGACCTCGTCCGGCATCGGAAAAAACGTCGGATGCCGGTAGACCTTGCTGTTGGCAGGCTCGAACATCGGTTCCTTCTCGCCGGGGGCGCTGGCGGTGACGTCGGCCGAGCGCACCACCCAGATGCTTACGCCTTCGTTGCGTCGCGTATAGACGTCGCGCGCATTTCTGATCGCCATCTCGGCGTCGGCGGCGTGGAGGCTGCCGACGTGCTTGTGCGCGAGCCCGTGCTGGCTGCGTATGAACACTTCCCAGAGAGGCAACTCGTTGGCGCTCATGAGGATCTCCCGCGCGCGATCACGCAGCCTTGCGCGCTTCGCGCTCCGCGGTCTTGCGCGCGTGTGCGACGGCAGCGTCGCGCACCCATGCGCCGTTGTCCCACGCCTCGACGCGCGCACGCATCCGGTCGCGGTTGCATGGACCGTTGCCCTTGACCACCTCGTAGAGCTCGTCAAAGTCGATCGGGCCGAAATCATAGTGGCCGCGCGCTTCGTTCAACTTGAGCAACGGATCGGGCATGGTGATACCGAGGTAGTCCGCCTGTGGAACGGTCTGGTCGACGAAGCGCTGGCGCAACTCGTCGTTGGACAGGATCTTGATCTTCCATGCGGCCGACTGCGCGCTGTGCACCGAATCGGCGTCGGGCGGGCCGAACATCATCAGCGACGGCCACCACCAGCGGTTGAGCGCGTCCTGCGCCATCGCCTTCTGCTCGGGCGTTCCCTGGCAGAGCTTGATCATGATGTCGAAGCCCTGGCGCTGATGGAAGCTTTCTTCCTTGCACACGCGGACCATGGCGCGCGCATACGGGCCGAACGAGCACCGGCACAATGGGATCTGGTTCATGATCGCGGCGCCGTCGACCAGCCAGCCGATGGCACCGATATCCGCCCAAGTCAGCGTCGGATAGTTGAAGATGCTGGAGTACTTGGCCTTGCCGGAATGCAGGTCGGCGACCATCTCGTCGCGCGACACGCCGAGCGTTTCGGCGGCCGCATAAAGATACAGCCCGTGCCCCGCCTCGTCCTGCACCTTGGCCATCAAAATCGCCTTGCGCTGCAAGGTGGGCGCGCGCGTGATCCAGTTGCCTTCCGGCAGCATGCCGACGATCTCCGAATGCGCGTGCTGCGAGATCTGGCGGATCAGCGTCCTGCGGTACGCCTCGGGCATCGCATCCTTGGGCTCGATCTTGATATCGGCGTCGATGCGCGCCTGGAACGCGCGCTCCTCGGGAGACAGCTCCTCGAGCGCGCGCACGCGCTTGGCGCCGGTATCGACCATCTGGGCATACATCGCGAACTCTCCTCGCCGTCAGGCGTGGCCATCACCAGAAAACGATACACGTTTTTGCCAACTACCGCACCCTCGCCCGCGGCCCGGGCGCGCGCGGTCGACTGGTGTGCTTAGCGCGAGCGAGCGAACTTACGTTCTGTCCCGCCCGGCTTGCGCGAACCGCTGTGACCGTCGCGGCGCTGCCCGGTCCAGACTTTGCGCTCGCGGTGATGTTCCGGCCGCGCACCGGGCTGCGCGCGGTCACTGCCGCTGGCGCGGCGGCGCGGCTCGAGTCCGGGTATCACGTGCGCGGGAATCGTCGCGCCCGTATACCGCTCGATCTGACGCAACTGCGCGCGCTCGGTATGCGCCGCCAACGACACGGCCACGCCGGTGGCGCCGGCACGTCCGGTGCGGCCGATGCGATGCACATAGTCGCCGGCCTGGCGCGGGAGATCGAAATTGATCACGTGACTGATCCCGGCGACGTCGATGCCGCGCGCGGCCACGTCGGTGGCGACCAGCGTGCGCAGGCTGCCGCGGCGCATGTCGGACAGCGTGCGCGTGCGCTCGCGCTGGTTCATGTCGCCATGCAGCGCCGCCGCCGCGTGGCCGGCGCCGCGCAGGCGCGTGGCGAGCGATTCGGCGTCGCGCTTGGTGGCGATGAACACGATGCTTTGCGTCATCTCGATGTCGGTAAGCAGGTGGTCGAGGATGCGATGCTTGTGCGCGTGGTCGTCGGTGAAGTGCACGCGCTGGTCGATGGAGATCGGCGGCGCCTTGTCGAGCTCGACTTCGATGCGCACCGGGTCGCGCAGCAGCTTCGCCGCGAGGCGTGCGATCGCTGGCTCGAACGTCGCCGAGAACAGCACCGTCTGCCGCGTCTTCGGCGAGCGGGCGGCGATGCGCTCCACGTCGTCGATGAACCCCATGTCCAGCATGCGGTCGGCCTCGTCGAGCACCAGCATCTCGAGCTGCGAAAGGTCGATGCGGCCGCGCTCGAGATGGTCGATCAGGCGTCCCGGCGTGGCGACCAGCAGGTCGACTCCGCGGCCGAGCTCGCGAATCTGCACCGGGTATGGCGCGCCACCGTAGATGCACACGACGCGCACGCGCGAATGCTGCCCATATTGAACGGCCTGCGTGGCGACCTGTTGCGCGAGCTCGCGCGTCGGCGCCAGCACCAGCACGCGCGGCATGCAAACGCCGTGGCGCGATGCTCTGGCTCCTTGCGCTACCGTCGCGATGCGCTGCAGCGCGGGCAGCACGAAGGCCGCGGTCTTGCCGGTGCCGGTCTGCGCCGAGCCGATGACGTCGCGGCCCTCGAGCAACGCTGGAATCGTCTGGCGCTGGATCGGCGTTGGGGCCTCGTAACCGCACGCAGCGAGCGCACGCAGAAGCTCGGGGCGAAGCTGCAATGTTTCGAAAGTCTGCTTTGCTTCGACAGGCTGCTTTGCGTCAAAAGTCTGGTTTGCTTCAAAAGTCTGGTTTGCTTCAAAAATCATTTGCGAATCCAATAAGGCATCGCGCGCGTTGAGCGCGGATGCGTTCAGGGCGCGGCGTCCGCAAGCGCGGGCCGCACCAACATTCCGGATGTGTGGAAGCAAGGCGGCGCCGGAGTCGGCCTATGCCGCATCCGAGCGCTCAGTTGCGAGCGAAGTGCCAGAGTGCCCTAATCCACAGCCACGACCGGGTCGACTGCAGACGCCTCTGCATCGGCGTCCTTAATAGCGTGCTATGCCATCGTCGCTAACCGGTGGGACAGCCCGGGAAAGACCCCGAACGAAGATTAGAAGCCGATGATCCGGTTGCCTGAGAAGGTAGCTCGTGCGGCGGGCAACAGTGGTGCTTGTTCGTTGTTCGCAGTTCGCCGCAACCATGAAGCATAGCACGTTTGCGTCCCGAAGACGATGACGCGGTTCCGCCCTCGTCCCGAGCCCCTTCGCAGGTCGTCAGGCACCACCGGTAACGTCGAGGTCATTTGCGGCGGAACCCGCCCAAAGCGTGTCCTCGTCTTCGTCCTCGTCGTCGTCGGCGGCGCCTTCGTCATCGTCGGGATCGATATTGCCGCCGCCTGAGCCGCGACCGATGTCGTCGTCATCATCTTCATCGTCGTCGACGGGTGGGGTCGGTCCGGGCGTATGCAGCAGCATCCCGATCGCCGATGCCGGCCACGCGACGGCGATCGCCTGAACGAGCGCGAGCAAGCGGGTTTCTATGCGCATGTGAAATAGCCTACACCGTCCGCCGCCGTGGCGCAGGATGTATCATGGTCGCCGCCGTGCCGTCCTCGCGTTTCGGCCGGCGACTCGCTCTCGCCCATCTCGCCTCGAATCTCGTCGATCCCATGGCCGACCTGTCCGCCCTCCCCGCCGATTGGACCCGCGCAACGCTGCTCGGACGTGCATGGTTGCCTGGCTCATCCGCCGGTCCGTCGACGATCACGGTGCGCCCCGACGGGAGCGTCGTGGATCTGTCGTCAACACTGCCCGTGGTCAGCACGGCGCTCGAGCGCGGCGACGTCGCCCGCACCGTGCGCGCGGCGCCGGGCGCGCCGCTGGGCGGCATCGATGCCCTGCTCGCGAACAGCCGCCCCGATTTCGACGCGTCCCGGCCACGCCTGCTGGCACCCTGCGATCTGCAGGCGATCAAGGCGGCCGGCGTCACCTTCGTCGAGAGCATGCTCGAGCGCGTCATCGAGGAGCAGGCGCGCGGCGATGCCAGCAAGGCCGACGGCATCCGCGCGCGCATCGCCGGCATTCTCGGCGGCAGCCTCTCGACGGTGAAGCCCGGCTCCGAGGAAGCAGCGCGCGTGAAGCAGGTCCTCGTCGAGCAGGGGGCGTGGTCGCAATACCTCGAGGTCGGCATCGGCCCCGACGCCGAGATCTTCACCAAGACGCAGCCGATGGCCAGCGTCGGCCACGGCGCATCGATCGGGCTGCATCCCGGCTCGGCGTGGAATAATCCCGAGCCCGAAATCGTGCTCGCGGTGAATTCGCGCGGCAGCATCCAGGGCGCGACGATGGGGAATGACGTGAACCTGCGCGATTTCGAGGGGCGAAGTGCGCTGCTGCTGTCGAAGGCCAAGGACAACAACGCGTCGTGCGCGATCGGACCGTTCATTCGGCTGTTCGACGACGCCTTCACGCTCGACGACGTGCGCGCTTGCGAGCTGGCGCTCGACGTGTTCGGCACCGATGGCTTTCATCTCGCCGGACGCAGCTCAATGAGCAAGATCAGCCGCGATCCCGCGGACCTGGTCGAGCAGGCGATCGGGGCCAACCACCAATATCCCGACGGTTTCGTGCTGTTCCTGGGCACGATGTTCGCACCGGTGAAGGATCGCGATGCGCCCGGCGCGGGCTTCACGCATCACATCGATGATCGCGTCGTGATATCCACCGCGAGTCTGGGCGCGCTCGAAAATCGCGTTACCACCAGCGACCGCGCGCCGCCATGGACCTTCGGCGTCGGCGAACTGGTGCGCAATCTCGCCGCGCGCGGCCTGCTCAACTCGATTTGATTACCGGAAGACCTCATGGCTGACCTTCATCGCAACTACGTCGCCGGCGAATGGCTCGCCGGCAGCGACCTCTCGAAGAACATCAATCCTTCGGATCTGGGCGACGTGATCGGCGAGTACGCACGCGCCGACCGCGCGCAGGCCGACAACGCGATCGGTGCGGCGCGCGCCGCGTTCCCGGCGTGGTCGACGTCGGGCATCCAGGATCGCGCCAACATGCTCGACGCAGTGGGCAACGCCATCCTGGCGCGCAAGGATGAGCTCGGCCGGCTGCTCTCGCGCGAGGAGGGCAAGACGCTTCCCGAAGGCATCGGCGAGGTCGCGCGCGCCGGGCAGATCTTCAAGTTCTTCGGCGGCGAAGCGCTGCGCCTGGCCGGCGAGAAGATCCCCTCAGTGCGTCCGGGCGTCGAGGTCGAGGTCACTCGCGAGCCCGTGGGCGTGATCGGCATCATCACGCCGTGGAATTTTCCGATCGCGATTCCCGCCTGGAAGATCGCGCCGGCCCTGTGCTACGGCAACTGCGTGCTGTTCAAGCCCGCCGAGCTCGTCCCGGGCTCCGCATGGGCGCTGGCCGACATCATCGTCAAGGCGGGATTCCCGCCAGGCGTGTTCAACCTGGTCATGGGCCGCGGCAGCGTGGTCGGCGAAGCAATGACCGCCGACAAGCGTGTCGACGCGATCAGTTTCACCGGCTCGGTGGCGACCGGGCGCGCGCTTGCTACCAAGGCGATCGCGCGCATGGCCAAGCTGCAACTCGAAATGGGCGGCAAGAACCCGATGGTCGTGCTCGACGACGCCGATCTCGCCACCGCGGTGAGCTGCGCGGTCAACGGCGCCTACTTCTCGACCGGGCAGCGCTGTACGGCGTCATCGCGCCTGATCGTCACCGCGGGCATCCACGATCGCTTCGTCGCCGCGCTCACTGAGCGGCTGGGCAAGCTCAAGGTCGACGACGCGCTTGCACCCGGCACCGACATCGGCCCGGTGGTCGACGAGTCGCAGCTTAAGCAGGACCTTGACTACATCGGCATCGGCAAAGGCGAAGGCGCGACGCTGGCCTACGGCGGCGAAGTGCTAGAGCGACCCAAGCGCGGACATTATCTGGCGCCGACGCTTCTGACCGGCGCCACCAACGCCATGCGCAGCTCGCGCGAGGAGATCTTCGGCCCGGTGGCCAGCGTGATCCGCGTGAAGGATTACGAAGAGGCGGTCGCGGTGGCGAACGACACCGACTTCGGGCTCTCCGCCGGCATCGTCACGACCTCGCTCAAATACGCTTCGCACTTCAAGCGCGCCAGCCAGGCAGGGATGGTGATGGTGAATCTGCCGACCGCGGGCGTCGACTACCACGTGCCGTTCGGCGGCCGCAAGGGCTCGAGCTACGGTCCTCGCGAGCAGGGCCGCTACGCGCAGGAATTCTTCACTGTGGTCAAGACGGCATATACGCTACCCTGAGCTTCGCTGCCAAATTCTCGCGGTTCGCGTGAACGCGGCGGTCGGGTTTGACAAGGTTTTTCAATTGCTCCTACCATTTTCGCTCCTCCATTGACCCTTTCGATCACGAGGTCAGCATGTCCTCCACGCCGACGCTTACCCTTGCCCGCTTTGTTCGCGCCTCGAGAGTTGAAGACATTCCTCCCGCCGTCGTGCACGAGGCCAAGCGCGCGATTCTGAACTGGACGGGGTGCGCCATCGGCGCGTCGCGCCATGCCACCGTCACCCGCGCGCTTGCAGCGCTCGCGCCATTCGTGGGCCCGGCGCAGGCGAGCGTGCTCGGCCGACAGGAGCGCATCGACATCCTGCACGCGGCGCTGATGAACGGCATGACGTCGCATACCTTCGACTTCGACGACACGCATCTGAAGACTGTCATTCACCCGGCCGGGCCGGTCGCCTCGGCGCTGCTCGCGCTCGCCGAATACATGCCGGTGACCGGGAGCGAATTCGTTCACGCCTTCGTGCTTGGGGTCGAGGTCGAATGCCGCATCGGCAACGCGGTCTATCCCAGCCACTACGATGTGGGCTGGCATATCACCGGCACCACCGGCGTATTCGGTGCCGCTGCCGGTGCTGCCAAACTCCTTGGGCTCTCCGAGCAGCAGCTGGTGTGGGCGCTGGGTATCGCCGCGACGCAAGCGGCGGGACTGCGCGAGATGTTCGGCTCGATGTGCAAGCCGCTGCATCCGGGCATGGCGGCGAAGAACGGCCTCTACGCCGCGCTGCTCGCCGGCAAGGATTTCACCAGCGCCAACGCCGGTATCGAAGGCAGACGTGGATTCGCCAACGTGCTCGCCACCGATCGCGACTACGCCGAAATCACCGCGCGGCTGGGCGAGACCTGGGAACTCTCGCTCAACACCTACAAGCCTTTCGCCTGCGGCATCGTCATCCACCCCACCATCGACGGCTGTATCCAGCTCCGCAACGAGCACGGCCTGCGCGCGGACGACATCGAGCGCGTCGAGCTCGACGTCCACCCGCTGGTGCTCGAGCTCACCGGGAAGACGTGTCCGCAGGTCGGACTCGAAGGCAAGTTCAGCGTGTTCCACTGCGCTGCGGTGGCGATCATCGATGGCGCGGTCGGCGAGGCACAGTTCTCCGACGCGCGCGTGGTCGATCCCGCGGTTACGGCGCTGCGCGATCGCGTTCGCGCCACGGTCGATCCCGCGATGCAAGAGGACGCGGCGAACGTGCGCATCACGCTTCGCGACGGCCGCGTGCTCACTCGCCGCATTGAGCACGCGATCGGCAGCCTGAAGCGCCCCATGAGCGATCGTGATCTTGAGCAGAAATTTCGCGCGCTCTGCGCGCCCATTCTCGACGCGGCCGCCATCGACACGCTCATCGCCGAATGCTGGCGCTTGGACTCGCTGCAGGACGCTGGTGCTCTGGCGCGCATGAGCGCGCCGCACGCGGGGACGGGATCGGCGCCCACGGCTGAATATGCCACCGCGCACACCACTACGCGCAAGGAGTGAAGATGAACAAACGTTTGCTGCTGCTCGTCTCGATGTTGCTGCTGGGCGCCGTGTTCAATGCCAACGCGCAGCAGCCGATCGTCATCAAGTTCAGCCACGTCGTCGCCCGGGACACACCCAAGGGCATGGCGGCGGAGCGCTTCAAGGAACTCGCCGAGCAGCGCACCGCCGGCAAGGTCAAGGTCGAGGTCTACCCGAACAGCCAGCTCTACAAGGATGGCGAGGAAATGGAAGCGCTGCAGCTCGGCGCAGTGCAGATGCTCGCGCCGTCGATGTCCAAGTTCGGGCCGATGGGGTTGCCGCAGTTCGAGCTGTTCGATCTGCCGTACATCTTTCCCAATCGCGACGTGCTGCACAAGGTCACGCAGGGGTCGGTGGGCCGCGACCTGTTCAAGCTGCTCGAGCCCAAGGGCATCGTCGGACTCGCTTACTGGGACAACGGCTTCAAGATGATGAGCGCCAACAAGCCGCTGCGCATGCCCGCCGACTACAAGGGCCTCAAGATGCGCATCAAGTCCTCGAAGGTTCTCGAGGCGCAGATGCGCGCGCTCGGCGTGCAGCCGCAGGTGATGGCGTTCTCCGAGGTGTACCAGGCGATGCAGACCGGCGTGGTCGACGGCTCGGAGAACTCGCTACCCAATTTCTACACTCAGAAGTTCTTCGAAGTGCAGAAGTATCTGTCACTGACCGCGCACGGCTACGATGGCTACGCGGTCATCGTCAACAAGGCTTTCTGGGACGGGCTGCCGGCGAACATCCGGGCAACGCTTGAAAAAGCGATGCAGGAAGCGAGCGACTACGAAAATGAGCTCTCGCTCAAGGAAAACCAGGACGATATCGGGAAGATCAAGGCAAGCGGCCGCTGCGAGGTGATCGCGCTCACGGACGCCGAGCAGGCCGCGTTGCGCAAGGCGCTCGTCCCCGTACAGAAGGAAATGGCGCCGCGCATCGGCGCCAAATGGATCGAGGCGGTGCAGAAGGAAGCCGCAGCGCTGGGCTACAAGGATTGATCACCTGACGCTGACGCGCGGCGCGATGGGGTTGCACGAGCAATGACAGGACGCGTCAGCGGCCGACCATCGCCAGCACGTCGGCCTTGAGAAAGCGCTCCACCACGAGCATGAACGCGATCGATGGGATGAGCAGCAGCAGCGCGGTAATCGACGAGATCTGGTAGTTGCCGCCCATCGTCGCGTTGAACATGAGCAACGGCAGCGTGGTGACGTCGGGAACGCCGACGAAATACGTCCCGGTGAATTCGTCGAGCGACTCGAGGAACACGAAAATCGCGCTCGCGATGAGCCCCGGAATCGCTAGCGGCAGCGTGACCGTGCGGAAGCACGTCCACGGCGATGCTCCCAGGTTGCGCGACGCTTCTTCGAGGGACACGTCGATCGACGCGAATGCGGCGGACGCGATCCACACCGCGAGCACCAGCCCATGCGAGGCGTGCACGAGCACGACACCCAAAATCGTGCCGTTGAGCCCGATCTGGTAGAACACCTGCGCGATATTGACGTACACCGGCAGGTTGGGAACCGCCTGCGGGAGCAGGAAAAGAAGCAGGATGCCGCCGCGCCACGGCAGCTTGAGCCTCGCCAGTGCAAAGCCCGCCGGTACCGCAACGGCGAGGCTGAACACTACCGTGAGCAGCGCGATCCAGACGCTGGTCCCCAGCGAAGCCAGCGCGTTGCCGCGCGGCTGGAACACCCGATGCCAGTACGTGAGCCCGTATTCCATCGGCAGCTTGCTCGGAAAATACCAGCGCTCGGCGAATGCCCACAGCATCAGATTGAGCAGCGGCCCGAAAATCGCGAAGGCGAGCAGCGCGAGCAGTACCGCGCGAAGGATCGCCGCGGCCGGCGCAGGGAGCGCAGGGAGCGCAGGTAGCCGGCGGCCGCGCATCACGGCGACATCCTCGCCGAGGTCTGCGATGCATGGCGCAGGTAGAACGCGGCGCCGATCGCTGACAGCCCCAGTGACAGCAGGCACAGCGCGTTGGCTACGCCGTAGTCACCATGTGTGCTGATGCGATACGCCACGTCGACGGTAACCATCGTCGGCGAGTTGGGGTTGATCATGAGTGGGACGGAAAGCACCGAGAGCATGGTGACGAAGGACAGCACCAGCCCGACCAGCAGCGTTCCCCGCACCTGCGGCAACACGATGTCGTAGAGCACCCGCCAGCGCGGCGCGCCGAGGTTGCGCGCGGCCTCGACATGTTGCGGCTCGAGCGACGCCATCGCGCCGGCGAGCAGCAGCGTGACGAACGGCGCCTGCTTCCAGACGAAGGCGACGACGATGCCGCGCCAGTCGAGCAGACTCTGCGCCGACAGCGGCTCGATCAGGCCGCTGCCGATCAACACGTGGTTGAGCATGCCGTTCTTGGCCAGGAAGGTGCGCATCACCTGCCCCGCCACCACGAACGGAATGAACAACGGCCAGCGGTATAGCCAGCGCAGGATCGCCACCGCGCGAGCGTTCGCTCCCAGCGTGAGATAGCCGGCGATCGCGATCGCGACGATGCCGATCAGCAGCGTCGACAAGATCACGATCGCCAGCGTGAACAGCAAGTCCTTGCCGTAGAAGTCGAACGACTTGGCGAAGTGCTCGAGCGTGAAGCCGCCGTCCTTGCCGTGAAAGGCCTGGACGGCGGACATGATGAGTGGCGCGATGAAAAACAGCGCGACCACCAGCAGCGCAGGCGCGATCAGGGCCAGCGCGATGCCTCGGCGATTCACCTCCCGTTTGCGTCCATTCCGCTGATAGGCACCGGCGCGCTGCCTCCGCGAGCGCCGGTGCCCGAGCCGATCACTTGCTGACAACGCGCTCGTAGCCCTCCGTGATCTCCTTGAAGTACGGCGACAGCGGGAACGGGCGCCCGTACTTGGATAGATCAGCCGGCGAGATGTCGGTGAACAGCTTGTTCCACGATGCCTGGTCCATCTTCGATTGCACGAACTGCGGGTCGATGCCTGGATACCAGTTGAACTGCTTGACGATGCCTTCGGCCTGCACTTCGGGGCTTTCCGCGAGCTCGATGAATTTCTTCGCCAGCGCCGCGTGCGCCGCCTTGGCCGGGATCACGTAGTACATCGGCTGCCCGGGCA
>DASXBS010000113.1:0-4596 GCA_036491555.1 Casimicrobiaceae bacterium
CCGGCGGTGGCAACGCCGACCGGAGTCTTCCTTCTGCGCCAGTACATGCTCACGATTCCCGACGAGCTCATCGACGCCGCGCGCATGGATCACGCCAGCGAATGGCGGATTTTCTGGCGCATCATCCTTCCGCTGTCCGCGCCCGCGCTCGCGGTGCTGGCGATCTTTTCGGTGATGTGGCGGTGGAACGATTTCCTGTGGCCGCTGATCGTGCTTTCGCGTACCGAGAAATTCACCCTGCAGCTGGCGCTCAATGCGTTCCAGGGCGAGCTGACGACGCAGTGGCATTACCTTCTCGCCATGACCGTAATCACGCTCGTGCCGGTGACGCTGGTGTTCGCGTTCCTGCAGCGTCACATCACGACCGGCATCGCGTCGGCCGGCGTGAAGTAAGCCACGCCGCGGACACGACAAGGACTTCCGAGCGATGGCTTCCCTCCGATTGCAACGCATCGTCAAGCGCTACGACGAGACGATGGTCATCCATGGCATCGACCTCGACGTTCGCGACGGCGAGTTCGTCGTATTCGTCGGCCCCTCGGGCTGTGGCAAATCGACGCTTCTGCGCATGATCGCGGGACTGGAGTCGGTGAGCGAAGGCGAACTGCTGATCGACGGCAAGCGCGTGAACGACATCTCCGCTGCACAGCGTGGTCTCGCCATGGTCTTCCAGTCGTATGCGCTGTATCCGCACATGACCGTATACCAGAACCTTGCGTTCGGTCTGGAGAATCAGAGGATGCCGCGCGCCGAGATCGATGCCAAGGTGCAGGATGCCGCGCGCATGCTGCGTCTGGAGCCGCTGCTCGCGCGCAGGCCGACGCAACTTTCCGGCGGCCAGCGCCAGCGGGTGGCGATCGGACGCGCGATCGTGCGCGACCCGACCATCTTCCTGTTTGACGAGCCACTGTCGAACCTGGATGCCGAACTGCGTGTTCAGATGCGCGCGGAAATCAGCCGGCTGCACCAGCGCCTGGGCACCACCATGATCTACGTCACGCACGATCAGGTCGAAGCGATGACGATGGCGGACCGGATCGTCGTGCTGCGTGGCGGCTGCGTGGAGCAGGTCGGCACCCCGCTCGACCTCTACAATCGTCCCGCAAATCGCTTCGTGGCTGGATTCATCGGATCGCCGCAAATGAATTTTCTGGGCGGCAGCGTGGCCAGCGTTGACGACGCACACGTCACCGTGACACTGGACGCCGCTGCGCCCGATGCCCCGGCACCGGCGCTCCCGATGCGCGCAGGCGCTGTTTCGGTTGGGCAGCGCGTCTGGCTGGGCATCCGGCCGGAGCACCTCGTGGTCGGCGCCGCTCCGGCGGCGGCGCAGGCGCTGACGGTGACCATCGACCGTATCGAACAGCTGGGGGGAGCGAGTTTCCTGTACTGCTCGCTACCCGGTGGCGACAGCCTTACCGTGCACGCGGCGGGTCAGGTCGCGCATACGGCCGGCACACCGATCGCGGTCTATCTTCCGGTCGACGACCTGCACATCTTCGCCAGTACCGAGGGTGAGCTCGCGCTGACCCGGCGATAAGACCAGGCATTCATCCATGCGACCTTTGAGCAGCGCGACGTTCGCGGGGCGCCTCGATCATGGCGTCCGCTTCGATTTCGAGGCGGGATGGTGCTGCCAGGTGCTCGTCCTGGCCGACGACCTGTTCCGCGTCCTGTTCCTGCGCAACGACACCTTCCGGGAGCCATGCACGTGGACGGTCGCGCCCGGCGATGTCGACGTGCCATGGACGGGACGCGACCGGCGCGACCTGGCGCGTTTTGCGTGTCCGCCATTCACGGTCTCCGAGAGCGACCATGAAGTCATCCTTACGACGGAACTGCTGTCGCTGCGCGTGAAGCCGCGGCCATTCGGCCTGCACTGGTCGTTCGACGGGAAGCCATTCGCCGCCGATCGCGCGACCTACGCGTATCAGTGGAGCGAGCGCAGTGCGTTGCAGCGCCACTACATGGCGCGCGCGCAGGACGACCGATATTTTGGCCTCGGTGACAAGACGGGCGCGATCGATCTGCACGGCAGGCGGCTGCGCACACTGGCACTGGACGCTCTCGGCTACGACGCGCAGACGTCCGACCCGCTGTATAAGCACTGGCCGTACCTGCTCGGCCGCGATGCCGCGTCGGGCATCGCGTATGGCGTGTACTACGACACCCTCGCGCCAACCACCTTCGATCTGGGCTGCGAATACGACAACTATCACGGCTTCTACCGCTACGCCGAGATCGACGACGGCGACCTGGACTATTACGTGTTCGTCGGTCCGCGGATTCGTGACGTCGTGCGCAAGTTCAGCGAACTGACGGGGCGCATGGCGTTCGGGCCGCGCTGGAGCCTGGGTTATGCGAACACTGCGATGAGCCTCACCGACGCGCCCGACGCTCAGGCAAGACTCGCCGAATTTCTGAAGCTGGCTGCAATGCACGACATCCCGCTGTCGGCGTTCCACTTCGGCTCCGGCTACACGAGCATCGGCAAGCGCCGCTACGTGTTCACCTGGAATCGCGACAAATTTCCGGATCCGCGCGCCGCGATCGACCGTTTCAAGCATCACAACGTACGCGTCGTGGTCAACCTCAAGCCCTGCCTGCTCGATGACCATCCGGCCTACGCGGAGGTCGCCGCGCGCGGAGGATTCGTGAACGACGCAGGTACCGGCACGCCATGCATCGGGCAATTCTGGGACGGGCAGGGCGCGCATCTGGATTTTACGCACCCCGAGGGCATCCGCTGGTGGCAGGATGGACTTCACCGGCAGGTCCTCGACTATGGCATCGACGCCGGATGGAACGACAATAACGAGTACGAGATCTGGGACGATGACGGGCAATCGCACGGCTTCGGATCGCCATTGCCGATCGCGCGATCGCGGCCGCTGCACGCGCTGCTGATGACGCGCGCGACCGCTGAAGCGCAGGCCGCACATCGGCCTGGCGAGCGCGTGTACACGGTGACCCGCGCGGGACCGCCGGGCATCCAGCGCTATGCGCAAACGTGGTCGGGCGACAACACGACGAGCTGGCACACGCTGCGCTGGAACCTGCGCATGGGGCTGACGATGAGCCTGTCTGGCATGCCCAACACGGGCCACGACGTCGGCGGTTTCAACGGTCCCGTACCGGACGCCGAGTTGCTCATCCGCTGGGTGCAGAACGGCGTATTCAGTCCGCGTTTCATCATGAATTCCTGGAAATCGGGGGGCGAGGTCAACACACCGTGGTTGCACGCGGAAGCGATCGAACCGATCCGCGCGGCCATCCGCCTGCGCTATCGCCTGCTGCCGTACCTCTACACTTTGTTCCGGCGTGCCCACGCATTCGGCGAGCCTATCCTGCGCCCGCTCTGCTACGAGTTCGAGGACGATCCCCGCGCCCTGGGCGACAGCGACGACTTCATGTTCGGGCCCAACCTGCTGGTCGCCAATGTGCTCGAGCCGGGCCAGCGCGAGCGCCACGTCTATCTTCCGCAGAACGCCGAAGGCTGGTACGACTTCCACAGCGGCCGCTACTACGCAGGCGGACGAGATGTGGTCGTTCCGGCGCCGCTCGATCACATACCTCTGTTCGCTCGCGCCGGCGCGATTATTCCGATGACGGCGCGCGACGATTTCGCGCTGCTCCATGACGAGGCATCACGTCAGTTGCGCGTCTTTACGGCACCCGGCGAGTCGGCGGCGCATTTCGTGCTGTACGAGGACGACGGGCTGAGCCTCGCCTACCGCGATGGCGATTATGCAGAGGTCGACATTGAAATACACACGACCGCGGCGGACATCATGATTACCGCCCGCAAGTCGGGACGCTACGCGCTCCCCTATCGCCAACTTGACGTGCTGCTGGCGGCGACCGATCGGCGCACGCTTGCGCTACGAGGCGACGGCGTCGAGTTGGTTCACTCGCGCTGAGCGAGAGATGCTCAGGTCCCTGACGCTGTATTGGCTGCACCAAGCGTCGCGCCGTTCATCGAGGCGATTGTCCGGCGTTCAACTTGATAGCCGGCCGCAATCCAGGCATCCAGGCCTCCAAGCAACGGGTGGACACGGTTGTATCCCAGATCCATCAATTTTCTGGCGACTTGAGCGGACACGGCCTCGTTGGGACACGTGCAGTAGAAGATCACCTCTCGATCCGTCGGCACCTGGTCGACCCATTGATCCACCACTTCAAGGTCCGCGATCAGCGCACCAGGAATGAAACGTCCGTCCTGTTCTCTGAGAAGTGGTGTGCGCAAGTCGACGACCAGCGGCCGCTGTCCCTCGGCGAACAGCCGGTGCAGCTCGTGGACACTGATTCTCGCCATGCGCAGCCGGTTGTAGAAGCGACGGCGTCGCCACCACCTGGTTGCAACATATCCCGCAAGCAGTATCGCGATCGCGCCAATGGCAATCGCGCCGAGTTCCTGCAGGCGCACAATAAGGCGACTAATTTCGTGATGAAACAACATACCGGCGCCGATTGCGACGCCGATCCAGATCGCTGCCCCGAGGCCAGCCAGGGGTGCGAACGAGCGGAACGCCAGCTGTGTGGTGCCGGCTAACGACGACATCAACAGGGATAGGCTCGGGACGAATTTCGCCAGCA
>DASXBS010000114.1:0-5892 GCA_036491555.1 Casimicrobiaceae bacterium
TGGAAGCGCTGGGTTTCGCGCGTACCAACCTGCGGGCGCTGGGCATCACACCCGGAATGCGCGGCGGGATCGCCAACGAGCGTGCGTGCGCATCGACGGGGTGCGTCGCGAGGTGGCCAGGCTGCAGCGCCTGCAGCCACGCGCGCTTGTACGGTGTGAATACCGAGAACGGTGTTCCTGACCGGGCGAGCACTTCGTCGCGCTCGAAGACGACCTGGTCCTTGAAGGTGCGCAACGCGAGGCCCTGTGCGGCCAGCGCTTGCGCCACTGCCGCGTCGCGGGTGATGGCTTGCGGTTCGTAGTCGTGATTGGCGTACACGGCATCGACACCGACCCGCCTGGCTAGCTCGGGAATCACGTCGCGCGCGAAACCGTGCCGCACCATCAGCCCGCCGCCGGCGGCGCGCAGCGCCGCATCGAGGTCCGACACGCTCTCGAGGATGAATTCGACGCGGCGGTCGGCGCGATCGTCGAGCGGATCGAGGATCTCGCGATCGAAAACGAAAGCACAATACGCCGCGCTCGAATCGCGCAGCGCGGCGTGCAGCGCCGCGTGGTCGAAGTCGCGCAGGTCGCGACGAAACCAGACCAGCGTGCGCGAAAGAGGCTTCATTTCCGGAAGGAGGAGCGCGCCGGGCAAGGCTTCGGCGCCGCGCGAAAAGAGCGTAGACTTTTTCGCCCAGCCCGCCGACCGCGGGAAATCGACAAAGGAGTGGCCATGCAGGGACAACCAGCCAAAGCCGCATTCTGGACGATCGCGGCGCTTTGCGGAGCGGTTGCATCGACGGCGGTATCGGCGGCGGAGGACCCGACGCCATCGCTGTTCATCAACGGCGCTGATCTCAAATGGGGACCCGCTCCCCCCGCGCTACCCAAGGGCGCCAGGGTCGCGGTGCTCTACGGCGATCCTTTCAAAAGTGGCGTCTTCGTCATCCGCCTGATGGCGCCTGCGGGTTACAAGATCCCGCCGCACTGGCACACGCAAGCCGAGAACCTTACGGTGATCTCGGGGGTCCTCAACCTGGGCGAGGGTGACGAGATGGCCAAGGGGCCCGGCCCTCATGCACACGCGCTCAAGGCGGGCGGTTATCACTACCTGCCGGCCAAGGCGCACCACTACGCCTACGCCACGGTGCCGACCGTCGTTCAGATCCACGGAGAAGGGCCTTTCGACATCAATTACATCAACGAAAAAGAAGACCCGCAAAAGGCCGCCGGTAAATAATTCGTGTGCGGGCGGCGCGACGTTGCGCGTTGTATCTGTCGCCGCCCGCGTTTACAATGGCGCTCACGCACGCATGCGCGCGTGTAGCGTAGGCGGCGAGCAGAGGCCGTTTAATGGGCGATTCCCGGGTCAGCCTGACCCATCACTTCCTGATCGCCATGCCCAGCATGGCCGATCCTCACTTTGCCCACACCCTGATCTACGTCTGCGAGCACAACGAGAAGGGTGCGCTCGGTATTGTCATCAACAAACCCATCGACATGACGCTGTCGGCGCTGTTCGAGCAGATCAACGTTCCGCTCGGCGATTCCGAGCTGCGCGCCGCTCCGGTGCATTACGGCGGTCCGGTACAGATCGACCGCGGCTTCGTGTTGCATCGTCCGCTGGGCAGCTGGCAATCGACGCTCGCGATCAGTGACGACCTCGGCCTGACCACCTCCAAGGACATCCTCGAAGCTGTCGGCAATGGCGAGGGCCCCGATGACGTTCTCGTGTCGCTTGGCTATGCAGGGTGGACAGCCGACCAGCTCGAGCAGGAAATTGGGCAGAACGCGTGGCTCACCGTCGCGGCCGATCCCGACGTCCTGTTCGCGCAACCCGCGGAGACGCGCCTGCCGGCGGCAATGAAGCTGCTCGGCATCGACTTTTCACGACTGTCCGGCGCTGTCGGGCACGCGTGAGGCGTGGCGACGACGCAGCACGCTCCCGCGCACGCCGCGGGATCCATTCTCGCGTTCGATTTCGGTACCCGGCGCATCGGTGTCGCCGTGGGTGAGTACTCCACCGGACTCGCGCACCCACTGACGACCATCGCTGCGGAGCGAAAGGATGCACGCTTCGCCGCCATCGCGAAGTTGATCGACGAATGGCGCCCGTCGTTGCTGGTGGTCGGCATCCCGGTACACGCCGATGGCAGCGAGCACGCGCTGACTTCAATCGCACGCCGCTTCGCGCGCCAGCTCGAGGGCCGCTACGGGCTTCCAGTCGCTCTGGCCGACGAACGCTATACGACGCGGTCGGCCTCGACGGCACTGAGCGCCGCCGACGTGCCGGCGAAGGACCAGCGCGGCGCGCGCGACCAGGTCGCGGCACAGCTTATCCTGCAGACCTATCTGGAACAGCAGCGTGAACGCGCCCGGACTGCCTGACGCCGAGGGCGTGCTCTCGACGCTGGTCGAGCGTATGAGCGTCGAAGTCGACGCCGATGCGCTTCTGGTCGGGATCTACTCCGGCGGTGCGTGGCTGGCCGAGAGGCTCGGTGCCGCGCTGCCGGGCGGGCATCCGATAGGCTTCATCGACGTTTCCTTCTACCGCGACGATTACGCGACCAAGGGACTGCGCGCCAAGGTAGCAAGCACCGCACTGCCGTTCGACATCGCCGGGCGCCGCCTCGTCCTGGTGGACGATGTGCTCTATACGGGACGCTCGGTGCGCGCCGCGATCAACGAGCTTTTCGATTACGGTCGTCCGGCGTCGATCGAACTCGCCGTCCTCATCGACCGCGGCGGACGCGAGCTGCCCATCGAGGCGACCTGGGTCGGTGCGCGCGTCGCCGTCGCGCGCGACCTGTCGATCGTGCTCGATCGCGGGATCGACGGTCGTCTCGCGCTTTCGGTCGAGCCCGCGGGGGGCGCGCGTGCATAGCCCGCAGCTCAACGCCGCGGGCGAGCTCACGCACTTGCTGACGCTGGAGGGTCTGCCTGCCGACGTCATCGTGCGCATTCTCGACACAGCGATTCCCTTTGTCTCGATCGCCGAGCGCGACGTCAAGAAGGTCCCGCTCCTGCGCGGCAAGGCGGTGTTCAACCTGTTCTTCGAGAACAGCACACGTACGCGCACGACCTTCGAGATCGCGGCCAAGCGTCTGTCGGCCGACGTGATCAACCTCAACATCGGCGTGTCCTCCACCAGCAAGGGCGAGACCCTGCTCGACACCATCGACAACCTGGTGGCGATGAACGCCGACATGTTCGTGGTGCGCCATGCGCAAAGCGGCGCGCCTCACCTGATCGCGCAGCACCTGTCGGCAGCGGGACGCGATCACATCCACGTAGTCAACGCGGGCGACGGCCGGCACGCGCACCCGACGCAGGGGCTGCTCGACCTGTTCACGATCCGTCATTACAAGAAGGATTTCCACGGCCTCACTGTCGCCATGGTCGGCGACGTGCTGCATTCACGCGTCGCACGCTCGCTCATCCACGGACTGACGACGCTGGGAACCCCCGAGGTCCGCGTCATCGCGCCCAAGACACTGCTGCCCACCTCGATCGCAAGCCTCGGGGTTCACGTGCACTACGACATGGCCGAAGGGCTGCGCGGCGCCGACGTGGTGGTGATGCTCAGGCTGCAGAACGAGCGCATGGGCGGTGCGATGCTGCCTTCCGCGGGCGAGTTCTTCAAGCACTACGGACTGACGGCGGAAAAGCTCGCGCTCGCGAAGCCCGATGCGATCGTCATGCATCCGGGGCCGATGAATCGCGGCGTCGAGATCGAATCGACCGTTGCCGACGGCGTGCACTCGGTGATCCTTCCGCAAGTGACATTCGGAATCGCCGTGCGTATGGCAGTGATGAGCATGCTGGCGGGCGCCTGATGATGCTGACGACGGCTGATTTCGCCGATGACAACGTGCATGCGTCCGCTGACGCGGGGATGCTCGCGTGAAGCTCGAGATCGTCAACGGGCGCGTCATCGATCCGAAGCACGGCGTCGATCGCGTGACGCCGCTCTACATCGCCGCGGGCAAGGTCGCGGCATTGGGCACGCCGCCGCCGGACTGGCGCGCGAGCCGTGTGATCGATGCCAAAGGGTTGATCGTCTGCCCGGGGCTGGTCGACGCCTCGGCGCGCCTGCGCGAGCCCGGCTTCGAGCACAAGGCGACGCTGGAATCGGAGATGCAGGCCGCCGTCGCAGGCGGGGTCACAAGTCTGGCCTGCCCGCCCGATACCGACCCCCCGCTCGACGAGCCCGGGCTCGTCGAAATGCTCAAGCACCGCGCGCGCTCGCTGCATCGCGCGCATGTCTATCCGGTCGGTGCGCTCACCGTCGGGCTCAAGGGCATGGCGATCACCGAGATGGGTGAGCTCTCCGAAGCTGGTTGCATCGCCTTCTCGCAGGCCGATGCCGAAATCGCTGATACGCAGGTGCTGCTTCGCGCATTACAATACGCTGCGACCTTCGGCTACGCGGTGTGGCTTCGCCCGCAGGATCCGTATCTGTCGCGTGGCGGCGTCGCTCACGACGGCGAGGTGGCCACCCGCCTCGGCCTTCAGGCGATTCCATCGTGCGCCGAGACCATCGCGCTCGACACCCTTTTCGAGCTTGCGCGAAGCACCGGTGCGCGCCTTCACCTCGCACGCATTTCCACGCACGACGGCGTGCAGCGCATTCGCGAGGCCAAGCGCTCCGGCCTGGCGCTCAGCTGTGACGTGGCCATCCATCACCTGCATCTGTGCGACACCGACATCGGATGGTTCAACGCGAGTTGTCATGTCATTCCTCCGCTGCGCGGACATCGCGACCGCGAGGCCTTGCGCGCGGGCGTGGCCGACGGCACCATCGACCTCGTCTGCTCGGATCACGCACCGGTCGACGACGATGCCAAGCAGCTTCCCTTCGCCGAAAGCGAGGCGGGAGCCACCGGTCTCGAGCTCCTGCTGCCGCTCACGCTCAAGTGGGCGCGGGAAGCTCGCGTCGGACTCCCGCAGGCGCTGGCCTGCGTCACCTCGCGTCCCGCGCAGGTGCTGGGCATCCACGCCGGTCATCTTGCCGTCGACGCGCCCGCCGACGTGTGTGTCTTCGATCCTGAGGCGTGGTGGACGGTGGACCGGCGCTCGCTGCACAGCCAGGGCAAGAACACGCCGTTCCTCGGAGTGGAGCTCGCCGGCAAGGTGCGCTTCACCGTCGTCGCCGGTCAGTTGGTGCACGAATCCTGACTCCTGGGGACTGGGGGTCGGGAGCGATTTGTAAGGGACGTTAGCCGTGGGTGAGGACGGCTCGGCACTCGCCGTATTTCGGGCGCTCGACTTGCTCGCTGCGCGAATCGCCGGGGTCTAGCAGCTGCTGTCGTCCGTGATCGCGCCACCGTTCTGACGAACCCGCCGCTACCGAGGGACGCGTCCCAAAAGGTAGAACTCGTCGTTCGGGCGCATCGAGATCAGGTCCGCCATGCGATTGGACAGCGCGAAAAAAGCGGCGATCGCGCCGATGTCCCAGATGTCTTCGTCGCCAAATCCATGAGCGCGCAGCGCGGCATAGTCGGCATCGACGAGCTCCGGCGAGCGCGTCGCGACCTTCAGCGCGAATTCGAGCATCGCCTTCTGCCGCTCGGTGATATCGGCTTTGCGATAGTTGACCGCAACTTGGTCGGCGACGCGTGGATCCTTGGCGTAGACGCGCAGGATGGCGCCGTGCGCGATGATGCAGTAAGGACACCGGTTGGCGCCCGAGGTCGCGACCACGATCATCTCGCGCTCGGCCTTGGTGAGACCGGATTCGCGCAGCATCAGCGCGTCGTGGTAGGCAAAGAAGGCGCGAAATTCGTCGGGCCGGTGCGCGAGCGTCAGGAAAACGTTGGGGATGAAGCCCGCCTTGTCCTGCACCTCGAGCATTCGCGCCTTGATGTCGTCAGGAAGGTCCTCGAGCTTGGGAACGGGGTAACGGCT
>DASXBS010000115.1:0-23232 GCA_036491555.1 Casimicrobiaceae bacterium
TGCGGTCGTACGCCGCGCGCTGCAAGGGCACGGCGAGCGAGCGCGGCGATCGGCTACCATGACGTCCGTGACACCTGCATTTTTCGAGGCGCTCGCCGGCGGCGCTGGTGCCGTGACCCCCAACCGCCGACTTGCGCGGCAGCTCCAGCGGTCCTTCGATCGCGAACAGGCGCGTGCGGGGCGTCGGGCATGGCGAACGCCATCGATCCTTCCCTATGCGACTTGGCTCGAGCTGCTGTGGCGACGTCGCAGCGAGCAGGCAGACCATCGAGCGCCACGCTCGCTGCTGACGCCGACGCAAAGCGCGCAGCTTTGGCGCCGCGTCGTCGAGGCCGGATCTACGCCGCTGTTCGACGCGCAAGGCGCTGCCGATCTCGCCGGAAAGGCGTGGTCGGTCGTGCATTCCTGGGGAGAATCGCGCGAGCCGTGGCGCGCATGGGATGAAGGCCATGCAGGCGACGACCCGGCGATGTTTGCCCGGTGGGCGCGATCCTATGCCCGCCTGCTCGCTCGCGAGCGCCGCATCGACGCGGCGCAGCTCGCCGATGCCGTTGCTGAGGAGCTTGCGAGCGATGCCTTGCGCGATACGCACGCTCTGTTTGTCGGTTTCGTGCGCACGACACCCCAGCAGCAGCGGCTGATCGAGGCGCTGTCGCGCCGTGGCGCACGCATCGAGCTCATCGCCGCGCCATCGCATCCGCGTCCAGTGGCGCGGCGCACACTCGCTGCCACACCGCGAGACGAATTGCTGGCGGCGTTGACGTGGGCCCGCGAAAGCTCGCTGGCGGATCCCGAGGCCAGCATCGGCATCGTGATCGAGGATCTCGCGCAGCGGCGCGACGAGGCCGTTGCGCTGGCCGACGAAGTGCTGTGTCCGCAACTGTGTCTGCCCGCATTGCTCGGCGCACCGCGTCCTTACGAAATATCGCTTGGAATCGCCTTGGCGCAGGTACCGCTGCTGACGAGCGCTCTAGGGCTGATCGGATTGAGCCTGGCGCCGCTTCCGGTCGCCGAGGCGGCAGCGCTGCTGCGATCGAGCTACCTTCCCGATGCCGAGGCATCGACGGCGTCGCGTGCATCGATCGAGCGCGAGTGGCTCGAGCGCGGATTGAACGAGATCACGGTCGACGACGCGATCGGAACGCTCATCGCGCATGCGGATGCCCTCGGGCAGCGATGGCGCTCCGGCCTTGCGACCGCGCTGAGCGACGTGCGTCGCGGGTCGGCGACGCCGCGCGAGTGGGTCGACGCCTGGCGCGCGTGGCTTGCGCAGGCGGGCTGGCCGGGCTCGACGCCGCTTGACAGCGGCGAGTACCAGGCGCGGCAAGCCTGGGACGATTTGTTATCCGATTTCGTGCGCCTCGGCGTGGTCTCGCCACGCCTGCGGCGGAACGAAGCGCTGGATCTGCTGCGCACTCTGGCGCGCGAGCGCGTATTTCAGCCCGAAGGTACCGACGCGCCGATCCAGATCATGGGAACGCTCGAAGGTTCCGGACTGGTGTTCGATGCGCTCTGGGTCGCTGGATTGTCGGCCGACCGTTGGCCCAAGGCACCCGACCCCAATCCGCTGATTCCCATCGCCTGGCAACGCGAGCGCGACGTGCCGCAGTCCAGCGGCGCCAACGCGCTCGATTTCGCACGCGCGCTCACAGAAGGGTTTGCCGCCGCAGCTGCCGAGGTCGTTTTCAGCAGCTCGACGCGCATCGATGACTACGTGCGCGCGCCGTCGGCGTTGCTGCAAGACTATCCCGAAGACCGCATCGCGCAGCGAACACCGTTGTGGACTGCGGTGATGAGCGCCGGTGGCGCGCTGGAACGAATCGATGACAACCACGCGCCAGTCCTCGAACCGGGGACCGACGTCCGCGGTGGCGCATGGATCGTCGAAGCGCAAAGCGAATGTCCCTTTCGGGCGGCCGCGACGCACCGGCTGGGTGTCAGGCCATGGCCCAAGGCCCCCGCCGGCCTCTCGCATCCCGAACGCGGCCGCATCCTGCATGAGACGATGGCAGCGCTGTGGCGCAAGCTACACGACCACGCAGGATTGATGGCGCTCAGCCCGAAAGCGCTGGAGACGTGCATCGAGCAAGCCGTGGAGGAGGGGTGCGCGACGCTGGCCGAATCGCGCTGGCGATTGCTGCCGCGCGCAGTGCGCGACGGCGAATCGCGCCGGCTGCGCGCAGTCGTCGCGAAGTGGCTCGATATCGAGCGGGTGCGACCGGCGTTCGCCGTGTCGACGATAGAAGGTGATGCCGCGATCGAGCTGGCTGGGCTGCGCTTCCGGCTGCGCGTCGATCGCGTCGACGCGCTCGCGGACGGCGGCGCTGCGATCATTGACTACAAGAGCGGCACCCAGGAAACGACCAAATCGTGGTTTCGGGATCGGCCGTGCGGCTCGCAGCTCGGCATGTATGCGCTCGCGCAACGCGAGTCGCAACCCGCTGTCCCCATTCGGGCCGTGCTCTACGCCAAGCTTCGCGCCGACGAGATCGCACCCGTCGGAATCGCGCTCGACCCCCTCGCATGGCCGACGCTCACCGCGGCAGATGCCAGGCGATTTCCCACCTGGAGCGCAATGGAAGCGTGGTGGCGCACGAGCCTCAGCGGTCTCGCCGCGGATATCGCGCGAGGATGGGCGGCCGTGGATCCACGCAACCCCTTGCCGTGCCGGTATTGCGGCTTGCAGGCACTTTGCCGCATCGACTCGGTGCGCCACCCCGACGACGAGGAAGGCGAGGATGAGTGACGCGCCATTGCGCGATGCCGACGCGCGTGCCGCGGCGCTCGACCCGACGAGGTCCTTCGTCGTCCAGGCGCCTGCCGGCTCGGGCAAGACCGGACTGCTGATCCAGCGCTATCTCGCACTTCTCGCGACCGTCAGACAACCCGAGTCGATCGTCGCGATGACCTTCACGCGCAAGGCCGCGACCGAAATCCGCGAGCGCATTACCGAGGCGCTGCGCGCGGCGGCTGAGGAAATCGAACCCACCGATGAATACGCAGCGGCGACCTGGCAGTTGGCGCGGCGGGTGCTCATTCGCGACGTGGCTCAGGGCTGGCACCTGCGCGAGCATCCCGCGCGGCTTCGCGTAATGACCATCGACGCGCTGGCGAGTGCCCTGGTGCGCCAAGCGCCGCTCGCCACGCGCCAGGGCTCGGTTCCCAAGGCCATCGAGCGGGCGGAAGGACTCTACGAACGCGCGGCGCTGGATGCGCTGCGCGCGGCGGCACCCGATGATCCCGCGTGGCGCTCGGTACTGCGCCATCTCGACAATGACGCCTCGCGCGCGGTAGCGCTGTTCACGCAGATGCTCAGCCGGCGCGATCAATGGACGCCCTTTCTGCAAAAAGACGATCGCGAGAGCCTGCGCGGCGTGCTCGAACGCGCACTCGCAGTCGAAGTGGAGCGCGCTCTTGCCCCGTTGCCCGGTTTGTTTCCCGGCGAAGAACTCGCAGGCTTGCTGGATCATCTTGGTTTCGCGGTGAATAGCCTGTGCGCGGACGGTCGTTCACATCCACTGGCTGCGATCGTGATGAGGCGCGCGCTTCCGTTAACGACGACTACCGGGCTCGAGCAGTGGCGCGCACTGGCGGACTGGCTGCTGACGCAGAAGGGTGAATTCCGCCTCACCGCTGAAGCGGGCATGGGGTTCCCGCCGGCAGGCGGGGCGCGCGTCACCAGCGACGCGGGCGAGTGGAAGAAAACCATGAGAGCGCTCCTGATGCGCCTGGCGGCTTCGCCGCGACTGGCACAGGCGCTCCAGCTCGCGAGGCAGCTTCCCGCCGCGAACTACGAACAGGCCGATTGGGAATTCGTCGCCGCGCTGTTCGACGTGCTGCCGCGCATCCTTGCCCACCTGCGGTTGATCTTCGGTGCGCAGCGCGCGATCGATTTCGCCGAGGCGACCCGGATCGCGCTGGACGCGCTCGACGACCCCGCCACGCCCAGCGATCTGCTCCTCGCGATGGATATGCGCATCGAGCACCTGCTGGTCGACGAGTTCCAGGATACCTCGCTGGTGCAAGGCAAGCTGATCCGGCGGCTGATCGCTGGCTGGGTGGCGGACGATGGAAGGACGCTGTTCCTGGTCGGCGACCCCATGCAGTCGATCTACGGATTCCGGCAAGCCGACGTGACGTTGTTCATCGACGCCCAGCGCAAGCGACGCTTCGCTGACGTTGATCTGGAACCACTGAAGCTTGCGCGCAACTTCCGCTCGCGCCCCGCGCTCGTCGCCTGGGTGAACCGCGTGTTTTCCGAAGTGCTCGCTGATGCGGATGTGCTCGCGCAGGGTGCGGTGGCCTTCAGCGCTGCCGCCGCGACTCGCCCCGCCGACGCGAGCGCGACGGTCAGCATCGACGTGTGTCACGACGCGGCCAGCGAGAGCGACCGCGTCATCGCGCACCTCGACAACGCGCTCGCTGGCGGCTACCAGCAAATCGCCGTGCTTGTCCGCAAGCGCGGCGATCTAGACACGCTGCTGCCGGCGCTGCGCGCACGCGGCATCGCATTCACGGCGGTGGGCCTCGACCGCCTTCTGGAGCGCCCGGCGATGCTCGACTTGCTCTCGCTCACGCACGCGCTGCTGCAGCCTGCCGACCGGCTCGCCTGGCTCGCGACGCTGCGCGCGCCATGGTGCGCGCTGGCGCTGCCCGACCTGTTCCGTGTCGCCGCCGAGGCGCCCAGCGCGGCGGCCCTGTTCCATCGGATGCGCCAGGGCGAAGCAATCGAAGGACTCTCCGCCGATGGACGCACGCGCCTGGCCCGATTCGTGGAGAACCTGGCACCTGCATGGGAACGCCGCGGTCGGGCTTCGCTCGCCGGTTGGGTGCGCGGCACCTGGCTCGCACTCGGGGGGCCCGCGTGCGTCGACGAAGCCATAGACCTCGCGGCGTCGGAGCGATTCTTCGCGCTTCTCTCCGAGCATGCCAGCGGCAGTGACATCGCGAGCTGGCACGACTTCGTCGACGCCTTGTCGGGCGTCGCGGTCGAGCCGGACGTGCAAGACAGCGCGCGCGTGCAGATCATGACGCTGCACCGAGCCAAGGGTCTCGAATTCGACGTCGTGGTGATGCCGGGGCTCGCACGTTTTCCACGGGGAGCAGATGCGCAGATGCTGCTGTGGCGCCAGCGTGAGCATGGGCTGCTGCTGGCACCGCTCAAGGGACGTACGACGTTCGGCAGCGATGCGCCGTTGTACAAGTACGTGAAGAGTATCAACGCAGCCGAGGAGCGTGCCGAGCTCGGCCGCCTGCTGTACGTCGGCTGCACGCGAGCGCGCGAGCGCCTGCACCTGAGTGCGACGCTATCCGCCGAGCAAAAGAATGGCGGTGCGCTTCGTTGGCGGCGGCCCGCGCGATCAACGTCACTCGGCTTGCTGTGGAATGTCGTCGCACCCGCGGTCCCGCCGCCGATGGCGGCGAGCATGGGAACCGACGCACCTGTGCGCCTTCCGGTTCGACTTTCGCGCCTCGTGTACGACTGGCGGCCACCCGCGCCGGTGCTCCCGGTGCTTTCCCGAGCTGCCAGCGCCGAAGACACCCGGGAGCCGATTGTGTTCGACTGGGTTCGCGAACGCGCTCGCCAAATCGGCGTCGCCGCACACGACCTGCTGCGACGCATCGCCGACGATGGCATCGCGCAATGGAACGCGGAACGGGTGCGTGGCGAGCATGCTCGCGTCGAGCGCGAATGTCTTTCGATGGGCCTGGCGCCGGCGGAGGCGAAAAACGCCGCCGACCTCGTGGTCGACGCTGCGGTCGCGCTGCTCGATGATGCGCGCGGGCGTTGGTTGTTCGATCTGCGACACGGCGCCCCGCAAAGCGAGCTGGCGTTGACGGGATTGCTGGATGGCGCGTGGGCGCACATCGTGGTCGACCGCACCTTCGTCGATAGCGAGGGTACGCGCTGGATCGTCGACTTCAAGCTGTCGCGTCACGAGGGCGCCGATCGCGATGCATTCCTGGACAGCGAAAACGAGCGCTACCGCCCCCAGCTCGAACGCTACGCTCGCGTGGTGCGCGGCCTCGATGCACGTCCCATCCGCCTTGGCCTGTATTTTCCCCTGCTGCACGCGTGGCGCGAATGGAGCTTTGCGGGCTGAACGGCGTCGTACCCTGGAAGCGCACTGGACCCGCGGTGCTGCAACGCGGTAAAATTATTGGTTTTCAACACCCTCCGCGTGGGTTTCGTTTCCAAGCGGCGTCCGCAAAGTGCGCGTCCATCGAGGTTTTCCCGCCGCGTCTGAAGGCCACGTCGCATTGACCATCGGCAACTTCGATGGCGTTCATTGTGCGCATCAGGGGATGCTCAAGCGGCTGAGCGAAGCCGCAGCGGACTTGCATCTTGCCCCGACCGTGCTCACCTTCGATCCGCACCCGCGCGAGTTTTTTGCGCGTGAGCGCGCGCCCGCCCGCCTGTCGACGGCGCGTGACAAGTTCGAGCAATTCCGCGCCGCCGGCGTTGCGCGCGTCTATGTGGCGCGCTTCAATGCGGCGCTTGCAGCACTGTCGGCGCATGAATTCATCGAGGGCGTACTCAGGATGACGTTGCGCGTGCGCTGGATGCTGGTGGGCGATGATTTTCGCTTTGGACACGACCGTGCAGGCGACCTCGCGACGCTGCGGCTGGCCGCACGCGATTTCAGCGTCGAGGCGATGCCGACCGTATTCGTCGCCGGCGAGCGCGTGTCGAGCACCGCGGTTCGCTCCGCGCTGGTGGCGGGCGATCTTGATCGAGCAGCCGCGTTGCTTGGGCGACGCTATGCGCTCTCCGGCCACGTCGCGCATGGCGACAAGCTCGGGGCGGGCCTCGGATTTCCGACGGCCAACATCGTATTGCGCCACAAGCCTGCACTGTGCGGCATTTTCGCGGTTCGCGTGCACGGGCTCGGCACGTCGCCACGCGCAGGGGTGGCAAGCCTGGGTGTACGGCCGACCGTGAAATCCGCCGCTCGTCCGCTGCTCGAGGTCTTCATCTTCGACTTCGGCGAATCGATCTATGGCCGGCGCATCACGGTTGAATTCATGCGCAAGCTGCGCGACGAGGAGCGCTTCGACGACCTCGACGCGCTCAGGCGGCAGATCGGCATCGACGTAACGCAGGCGCGCGAATACTTCGCAACCCATTCCTGAATCCGGACAGCCCTCGATGCAAGAGCAACAAAAAGTCGATTACAAGTCGACACTGAACCTGCCCGATACGCCTTTTCCGATGCGCGGCGATCTGGCGCGCCGGGAGCCGCTCTGGGTCCAGGACTGGAAAAAACGAAAAGTCTACGAGGCGATCCGCGCGGCCAGCCGAGGGCGGCCGAAATTCATCCTGCACGACGGGCCGCCATACGCCAACGCCGCGATTCACATCGGCCATGCGGTCAACAAGATACTCAAAGACATCGTCGTCAAGAGCCGCCAGCTCGCGGGCTTCGACGCGCCGTACGTGCCCGGCTGGGACTGCCATGGGATGCCGATCGAGGTGCAGATCGAGAAGACGCATGGCAAGCATCTTTCGACCGCGGAAACGCAGCGCCTGTGCCGAGCCTATGCCACCGAGCAGATCGCCATCCAGAAGGCTGATTTCCAGCGCCTTGGCGTGCTCGGAGACTGGGACCATCCGTATACGACGATGGCCTACGCCAACGAGGCCAACGAGATCCGCGAGCTCGGCAAGCTTCTGCAGAAGGGGTTTCTGTATCGCGGCCTCAAGCCCGTCAACTGGTGCTTCGACTGCCAGAGTGCGCTCGCCGAGGCCGAGGTCGAGTACGAAGACCGCCAGGACATCGCGATCGATGTGGCCTTTGCGCTCGATGAGTCGGAGCGCGGCGCGCTGGCGCGCGCGTTCGGTCTCGACGCGCTGCCCGACGGTCACGCTGCTGCGGTGATCTGGACGACGACGCCGTGGACCATTCCCGCGAACCAGGCGCTCAACGTGCATCCCGAGTTCAGCTACGCGCTGGTACAGACGCCGCGCGGTCTTCTCGTGCTCGCGGAGGATCGCGTTGCGCCCTCACTCGCGCATTTCAAGCTCGAGGGCAGGATCATCGCCGTCGCGAAGGGAGAGCGCCTGGAACGCATCCGCTTTCGTCATCCCTTCTACGACCGTGACGCGCCGGTGTTCCTCGGCGACTACGTCACGCTGGAGCAGGGGACCGGGATCGTCCACAGCTCGCCGGCCTATGGCGTCGACGACTTCCTGTCGTGCCGGCGCTATGGCATGTCCGACGACGACATGCTCAACCCTGTACAGGGTGACGGACGCTACGAACCCGACCTGGCGCTGTTCGGCGGGCTGCGCATCTGGGATGCCAACCCGAAGATCGTCGACAAGCTACGCGAAGTCGGCGCGCTGCTGCATGCTGAGAAGATCACCCACAGCTACATGCATTGCTGGCGGCATCGCACGCCGATTATCTACCGCGCAACCACGCAATGGTTCGCCGGCATGGATGACGTGCCCGGCTATCGCGGCGTCAAGCCGGCGACGACCCTGCGCGCGACGGCGCTCGCCGGCATCGAAGCGACGCAGTTCTTTCCGGCGTGGGGCAAGTCACGCCTTTACGGCATGATCGCCAATCGCCCCGACTGGACGCTGTCGCGGCAGCGGCAATGGGGCACGCCGATGCCGTTTTTCGTCGATCGGAAAACCGAAGAGCTGCATCCGGATACTGCCGCGCTCCTGGAGTTGGCGGCCGCCAAGGTTGAACGTGGTGGCATCGAGGCCTGGTACGAAGCCACGCACGAGGACTTCGGCGTCGACGAGCAGAAATACCGCAAACTCACCGACACGCTGGATGTCTGGTTCGATTCGGGCTCGACGCACCAGACCGTGCTCCGGCACAACCCCGAGCTTCGCTTTCCTGCCGACCTGTATCTCGAGGGCTCGGACCAGCACCGAGGCTGGTTTCATTCCTCGCTGCTCACCTCGTCGATGCTCAATGGAACCCCGCCTTACAAGGCGCTGCTCACGCACGGCTTTGCCGTCGACGGGGACGGCAAGAAGATGTCGAAGTCGAAGGGCAACGTCGTCGCGCCGCAAAAAGTCTGGGACGCGCTGGGCGCTGAGATCCTGCGGCTGTGGGTGGGCGCCACCGACTACTCGGGCGATCTTTCGATTTCCGACGAGATCCTGAAGCGAGTCGTCGAAAGCTACCGGCGCATCCGCAATACGCTGCGCTTCCTGCTTGCGAACACCGCGGATTTCGATCCGGCGACCGATGCGGTCGCGCTGGCGGACCTCGTCGAAGTCGATCGCTATGCGCTCGCGCGTGCCGCGCGACTGCTCAGCGACATCGCAGCCGACTACGACCGCTACGAGTTCCATCTCGTCGTCCAGCGACTGCAGACATACTGCTCGGAGGATCTGGGCGGTTTCTATCTCGACGTGCTCAAGGACCGGCTCTATACCGCCGGCAAAGCCAGTCATGCGCGGCGCTCGGCACAAACCGTTCTCGCGCTCATCCGCGACGCGCTGCTCAAGGTGATGGCTCCTGTGCTTTCGTTCACCGCGGAGGAGGCGTGGCGGGTGCTCTACCCCGCCGATGAATCGATTTTCGTCCACACCTGGACCGGCGCGCTGCCCGAGCTTCCCGACGCGGACAGAGTGCTGGACAAGTGGCACCGCATTCTCGCGGTACGTGGGGTCGTGCAAAAGGAGCTCGAGGCACTGCGCCAGCTGGGAACCATAGGCGCTTCGCTCGAGGCCGACGTGACCATCGTCGCGACCGACGAGGACTACGCCGCGCTGGCGTCACTGGAGGACGATCTTCGATTCGTGATGATCACGTCGGCCGCCCGCGTCGAGCGCGGCGACGCGCTCGCGGTCGCCGTCAATCGCAGCGGACACGACAAGTGCGAGCGCTGCTGGCATTGGCGGGATGATGTCGGCGCCATGGCGGGCCATCCCGCCCTCTGCGGGCGCTGTGTCGCCAATCTGTTCGGCGCGGGCGAACCGCGACGGTACGCGTGATGGCGGCAGTGCGCTCGAGCCATGCTCCCGGGCGATGGCTTCCTTGGCTGGTGCTCGCATTGGTCGTGCTGCTCGCCGACCAGGCGACCAAGCTGATGGTCATGCGCTCACTGCGTGTTGGCGAGGAGCGCGCTGTCACCGACTTTTTCAGCATTGTGCTTACTTTCAACGCTGGCGCCGCGTTCAGCTTCCTGGGCGACGCGGCCGGATGGCAACGCTGGCTGTTCAGCGGCGTCGCGCTTGCCGCGTCGGCGCTGATCATTTGGCTGCTGCGACGTGGCGGCGATGCGATCTACTGCACGGCGCTGGGCCTGATCCTGGGCGGCGCGCTGGGTAACCTGTGGGATCGGGCGACACTGGGACGCGTCGTTGATTTCCTGTACTTTCACCATTTCCTGCCCCGCGGCTGGCCGGGCGTGGCGCTGGTTGACCCGTTTCCGGCGTTCAATATCGCCGACAGCGCGATCAGCGTGGGCGCGGCGTTGCTGATCATCGACAGCTTCCGCCGTCAGCCGCGGCACGCGACATCGAAATGACTGTCATGGCCGAAGTTCTTCTCGCTAACCCGCGCGGATTTTGCGCCGGGGTCGATCGCGCCATCGCCATCGTCGAGCAGGCGCTCGCGCAGTTCGGAGCGCCGATCTACGTCCGCCACGAGGTGGTGCACAACACCTTTGTCGTCGAAGAGCTTCGAGCCAAGGGTGCCGTATTCGTCGACGAACTCGTCGAGATTCCTGCCGGAAGCACGGTCGTGTTCAGCGCACATGGCGTCTCGCGCGCGGTTCGCGCAGAAGCCGAGGCGCGCGGATTGACGGTGTTCGATGCGACCTGCCCGCTGGTCACCAAAGTCCATGTCGAGGTCGCGCGCATGCGCGATCATGGCTTCGAGATCGTGATGATCGGGCACGCCGGCCATCCTGAGGTCGAAGGCACCATGGGCCAAGCTGATGGCGGGATTCACTTGGTCGAATCGGCGGACGACGTCGAGCGCCTGGTCGTACGCGATCCGGAGAACCTCGCGTATGTCACCCAGACGACGCTCTCCGTGGACGACGCGCGCGGCCTGGTCGACGCACTCAAGCGACGTTTCCCGTCAATCGCGGGACCCAAGCGCGACGATATCTGCTACGCGACGCAGAACCGTCAGGATGCCGTGAAAATCATGGCGCCGCTGTGCGACCTGGTGATCGTGGTGGGCAGCCCGAACAGCTCGAATTCAAACCGGCTGCGCGAAGTCGCCGCGCATCGCGGCATCGACGCCTACATGGTCGACGATGCCCATGAGCTGCAACCGCAGTGGCTGGAAGGCAAGCGTCGCATCGGCGTGACCGCCGGGGCCTCGGCGCCCGAGGTTCTCGTTCGCGCCGTGATTCGGCGGCTCGACGAGCTTGGCGCGAAGCATATACGCGAGCTTGACGGCGTGACCGAGCAGATCGTCTTCCCGATGCCCAGGGGTCTGAGCAAGCCGGCCAGCGGCGCGCGCTAGCGCTGTCCGAAATCGCGCCGCGGGGCGGGGCACTGCGCCTGCTTCAGCGAGCGCATCCACCACAATCCAGCGCCCAAGGCACACGCGGCCAGCAGCGCCGACGTCGCCGCACACAACGCCGCGCGTCCGTGCTCGCTCCAGGCTCGCACCACGCCTTCGGCTACGTACCACGGTAGGAGCAGCAACGACCACTGCACCGCGCGCCGCCGCTCGAGCACGACGCTCGGCCAGAAAAGCGCAAGCGGCAGCGCCTTGAGCGCGAGCCAGAAGGCACCCGGACGGATGGGGGCGAGGATCACCTCCCAGAGTATCTGCAACAGCAGCAGCGCGGCGAGCAACGCGGCGAACGCGCGCCGCGCGCGTGCGCCGGAATCCATCAGCCTACCGCCACGTACTCGAACATCTCATAGCCGGGTCCCTGGTCGACCAGCTTGGTGAGTACCACGGTGCTTGCGGCGGGTCCGCGCCGCAGCGCGATCGCCTGCTCGATCTGGAACGCACCCGCGGGCACGAGCGCCATAGGCGGCGGTCCCTCCTGACCTTCATCGGGCAGCAGCACGACAGGCTGCAGCGCGGCCTCGTTGCCGCCTTCGGGGTGCGCTGCTGCAGCTTCCGGGCTGTCGGTGAGCAACTCGCAGCCGAACTCGAGTCCGGTGCTGCGCAGGGTGTTTCGGAACCAGCGTATGCTCGCGACCTGCAAGGTGTTGCGCCCCTCGACGCGCAAGGCGATGAGGTCGCTGATGCGCAGCGGTGCGTGCGTGGAATCGATCTGCCGCAGTGCGTAACCCGCGGGCGTATGGTTGATGACCTGGCAGGCATGCATCGGCGGCAAGCCGCTGGGCGCGTTGCTGACGTTGGCGTGGGCGCCACGGCTATACTGCCAAACGGCAGGAAGACCGGCGCACATGACCACACGGGCCCGCGACGGGAGCCGGTTGAACTGACGCGCCGGCGGGATCGCCCATTGCCTGAGCAGGCGCCGCAGCAGCGCTGTGTATTGCAGTACCGCGCCCGGCTCGCTGCCGACGCTTGGCGGTGCGGCGCCTCCGGCGTCGAGGGCGCGCAGTTGTTCCTGGATCTGGAAGGCGAGATCGAACGTGAGCAGAAAGAGCTTGCTGCCCTCGATGTTGCCACCCTTGTTTGCCGAGAAAGGCGGGAAGTCGTGCCCGAGCGGGATGATCGCCACCGCCTTGGCCAGGCGGTGCACCGGCGCGACGTCGGTGATCTTGGCCCAGTGCGAATACTCCTGCAGATACTGCAACACCTGGCCGAGTTGGCCGGGCAGGAACCCGTAGGGGTTGGCGAGCGCAAGCAGCAGCGCCTGCATGTATAGGCGCTCGGGAGTCGCTTCGGGGTTGTCGGTCGCAACAGGCGTCTGATGCAGCCCGCGGTCGTAGGCGAACTTGTAGATCAGGTGCGCATCGTGCCAGGTGCGCGCGGGCACCGGCGAGTACGAAAGGTAGCTGTTGATCAGAACCCGCGCCTTGCAATGCAGGCAGCGATGAATCAGCGCGACCAGCAGGCGGTTTCCCGTGAGCAGGATGCGCCTGCCGGCTTCGTGCGCGAGCAGGTGCTTGTAGGCGGTTGCAAGTTCGGAAGCGAGCGTGAGCGACGCCTTCGCGGCTTCCAAGGCCTTGCCCGACAGCGGATGCGCGGCGCGCGAAAACTGTCGCTCCAGATTGGGCCACAGCGCTTGCGCGCTGGCGTAGTAGCGCTCGGCAAGCTCCAGCCGCCTTGCTTCCGACAGTGGCACCCGATTGGTGGCCGCAAGGGCATCGCCGATGACCCGCGCGGCTTCGATGGGGTCGCGCTTGAGCAGGTCTTCCAGCCACGGCCCGACCTTAGCCAGCCGGGTCTCCGGTGGGTTGGAAGGTCTTTCGTCGAGCTGGGGAAGGCTTAGCGCGAGGGCCATGACGTTGGAATAAGTCCGGTTTGCGTCGGATTGTAGACGATGCGCCCCTTTTTTGCGCTGCTCACCCTGGCATCGCCTGCAAAAATTGAACCACCGGGGCGATCTGGTCGGGGGTGAGCAGCATCGGGGCGTGCCCTACATCCGGGAATTCGACCACCTTGGCGCGGGGGCCACGTTCGCGCATAGCCGCGGCCGTCGCCGCGGACAAGAGGTCGGATTCGGCCCCGCGCAGAACGAGCGTCGGGCACTGGATGGCATCCCATTGCGCCCAAAGATCCCCAGATTGCGATCCGGTCGCGCGAAAGGGTACGGCGATGCCAGGGTCGTACTTGAGCTTCCATCGGCCGTCCTGCGTCTGCTGCGCGACGCTGCGCGACAGATGGTGCCATTGAGCATCGGTAAGCTTGCCGAAGGTCGCCGAGATCTCGCGCACATACGCGTCGAGCTGCTCGAACGTATCGAATACCGGGGATGATCCGACGTACGACCCGATGCGCACGATCGCTGCGGGCTCGAGCAGCGGGCCGACATCGTTGACGACGAGGCGGTCGATGGGCGTCTCCGGCTGCGCCGCGGTGAGCATGCCCAGAATGCCGCCCATCGATGTTCCAACCCACGCCACCTGCTCGACGCGAGCGTGTGCAAGCAGTGTCGCCAGATCGACCAGATAGGTCGCAATCGTGTAGTCGCTGGGGTCGCGCAGCCATTCGCTATCGCCGCGTCCTGCTACATCGGGACATAGAACGCGAAACGACGGCGCCAGCGCGCGCGCGAGATCGTCGAAATCGCGACCGCTGCGTGTCAGGCCATGCACGCACACAACGACGCGATGATTGGTCGGATCGCCCCATTCGACATACGCCACCCGGTGGAAACCGTGAGGGCTCAAGCTGCGGAAAAAAAACTGACGGGGTTCGAGCATGCGCGCGACGCGGAATGTCCATCGCATCGTGGGCGTATTCGTGTTCGGCGTCAACGCATCGCGTCAGAACAGGAGATCGGATGGAAACAGCGGCAGAAATTGCGCCTGGTCGCCGGCGAGAAACGCGGCGATCTCGTCGCGCCGCGCCAGCGCGTCGTCGTAGCCCAGCCGCAACAGCTCGCGGCAATAGCGTTTATCGAACATGAGGTACGACAGCAGGTTGGCGCCCCTGGCGTCGTTGCCGCCGAGACCACGCAGCAGATAGCGTACGCCGGTGGGCAGTCGCTCGGCGTGTGCGAGCGCCATCGAGCCAAGGTCGCGGCTCGGCGCGAGCAACAAAGCATCGACGTGCGAGATCTCGGGGTGGATGCGCCGCACTTCCGGATCGATGAGGGTCCAGGCGTGATTCAGCGCCTGCATTCGTTCAAAATCGGCGCCGAGGTTGTCGAGAAAGATGCTCGTCAGCGCATGCCCTGCGACCTGTGCGAAAGACGGATAGCTGGCCGGTGCGTTGTGGCGCGCGAGCGCTCCCTGCCCGCCGGTGAACTGTCCGACGGCCACCACGAGGATGCGCCGTGCGCCCAGATGCAGCGCCGGCGAGATAGGCGCGATCTGGCGCATTGATCCGTCGGCGTAGTAGTCGTCGTCGATGCGCGCGGCGGGAAAGATGAAGGGTATCGCGGTCGACGCCAGCAGATGGTCGATCGTGATGCTTTCGCGCTGCCCGCGACGTCGCGTGCGCTGCCATGGCTCGATCGTCGGCGCGCCTTGAAAAAACGTCACCGCTTGGCCGCTCGTGTAGCTGGTCGCGTTGATGCCCAGCGCATGCAGGGTGCCATCAGCGATGCGCGCGTCGACTGCCGACAGATCGAGCGCGCTCTCGAGCAAGCGGCGCAGCGGCGCATTGTCGAGCATCGACGCTGCGCCTTCCGGGCCACGGCCACCTACCAGCACCGACGCGAGCCAGCGCATTCCGTGCGCCGAGACCGCGGCGAGCTGCGCGCTGTAGACCGTGTCGACTTCGATGTTTCTCCACAGTCGCAGCAGGCGCGCCACGCCGCGACGCCAGCGGTCCGCGTTCACCGCGAGTGTTGCCGCGTTGAGCGCGCCCGCCGACGTTCCGCTCACCACGCGAAACGGCGCGCGCGCCTTGCGTCCGAGCACGCGAGCGACACCGCGCAGCGCGCCGATCTGGTACGCCGCACGGGCCCCGCCGCCGGACAGGACGACTCCCGTCGGATATTCCGGAGACGCCATCATCCTCAACGGGCTCGCAGCGTGCGATCCAGGATCAGAAGCATCGCCGCGGTCGCGCCCCAGATGTAGCGCTCGCCGAACGGAATCGCGTAATAGTCCCGGCGCAGCTCGCCTAGCATGCGGAAGTGGCGCTGCTGGTTGGACGGCTCGAGCAGAAAGGTGAGCGGTACCTCGAACACATCGGCGACTTCGACCGGATCCGGTTCGAGCACGAACGGAGGCTCGACCCACCCAACCACCGGCGTCACGCGGTATCCAGTGACCGTCTCGTAGTCAGCGAGCCGCCCGAGCACACCCACGCGTTCCCGAGTCAGGCCGATCTCCTCCTCGGTTTCGCGAAGCGCGGCGTGCTCGATGTCGGGATCGTCGGGCTCGACGCGCCCCCCAGGAAAACTGATCTGACCGGCGTGATCGGGAAGCTCGGCGCTGCGCTGAGTGAGCAGCACGGTCAGGCCCTGCGGCCGGTTTACCAAAGGCACCAGCACTGCGGCGGGCTTCAGTTCGCCTTCGCGGCCCGGCAGGCGAAAGCCGTCGGACAGGTTTTGCGCTGACGCGGGCGCGGGACGTGCGAGCTGGGCGCGCAGCCACGACTGCTGATCGATGGGCGAGAGCTCAAACAGCGGAAATGACATTGATCACTGCGCGGCAGTCCGCGACCGCACGCGGGCGCATTCGGATGCGCCGATGATACGCGACCGCAGCGTTGCCTAGCTGCTCGCCGTGTCCTCGACGGCGCACACTTTCTGCGCCTGCAGGCACGCTACCTCTGCGACCGTCAGCGTCAGCAAGCGGGCGCGATGACGCGGCAGCTCGATATTGATGGTCTGCTCATTGGCGAGCACCACGAATTCGTTACAGGGAATTGGTCCGCCCGTGCGAAATCGACGCGAGCGGAACGAGCCTCACGAGCTAAGGCGCGTCGGCGCAGCCGAGAGACGCGATGGCATCCGACGCATCAGCTCTTGCAGGTGCGCGAAACCCTGCGGCCAGGGTCCGAAGCCCGATTCGGCATTGATGTGTCCGGCGTTGCGGTAGGGCACGAACACGCTCCCCCACGCGGATGCCAGCGCCGCCGCGCGCACGAGTTTGAGCGACGGGTCGTCGGAGCTTGCGACCAGCGTGGTCGGAAAGGGCAGGGCGCGGCCGCCGAGCGATGCGTCGAAACCGAAGCGCTCGGGATCGGCCGGCGCGACGAGCAGCGCCGCACGAATTGTCGAGCCGTGGTCCGCGGCGCTGACCGCGGCAAGGCATCCAAACCCGTGCGCGATGATAATGGGCGCTGTCGGGCAGGCGTCGATCTGTGCCTGGATGGCGACCGTCCACGCCTTCAAATCCGGCGTCAGCGCATCGCATTGGACGACGCGACGCGAACCTTGAATCTGCTTTTGCCAGTGCGTCTGCCAATGCGCGGGCGCGCTGTCGCGCAGGCCGGGAACGATCAGCACCGGCGCATCGATGGCGTCGCCACTACCCGCAGCCAGCGGATTTGTAAACGCCTCGCCGGTTGTTACCGCACCTTGCGTCGAGCGATCTATCCTCATGTCATTGTCCCCACGATGATGTAATGGAACGCACCTGCATCGGCGGGCAGCGTTGCCAGCAGCGCTGCCGAAGCGGCGATGCGGAATGGTCGTCAGCCCGCGGCCTCGCGCAACAGGCTACGACATCGCTCGACCTCGAACGCGGTCGCTCGGGCGTTGCGCGCGGTGTACTGCGGTCCGATCAGGATGACGACCGGTCCCGTGAACGCCTCCGCGGCGATACCCGGCAGCGCGCCGACGTTGGAAAAAATCGTTCGCGACTGCGCCAGCGATGCGCTCTCGACGATCGCAAGTGGCGTCGACGCCGGTTTGCCAGCCGCGATCAGCGCCTCCGAAATCGCTTGTGCCTGTCCTGCGCCCATGTAGATCGCTGCGCTGTCGGCAGCCGCGACGCCGCGCGCCCAATCGCTCTCGGCTTCGCCGTCGCCCACGCGAGGCGTCGCGAACACCACGCTGCGCGCGACGCCGCGCTGCGTGAAGGAGATGCCTAGTTCCGCGGTCGCCGCTAGCGCAGCGGTGACCCCCGGAACGATCGCGTACGGCACGTGGGCTGCCTCCAGCGCCGCGATCTCTTCCTGCGCACGGCCGAAGAGCATCGGGTCGCCACCCTTGAGTCGCACGACGGTCATGTAGCGTGCGGCGGCATCAACCAGGCGCTTGCTGATGAATTTCTGAGCCGTCGAATGCTTGCCGCAGCGCTTGCCGACGGCAACCTTGACGGCGCGCGCAGCGATGGCAAGCGTTGCCGGGTGCACCAGCGCATCGTGGAAGACGATGTCGGCCTGCTCGAGCAATCGCGCGGCACGCAAGGTGAGCAGATCGGGCGCGCCCGGTCCCGCGCCAACCAGGTAGACGGTTCCTTGAACGGCCGGATCTTCTCGCCGAGGCGCTGGTTCGCGCCGCTTCAGCACGAGCGGGCCAGCGCCTTGGGGCGGTCGGGTGGCGCTCATCGGATCATTCCCGCGGCGACGGTGTTGTTGTCGGCGGGATCGATGAGAATGAAACTGCCGGTGGCCGCGTTTTGCTCGTAACGATCGGCGAAGAGCGGTTCACCGAGCGCGATCGCCACGCGAGCGATGTCGTTCATGCGCAGCGATTCGTCGGCAGGCTCCTGCGACTGCGTCTCGACGTTCCAGCGATAGTTGATGCGATCGATCTTGGCGTGCAGCACGCGCGTGGTGTGACGCATAAGCAGGCGGCTCTGCCGTTCAAACGGCGTCTGCGACAGCCAGCAAAGGTCGGCGCTGATGCTGCTCGCGGGTGGCGGCAGGTCACCCGCCGCGACCACCATGTCGCCGCGCGCGAGATCGATCTCATCTTCCAGCTCGAGATTGATCGCACCGTGCAATCCCACTTGGGCCTGCGAGCCGTCGAATGTCCGGATCGACCGGATCTGCGTCTTCTGCCCCGAAGGCAGGACGATCACCGGGTCGCCGGCGGCGATGGTTCCCGACTCGATGCGCCCGAGGTAACCTCGACGCTCGCCGTTGCGCGGTCGCGAAACGTATTGCACCGGAAATCGAAATGGTGCATCCGCGAGCTCGTGCGAGACCTCGACGGTTTCGAGGATCTGCAGCAGCGTTGGGCCGTCGTACCACGGCAGGTTGTCACCGCGCTCGACGACCATGTCGCCGTCGAGTGCGCACATAGGGACGAAGCGCGCATTGTCGATGCCCGTGCGCTCCGCAAAATCGAGGAAATCGTCGACGATCGCCGAGAACGCGTCAGCGCGATAATTCACCAGATCCATCTTGTTGACGGCGACCACGAGGTGCTCGACGCCGAGCAGGTGCGCCAGCGTGGCATGGCGACGTGTCTGCGTGACGACGCCCTGTCGCGCGTCGACCAGCAGGATGGCGAGCTGCGAGGTGCTCGCTGCCGTTACCATGTTGCGCGTGTACTGCGCATGACCCGGCGCGTCGGCGATGATGAACTTGCGCAGGGCGGTGGCGAAATAGCGGTACGCGACGTCGATGGTGATACCTTGCTCGCGCTCGGCGATCAGCCCGTCGGTGAGCAGCGAAAGGTCGAGGGCGACGCCGCGCCGCTGGGACGTGCGCTCGATGGACGCGAGCTGGTCAGCGAGTATCGCGCGGGTGTCGTAGAGCAGGCGTCCGATCAGCGTGCTCTTGCCATCATCGACGCTGCCTGCGGTGAGCAGCCGGAGCACGCCATGATCGAGCACCTCGACGCGTTCAACCGCGGACATCAGAAATACCCCTCTCGCTTGCGAAGCTCCATCGAGGCGTCGTTGGTCTGATCGTCGAGTCGGGTGGCCCCGCGCTCGGTGAGGGTGGTCGCCGCGGTCTCGGCGATGATCGCCGCCACGGTGCCGGCGAGCGATTCGACCGGCGCGGTGCACGTGATGTCGCCGACGGTGCGAAAGCGCACCGAGATCGTTTCCGAGAGCTCGTCGTCGCGTGGCGGCGTCAGCGGGGTCACCGGCACCAGCAAAGCATTGCGGCGGACGATCTCGCGCCGATGCGCGAAGTAGATCGTCGGGACCTCGAGACGCTCGCGCGCGATGTACTGCCATACGTCGAGCTCGGTCCAGTTACTGATGGGAAACACGCGGACGTGCTCGCCCGGGGCGACGCGTGCGTTGTAGAGGTTCCACAGCTCCGGACGCTGGTTTCTCGGGTCCCATTGTCCGAACGCGTTGCGAAACGACATGATGCGTTCCTTGGCACGCGCCTTTTCCTCGTCGCGTCGCGCCCCACCGATGCAGGCGTCGAATCCATGCTCGGCGATCGCATCGAGCAGCGTCACCGATTGATGGCGGTTCCGGCTCTCGCCGGGGCTGCGCAGGACGACGCGTCCACTGGCCATCGAGTCCTCCACCGAGCGCACGATCAGCCGCTCACCGAGCTCACGCGCGCGTTTGTCGCGGAAAGCAATGACCTCCGGGAAGTTGTGACCGGTGTCTATATGCAGCAGAGGAAACGGAAAGGCGCCGGGCCGAAACGCCTTTTCGGCGAGGCGAAGCAAGACGAGTGAATCCTTGCCGCCGGAGAAGAGCAGCGCGGGATGCGCGCACTGGCCGGCAACTTCACGCAGGATATGTATGGCTTCGGACTCGAGCCAGCCGAGGTGGTCAGCGTCCACGGCGCGGCGCGAGGCTACCTGCATGCGCACCGGCGCGTCGAGGAGCGCCGCATCGTTCATGCGCTCACCTCGTGGTTTTCGATGCGGACGGGGATGCCGATCGGACGTCTATGCAAGCCGCACTCCTTGTGTTCGGGCGCTTCCCACCACCAGCGTCCGGCGCGCACGTCCTCGCCGGGTGCCACCGCGCGCGTGCACGGCGCGCAGCCGATGCTTGGGTAGCCCTGCGCATGCAACGCGTTGGTCGGTACGTCGTGTGCTCGAACGTATGCCCACACGTCGTCTTCCGACCACGCGGCGAGTGGGTTGAACTTCGGTATGCCGTGCGCCGCGTCGAATTCCTCCGCCTGGAGTGACTGTCGCGAAAGCGCTTGTGCACGGCGTTGACCGGTAACCCACGCCCCGCTGCCCGCGAGTGCACGCGAAAGCGGCTCGGTCTTGCGGATCGCGCAGCACTGCTGGCGCAACGGCACCGACTGGTAGAAGGCGTTGGCGCCATGCTCGCGCACATAGCGCTCGAGCAGTACGCGGTCGGGGTAATGAACGTCGATGGTCAGCGCGTAGTGTGCACGCGTGAGTTCGATCAACGTGTGGGTAGGTTCGGGGAGCCTACCGGTGTCGAGCGTGAAAATTCGTATCGGCAGCGCGTGGCGCGCGATCATGTCGGTGAGCACCATGTCCTCGGCGCCGAAACTGCTCGCGAGCGCAACCGCTGGATGGCGAAGTACCGTGCGATGGAGGAGGGCGAGCGCATCGGCGCTGCGAGCGTCGGACGTCAACGGGGCGGACGCGGCGCTCATGGCGACGGCTTCGAAGGAACGGCAGCGGGGCCGCGCCGGCGGAACAGCGGAAGCGGCTGCTCGACCGTAGACTGGTAGTTGTCGCTGAAGTCCGCGAATGCGGTTAGCGCGACATCGAGGTCGCGATCAGCGCGTAGCGCGAAGGCGTTGAACCCGCACGCGCGGAGATAGTAGAGCTGATCGCGCAGCACGTCGCCGATCGCCCTCAACTCGCCAGTGTACCCAAGCTTCTCGCGAAGCAGTCGCGCGCTCGAGTATCCGCGCCCATCGGTAAACAGCGGGAAGTCGACCGCGATGATCGCCAGCGCAGCCAGATCGTCGCGCAGCGCCTCGGGGTCATCGGCGGGGCCCAGCCACACGCCGACACTTCCCCGTGCCGCTAGCGCCTCCTTGTGCTCGCTCCACAGCGCAAAAGGCACGATCGCCGGGCCATCCGCCGGCACGTCGTCGAGCCTGGGCGCTTCGCGCAGCAGCGTCCACACATCCTCGACGATGGCACCGTCTTTAATGAGCCGGGGCATACACGCGCTGCTTGAACGGATCGATACCCAAACGCCGCACCGTGTCGATAAATCGCTCGTCGGCCTCGCGGCGCTCCACATAGACATCGACCAGGCGCTCGATGACATCGGGCATCTCGCGGGCGGCGAAAGATGGCCCGATCACCTTGCCCAGCGACGCCTGCATGCCCTGGTCGCCGCCGATCGACACCTGGTACCACTCCTCGCCGTTCTTATCGACGCCGAGAATGCCGATATTGCCGACATGGTGGTGCCCGCAAGCGTTCATGCATCCCGAAATGTTGAGCGCGAGCTCGCCCAGGTCGTAGAGGTAATCGAGATCGTCGAAGCGACGCTGGATCGCTTCCGCGATGGGAATCGACTTGGCGTTGGCAAGTGAGCAGAAGTCGCCGCCCGGACAGCAAATGATGTCGGTCAACAATCCTATGTTCGGCGTCGCGAAACCCAGTTCCTTGAGCTCGCCCCAGAGCGCGAGCAGCGCGTCCTGGCGCACGTCGCTGAAAATGAGATTCTGCTCGTGCGAAACACGAAGCTCGCCGAAGCTGTAGGCATCGGCGAGATCGGCAACTATGTCCATTTGGTCCGAAGTCGCGTCGCCCGGCGGCACGCCGGTCTTTTTGAGCGACAGCGTGACGACCGCGTATCCGGGCACCTTGTGCGGGAACACGTTGCGCTTGACCCAATTCGCGAATCCGCGGTTGTCGGCGACCGCGGCGCGGAAGCCGGCGTCGTCACCGGGGAGCGCATCGTACGCCGGCGCATCGAAATACGAGCTCAACCGCCCGATCTCTTCATCAGTAACCGTCTGCGGGCCGCCCTTCAAGCGCTCCCAGTCGGCTTCGACGTGACCGCGAAAGACATCGAGCGTCATTTCCTTGACCAGGATCTTGATGCGCGCCTTGTAGATGTTGTCGCGGCGGCCGAAGCGGTTGTAGACGCGCATGATGGCGTCGAAGTAGTTCAGAACCTCTTCGCGCGGCACGAAGTCACGAATGACGTGGCCGACGATCGGCGTGCGCCCGAGCCCGCCGCCGACCAGGACCCGAAAACCGACTTCGCCGGCTGCGTTGCGCACCGCGTGCACTCCGATGTCGTGCACCAGTGTCGCTGCGCGATCGACTTCCGATCCCGAAACCGCGATCTTGAACTTGCGCGGCAAGTAAGCAAATTCGGGATGGAAGGTCGACCATTGGCGAAACAGCTCGCAGTAAGGGCGCGGGTCGACCAGCTCGTCCTTGGCAACGCCTGCAAAGTGATCGGTGGTGATGTTGCGAATGCAATTGCCGCTCGTCTGAATCGCATGCATTTCGACGCGCGCGAGTTCGGCGAGGATATCGGGAGCGTCTTCCAGCCGCGGCCAGTTGAACTGGATGTTCTGACGCGTGGTGAAGTGACCGTAGCCTCTGTCATACTTCCTGCCGATATGCGCGAGCGTTCGCAACTGACGCGAGGAAAGCAGACCGTAGGGCACGGCGATGCGAAGCATCGGCGCGTAGCGCTGGATATACAGGCCGTTTTGCAGGCGCAGCGGACGGAACTCGTCCTCGCTCAGCTCACCCGCGAGAAAACGGCGGGTCTGGTCGCGAAATTGCGCGACCCGCTCATCGATGAAACGCTGGTCGTGTGGGTCGTACCGATACATGATTTGCAGGGTACCGGTGAGGCGTCATGCGGAGAAGGCGTGCCCGGTGCTTATCTGATAGCCCTTCGCTATATGGCACCTA
>DASXBS010000116.1:0-3916 GCA_036491555.1 Casimicrobiaceae bacterium
AGCGCGGCGTTGATCTTCGCGCAATGCAGCGCGCCGGGATTGATATCGGCGAGCACGAGCCGCGAACTGCCGCCCATGGTGCGCCGAGCGACGATGCCACCGGCGCCGCTGCCGCAGCCGACATCGACGATGCACGACGGCGCGCGCGCTTTGTAACCGGCGAGCGTCGACGCGATCAGTGATGCGAAGCGGTACGTATCCGGGCCGAAAAAAACCGAATCCGCTGCCTCGGTGGGATAGGCCGAATGCACGTACAGGTCGGCGCCCAGCGTCGAATAGCGCACCCGGCTGGCGAGCAGGTCGCCGCGCGCTTCGATCGCGGCGGCGGCATCGAGCAGCGACAGCACTTCGCGCGGCAGAAGCGCTGGGCGAAAGGGCCGGCTCCAACCGAATACGTCCTCCACGCTGCGTGCCTCACGGCTATCCGAGCGCGCGTTGACACGGGCGTGTGTTGCCGGCGTCACGGTGACGAAGCTATAGGTTCTGGCGGACAGCCAACGTCCGAGGGTTTCCAACGGGTCGGGCGAGGACATGGATTCGAGTGGTTGCGGCGAGAGCGCAAGCACGAAGCTCGCCAGTGCGCGCTCATACGCTGCGCGCCCGCAAGACGCACGGGGCGATCTTTGGCGCTGCCGGTGCCGTCGGTAAAATTGACCGACCGCAATGTATAGCTGGCGCTTCACCGAGGAGTTTCCGGCCAGGCTTTCTCTGCCCGGTTTAACTGGACTACCATGGCGCGGTGATCGGACGCCCGACAGCGACGCGGCTCGCGACTCTACGACTGGCCTTGGCCTACGCGGCCGCTGTACTGCTCGGTGCGTGCGGCGGCGGAGGCTCCGGGGATGCGCTGCCTCCACCCGCTGCCGCCTTCACCGATCCTGTCCTCTATTCCACCGACGCCGCGGCGGCGTTGCCGAGCGCCGCGGAGATCACGTCGGTCACACACCACCTACTCGTACTCGGCGGGGCGACACTTGCCTACACGGCGACCGCGGGACACATGACGGCGCGCAGCCTGCCCGGGCAGGCGCCCGAGGCGTCTTTTTTCTACGTCGCGTATACGCTGGACAATCGAGAGGCGGCCACCCGCCCGGTGACCTTCTTCTACAACGGCGGCCCCGGGTCCGCGACGGTGTGGTTGCACTTGGGATCGTTCGGGCCGAAGCGTCTGGTGACTGGCGATCCGTCGACCTCGGCGCCGACGCCTTTTCCCTTGATCGACAACGCCGAGAGCCTGCTCGATGTGACCGATATGGTGTTCGTAGACGCCGTCGGCAGCGGGCTGTCGGAAGCCATCGCGCCGAACACCAATCAAAGTTTCTGGGGTGTCGACGCCGACGCCACCGTCTTCCGCGACTTCGTCATGCGCTATGTCGCGGTCAACAACCGCACGGCGTCGCCGAAGTTCCTGTTCGGCGAATCGTATGGAACGACGCGCAGCGCCGTGCTCGCGAATCTGCTCGAAAGCGCGGGTGTGCAGGTCGATGGCGTTGTTCTGCAATCGTCGGTCCTCAACTACAACACCAATTGCGCGGTGGTCGCACCGGCAGTGAAGCTGAGCTGCGGGAGCTATGTTCCCAGCTACGGTGCGATCGGTGCGTGGTTCAACCTCGACAGCCCGAATCCGGACAGCGCGAACCTGGTGCCTTTTCTTGCGCAAATGCGCACGCTGACCGACGCAGCATACGAGCCCGCTGTCGCGGTCTTTCTGACCATGGCGATGGCGCCTGAGGCGGGCCTGTTGCTGCAGCTGAGCGGCAGCACCGGGCTGGCGTTCGCGAAGTGGCAAGCCGGTTTCAATGCGCCCCCCGATTACTATCGCGCGAACCTGATCCCGGGCGTGCTGCTCGGCCGCTACGATGCACGCGTGGGCGCGGCATTCGGTTCTCCGTTGACGAGCGAGGGCGATCCGTCGTCTACCTTCGTCGCGCCGGCGTTCGCCTCCGCCATCGCGAGCTATCTGTCCAACGACCTGAAATATACCAATCCGTCGATATATGTGACGCTGAGCAGTGCCGCGTCGACCTGGGTCTACGCACACGACCAGCTTGCGCTTCCGGATACCATTCCGGACCTCGCCACGGCGATGGCGCACAATCCAAGGTTGAAAGTGCTCTCGCTCAGTGGCTATCATGACTTGGCGACGCCGTTTTTCCAGACCGAGCGCGACCTGTCGCGACTGGGACCGACGCCCAACGTGCAGCTTCGCTCGTACCTCGGCGGGCACATGACCTATCTCGACGACGGTGCTCGCGTCTTGGAGAAAGCGGACCTGGCGCAGTTCTACCAGGCGGCGACTGCGGCGCCATGAATCGCTTCGACTCTGCACTGCGCATCGCGAATCCTCGCGCCCTTTGGCTCGTCCGCGGCGGGGTAGCGGCCATCGCGCTGGTGCTGACACTCGCCTCGTCGCCGCAACACGCTTGCGCGCAGGGCACCATGCCTGCAGCGGCCGCGCAGGTGCCGATGCTCGATCCGTGGGTCCCTCCCGACGCGCGCAGGCCAACGACTGCGCCGCCGACTCAAGGCGCGGCACTGCGCGAGCAAGTCGAGCGCAAACTCAAGCAGGGCTTCGATGCCGCCGATACCGCGCGCACCGGCACGCTCACGCGGGAGCAGGCGAGCGCCGCGGGTCTGGGGTACGTGGCCAGGCATTTCGACGAGATCGACCGGGGGCGGAACGGCGCGGTGCGCTTCGAGGACCTGAAGCGCTATTTGCGCGAGCGCGGGGCGCAACTGAACTAAGCTAAGTTAAGCGACGTCGTAGCGAACTCGAACCGACGGCGTTGCCGTCGCATGGCGATCAAATCCAGGGAGGACGGCATGCTTGCGCGAATTGCCCCCATCGACGCGATAACGGGTGCCGCGTCGCTGACCATACGATCGCTGCGCGTGCGCGCGGCCAAGGTGCCGATGGTCGAGCCGCATCGCACCGCCAGCGGAACCATCGTCGAATCGCCGCTGGTGCTGACCGACGTCATCACCGATGAGGGTGTCGTCGGTCACAGCTACGTGTTTTGCTATACCGCGCTGGCGCTCAAGCCTGTCGCGCTGCTGGTGAAGGCGCTGGAGGCGCTGATCGTTGGACAGCCTCTTGCGCCGGCCGAGATCGAGCAGATGATGGCGCGGCGATTCCGCTTGCTCGGCGCGCAGGGCCTGACCGGTATGGCGCTGGCTGCGATCGATATGGCGCTGTGGGACGCACTCGCCCGCGCTTCGGGATTGCCGTTGGCGCGATTGTTGGGCGGCACGATCAAGCCCATCCCCGCCTACGGCGCGACCGGGTACGACGGCGCCGAGGGTTCGGCGCGCGTGGCCGGCGTGTGGGCTGAGCGCGGATTCAAGGGCGTGAAAGCGAAAATCGGCTACCCCGACGTGAGGGAGGATGTGGAGGTCGTGCGCGCGATGCGACGGGCGGTCGGCGACGGGGTCGCGCTGATGGTCGATTACAACCAGTCGCTCTCGCCGATCGAGGCGATCGCGCGCGGCCACCGCCTCGACGATGAGCATCTCGAATGGATCGAAGAGCCGACGCTTGCAGAGGATTACGCGGGGCATGCGCGTATCGCACGGGCGGTGCGCACGCCCATCCAGAGCGGCGAAAACTGGTGGGGCCCGCATGAGCTGCGCAAGGCGATCGATGCCGGCGCGTCGGATTACGTCATGCCCGACGTCATGAAGATCGGCGGTGTCACCGCGTGGATGCGCGCCGCCGCGCTGGCCGAAGCGCATGCGATCCGCATGTCGAATCACCTGTTCGTCGAATTCAGCACGCATCTGCTGTGCGCGACGCCGACCGCGCACTGGCTGGAATACGCCGAATGGTTCAATCCGATCATCGCGCAGCCGCTGCGCGTCGTCGACGGCTGCGCGGTGCTCGACGAGCGTCCGGGCAGCGGCGTGGAGTGGAACGAAG
>DASXBS010000117.1:0-56886 GCA_036491555.1 Casimicrobiaceae bacterium
TGAACCACCGACACACGGATTTTCAGATGTCGCCAATAACGCTGGTGCCCGAGGCCGGACTCGAACCGGCACGCCTCGCAGCGGGGGATTTTCCTACCACTTCGGCTTTCGCCGCGCCGTTCGGATTCGTGGTCTGGAGCACGCCTTCACCTTAGCCATTCGGCCTTAGGTGCCCGCCGTCTGCTCTCTACACCTTCCCTCAACAAAGGGCTTGGCTCGGCATTAGCTCGAACACCGCGAGATGTTCAGGGCCTTCACCGAATTTGACGGGCTTCACCTCAAGAATTTCTTCAAGAGGGCTCAAATTTGCGTCTGAGTCCCCTGCGTCTACCAATTTCGCCACCCGGGCATTGGCACTACCTAGCTATTGTACCTCGCCGCGCAAGAACGTTACTTCTGGTGGCTCCTAGCTGGCTCCTAGGCCCCACTGGTCCGCAGGACTGTACTTTGCCGCTAGAGGTGCCAACCATTGGCCCATATGGCTTCGCGCCGTTATGGCCTGCGCAAAAATATTTTTCACAAACCTCTTTTTGAGTCCAGCGCGTCTACCAATTCCGCCATCCCGGCATGGGGTGCGAGCGGCCGCGCGGGACGCGGCCCCGGAGTTGCGTTGCCGTCGCACGGCGAAGCCGGCATTATCGGGCAAAAGCCCGCCTGCTCCAAACGCCGCGACCGCGGCGCGCGTTTCGATGTCCGAACGAACCTTCCACCTTTCCGATTTCGATTTCGAGCTGCCTCCCGAGCTGATCGCGAAGCGGCCAGCAGCGGAGCGCTCGGCGAGCCGTCTGCTGCGCGTCGACGGCAGCACGCTGACCGACCTGTCGTTCGCCGACTTGCCCAGCCTGCTCGATCCCGGCGACGTGCTGGTGATGAACGACACGCGCGTAATCCGGTCGCGGTTGTCCGGCAGCAAATCCACCGGCGGCCGCGTCGAACTCATGCTCGAGCGCATCGTCGCGCCGGACGAAGCGTGGATGCAGCTTCGCGCCAGCCATCCGCCGCGCATCGGCGCGCGCATCGAGCTGCCCGACGGGTCGAGCGCGACCGCGCTGGAGCGTGACGGGCGCTTTTTCCGGCTACGTTTCGACGCCAGCATGCCGCTGGTCGACTATCTCGAACGCCACGGCGAAGTGCCGCTGCCTCCGTATATCGCGCGTCCCGCCGACGACGACGATCGCGAGCGCTACCAGACCATCTACGCGCGCGATCCGGGCGCGGTCGCTGCGCCGACCGCGGGATTGCATTTCGACGTGCCGATGCTTACGCGTCTCGAGGCGCGCGGCGTCGCGCTCGCGTATCTCACCCTGCACGTGGGCGCAGGCACCTTCCAGCCGGTCGAGAGCGAGGATCTGGCGCAGCATCGGATGCACAGCGAGCGCTTCACGATTCCGCATGCCGCTGCCAACGCGTTCGCAGCGGCGCGCAAGCGCGGCGGCCGCGTCGTTGCGGTCGGCACTACCACGCTGCGCGCACTCGAATCGGTGGCGACGCGGGATGGCAAGGTCGACGCGTGCACCGGCGAGACCGAGATCTTCATCACCCCAGGCTATAGCTTCCGCGCGGTCGACCGCCTGATCACCAACTTCCATCTGCCGCGCTCGACGCTGTTGATGCTGGTGTCCGCGTTCGCGGGCTACGACACCATCCGCGCGGCGTACGCGCACGCGATGCGCGAGGGCTACCGTTTTTTCAGCTACGGCGACGCGATGCTGCTCTCGCGCGCGCCGCCCGCCGCCGACTGACGCGCTACAATCGGCGCGATGGAATTCCACGTCAGCGCCCGTTGCGGTGACGCGCGCCGCGGCACGCTTACGCTGACGCACGGCAGCGTCGAGACACCGGTGTTCATGCCGGTCGGCACCTACGGCACGGTGAAGGCGATGTCTCCGCACGAGCTCGCGACCTCCGGCGCACAGATACTCCTCGGGAATGCGTTCCACCTGTGGCTGCGCCCGGGGCTCGAAGTAATCGCGGCGCATGGTGGCCTGCATCGCTTCATGGGCTGGAACGCGCCGATCCTCACCGATTCCGGAGGCTTTCAGGTATTCAGCCTCGGGCCGCTGCGCAAAGTGCGCGAGGACGGCGTGACCTTCGCCTCACCCATCAACGGCGACCGGATGCTGCTCACGCCGGAAATTTCCATCGACATCCAGCGCACACTCGATTCCGACATCGCGATGGTGTTCGACGAGTGCACGCCGTGGCCGGCGACGCGCGACGAAGCGGCGGACTCGATGCGCATGAGCGCGCGCTGGGCGCAGCGCTCCAAGGCCGCGCACGCCGGCAGCCGCAACGCGCTATTCGGCATCGTTCAGGGCGGCATGTACGAAGACCTTCGCGACGAATCGCTGGCCGCGCTTTCCGACATCGGCTTCGGCGGCTACGCCATTGGCGGACTGTCGGTGGGCGAGCCCAAGGAGGACATGCAACGCATCCAGCACCACATCACGCCGCGCCTGCCTGCGGATCGTCCGCGCTACCTCATGGGGGTGGGCACGCCCGAGGACATCGTCGCGGGAGTGCAGAGCGGCATCGACATGTTCGACTGCGTGATGCCCACGCGCAACGCGCGCAACGGCTGGCTGTTCACGCGCCTGGGCGACATCAAGATCCGCAACGCGCGCCATCGGCTGGACACGCAGCCGCTCGATCCGGAATGCGCGTGCCACACCTGCCGCCATTTCAGCCGTGCCTACCTGCACCACCTGCAGCGCGCCAACGAGATCCTCGGCGCGCGCCTCAATACCGTTCACAACCTGCACTACTACCTGACGCTGGCGGCGGAGCTGCGCGAGGCCATCACCGCGGGAACGCTGGACGCGTACGTGCAGGGGTTCCGGGCGGGTCGCGCGAGCATGGTAGAATAGGCGGTTATTTCGTCCCCCATTCACAGGCAGTCAGCGACCATGAGCGGCGCGCGCTTTCCAGCGCATCCAAGGCCCCGCCCGCATCGCCGCAAGGAGGATTCACCGTGCTGATTTCACCCGCCTACGCACAGGCAGCAGCCCCGGCGTCGACCGGCAGCGACCTGATGGCGTTCCTGCCCATGGTCGCGATCTTCGTTGTATTTTATTTCCTGCTGATCCGGCCGCAGCAAAAGCGCGCCAAGGAAACCAAGGCGATGCTCTCATCGCTGCAAAAAGGCGACGAGGTGGTGACCGCTGGCGGCATCGTCGGCAAGGTCTCCAAGCTGACGGACGCATACGCAACTGTCGAGATCGCGCCCAGCGTCGAGATCACCGTCCAGCGCAGCGCGATCTCGCTCATGCTGCCCAAGGGCACCGTCAAGTCGCTCTGACCAAGGGCGCGCCGCAGATGAATCGTTATCCGCTCTGGAAGTATTCGCTGATCGCCATCGCGCTCGTCGTCGCGATTCTCTATACGCTGCCGAATTTCTTCGCTGAGGTTCCTGCGGTGCAGGTGTCGACGTCGAAGGCAACCATCAAGATCGACAGCTCGACACTGCAGCAGGTCGAGGATGCCCTCAAGAGCGGCTCCATCGCGTATCGCGGCGCTTCGGTGGATCCCACCGGCGTCAAGGTGCGCTTCGCCGATGCCGACACGCAGCTCAAGGCCAAAGACGTGCTGCAGCAGAAGCTGGGCGACAACTACATCGTCGCGCTCAACCTGCTGTCGAGCTCGCCGCAATGGCTGGCGTCGATCGGCGCGCTGCCGATGTACCTCGGCCTCGACCTGCGCGGCGGCGTGCATTTCCTGCTGGAGGTCGACATGAAGGCCGCGCTCGACAAGGCCGCCGACCGCTACACCACCGACATCCGCTCATTGCTGCGCGAGAAGAAGGTGCTGTATTCCGGCGTGGGGCGCGAAGGACAGAACGTCGTGATCCGCTTCCGCGATGCTGCCGAGCGCGGCCGTGCCAACCAGGAGATCGGAGCGGCGTTCCCCGACCTGCAGATCCGTGAAGGCGACACCGCCGCCGGCGGCGAACTACGCCTGATCGCGGGCCTGAGGCCGGAAGCGCAAAAACGCATCCAGGAAGGTGCCGTCCAGCAGAACATCACCATCCTTCGCAACCGCGTCAACGAGCTCGGCGTCGCCGAGCCGATCGTGCAGCAGCAAGGCGCCGACCGCGTCGTAGTGCAGCTGCCCGGTGTGCAGGACACCGCGCGCGCCAAGGACATCCTGGGCCGTACCGCGACGCTCGAGATCCGCATGGTCAATGAGGATCCGGGCGTGCTCGAGCTGGCGCGAGCCGGACAGGTGCCTCTGGGCAGCGACCTCTTCACGGAGCGCAGCGGCGCGCCCGTGGTGGTCAAGCGGCAGGTAGTGCTCACCGGCGATCGCATCAACGACGCTCAACCCGGATTCGACGGAAGAACCAACGAACCCGCGGTGCATATCAGCCTCGACGGCACCGGTGCGCGCATTTTCAAGGAGCTCACGCGCGACAACGTGGGCAAGCGCATGGCGATCGTGCTCGTCGAAAAGGGTAAGGCCGAGGTCATCACGGCGCCGGTGATCCGCGAGGAGATCGGTGGCGGCCGCGTTCAGATCAGCGGACGCATGAACACGCGCGAAGCCAACGACATCTCGCTGCTGATGCGCGCCGGCGCGCTGGCCGCGCCGATGGAAATCGTCGAGGAGCGCACCGTCGGTCCGTCGCTGGGCAAGGACAACATCGACAAGGGCTTCAAGTCAGTCGTGTACGGATTCATCGCGCTGGTCGCGTTCATCTGCGTGTACTACCAACTGATGGGGGTCATCTCCGCGATCTCGCTGGCGATCAACCTGCTGCTCCTCATCGCCATCCTGTCGATGCTGCAGGCCACCCTCACGCTCCCGGGCATCGCGGCCATCGCGCTGACACTGGGCATGGCGATCGACGCCAACGTGCTCATCAACGAGCGCATCCGCGAAGAGCTGCGCTGGGGCGATACGCCGCACGCGGCCATTCAGGCGGGCTACGAGCGCGCCTGGAACACGATTCTGGACTCCAACGTGACCACGCTCATCGCCGGCCTCGCGCTGCTCATTTTCGGCAGCGGCCCGGTGCGCGGCTTTGCGGTCGTGCACTGCCTGGGCATCTTGACCTCGATGTTCAGCGCGGTGTTCATCTCGCGCGGGCTGGTTGCGATGATCTACGGCGGACGAAAGAAGCTGGACCACATCTCGATCGGCCAGGTATGGAAGCCGGCTCATGGGGCGGCGTAGCCGCGCCATGAGCCGTCCCCGCGAAAGCGGGGACCCATTTGCTCTCGCCGCCGTGCGCAGCGATAGCCCGCACGCAAACGAACATGGATTCCCGCTTTCGCGGGAATGACGGAATATGGAATTCTTCCGCATAACCCGCGTCATCCCGTTCATGAAGCACGCGCTGGTGTTCAACGTGATCTCGCTGATCACGTTCGTGCTGGCGGTCGGATTTCTCGCCTTTCGCGGGTTGAATCTCGGCGTGGACTTCAGGGGCGGCACCGTCATCGAGATCGCGTATGCGCACCCGGCGGACCTCACCCGTGTGCGCAGCGTCATCGATACGATGAACCTCGGCGAATTCTCGGTGCAGAGCTTCGGCAGCGCCAACAGCGCGTTGATCCGCCTGCCACTCAAGGAAGGTGTGTCCAGCGCGCAGCTTTCCGACAAGGTGCTGACCACGCTTCGCGCTGACGACGCCACCGTTTCGCAGCAGCGAGTCGAGTTCGTGGGTCCGCAGGTCGGTAAGGAGCTCTACGAGAACGGCGCGCTGGCGCTGCTGCTGGTCTGCGTGGGCATCGTCGCCTACCTGGCGATGCGCTTCGAATGGCGCTTCGCCGTGTCCGCCATCATCGCCAACCTTCACGACGTGGTGATCATCCTCGGCTTCTTCGCTGTTTTCCAGTGGGAATTTTCGCTGCCGGTGCTCGCCGCGGTGCTCGCGGTGCTTGGCTACTCGGTCAACGAGTCGGTGGTCATCGCCGACCGGATCCGCGAGAACTTCCGAAAGATGCGCCGCGCCAGCGTGCCCGACGTCATCAACAGCGCCATCACCAGCACGCTTTCCCGAACCATCATCACCCACGGCTGCACGCTGATGATGGTGCTGTCGATCCTGTTCTTCGGAGGCGAGACACTGCACTACTTCGCGTTGGCGCTGGCCATCGGGATCTGCTTCGGCATTTACTCCTCGGCGCTGGTCATGGCCTCGCTGGTCATGTGGCTCGGCGTCTCGCGCGAAGATCTGGTCAAGGCGGAAAAGCGCACCGGCGCTGGCGCCGAAAAGATCCTGCCCTGACGCGATGCGCGTGAAGCGGGTCAATCGCTTCGGCGCCGCCGTCGCCGCGCTGGGGCAAGGCTACCCGTCCGACGCCGCGCACGTATGATTACCACGCTCGTTTACTCGCTGTTCGCGCTCGACCAGACGCTGGCGACGCTGGCGGCTCAGCACGCGGCACTCATGTTTGCAGCACTGTTTGTGGTGATCTTTGCTGAGACCGGGCTGGTGATCTTTCCGCTCCTGCCCGGGGACTCGCTGCTGTTCGTCGCCGGAACCGTGGTCGCGGCGAGCGGCATCAACGTGCATCTGCTCGTGCTCACGCTGTTCGTCGCGGCGGTGCTGGGCGATTCGCTCAACTACGGCGTCGGCCGCTTCGTCGGGCCCAAGGTGTTCTGCCGCCCGAAGGACAGCTTCCTGGGTCGCTGTCTCAAGCCGCAGTACCTGGACAAGACACGGCAGTTCTATGCCAAATATGGCGGATTCACCATCGTCGTCGGCCGCTTCGTCCCCATCGTTCGCACCTTCGCGCCGTTCCTCGCCGGTGTCGGCTGCATGGCCTACCCCACCTTCATCTGCTTCAACGTGCTGGGCGCGGCACTCTGGGTGTCGGCGCTGACCTATGCCGGCTACCTGTTCGGCAACATTCCGTGGGTGAAGGACAACCTCGCGTGGATCGTGGTGGCGATCGTGGTCGTCTCGCTGCTGCCGGTGGTGTTGCAATGGCTTCGCGAGCGCCGCGACAAGCGCGCCAAGGACTAGGCTCGCCGCGGCCGAATCAGATGCGGCGCGCCAGCGCGGCGGCCTTGCCGATATAGGTGGCGGGCGTCAGAGCCTTGAGCGACGCCTTGGCATCGGCGGGAATATCGAGCGCGTCGACGAACGCGTGCAACGCAGCGCGCGTAATGCCCTTGCCGCGCGTCAGCGCCTTGAGCTGTTCGTATGGGTTCGGCACGCCGTAGCGGCGCATCACGGTCTGGATCGGCTCGGCGAGCACGTCCCAGTTGGCGTCGAGGTCGGCGGCGAGCCTGACCGGATCGACCGCCAGTCGCGACAACCCCTGACGGCACGACACGACGCCGAGCAGCGCATAGCCGAAGGCCACGCCGACGTTACGCATGACCGTCGAATCGGAAAGGTCGCGCTGCCAGCGCGAGATCGGAAGCTTGTCGGAGAGATGACGCAGCAGCGCGTTGGACAGTCCGAGATTGCCTTCGGAATTCTCGAAATCGATCGGATTGACCTTGTGCGGCATGGTCGATGAGCCGACTTCGCCTTCGCGCGGCTTTTGCCGGAAATAGCCCAGCGAAATGTAGCCCCAGACGTCGCGGTCGAGATCGATGATGATGGTGTTCACGCGCGCGAGCGCATCGAACAGTGCCGCCAGCGCGTCGTGCGGTTCGATTTGCGTAGTGTACGGATTGAATTCGAGTCCGAGTCCGGCGACCGCGCGGTGCGCGAGCGCCTCCCAGTCGACGTCCGGGTATGCCACCATATGCGCGTTGTAGTTGCCCACCGCGCCGTTGATCTTGCCCAAAAGCGGCGCACTGGCGAACCCTGCGATCGCGCGATCGAGCCGGGCGACGACGTTGGCGATCTCCTTGCCCAGCGTGGTCGGCGTCGCTGCCTGGCCATGCGTGCGCGACAACATCGGAAGGCCCGCGTGCGCATGCGCCAGTACGCGCAGTTCGGCGACCAGTTCGGCGAACGCCGGTAGCATCACCTCGGCGCGCGCATCGCGCACCATGCAGTCGTAGGCGAGATTGTTGATGTCCTCGGAGGTGCACGCGAAGTGGATGAATTCACTAGCCGCGGCTACCTCGGGAACAACGGCGAAGCGCTCCTTGAGCCAGTACTCCATCGCCTTGACATCGTGATTGGTCGTCGCCTCGATAGCCTTGACCCGCTCCGAGTCAACGACACCGAAGTTCGCATCGGCGTCTTCTAGCGCGGCGCGCGCGGCGACAGAAAAAGGTGCGAGCTCGCCGATTCCCGACTCGTCCCCAAGCGCGCGCAGCCATGCGAACTCGACGCGAATGCGCTCGCGGATCAATCCGTGTTCACTGAAGTACTGCGAGAGTGCCGCGACCCTTGAGCGGTAGCGCCCGTCCAGCGGGGAGAGGGCGGTCAGCGGCGAGAGCGCGGCGGCGGACGACATGGATGCGGATGCGGCGAGTGAATCTTAGCACAGCGCGAGCGTCTTAGCACAGCGCGAGCGCCGATCCGCGATCGAAAGCCGGGCGCGCCAATGCTATAATCTACGACAAACATTCGCATGCGCGAGAGCGGTTCCGCGCACCTCGGCTCGCCCCACCATGAAGCTGTTCACGGCTGCCACCAGTCCCTACGCCCGAAAGGTGCGCATCGTGCTGGTCGAGAAGAAGATCGATTGCGAATACGTCGACGACAATCCTTGGGAAGCACAATCGGCGGTGCCGCCGTTCAATCCGCTGGGCAAGATTCCGGTGTTGGTGCTTGACGATGGCACGCCACTGTACGACTCGCGCGTCATCGTCGGTTATCTCGATACACTCACGCCGGTGTCGAGGCTCATTCCCGGGCCGAGCCGGCAGCGCATCGCGGTTCGCCGGTGGGAGGCGCTTGCCGATGGAGTCTGCGACGCGGCGCTCACCGCGCTGCGCGAGACCAAGCGGCCCGCTCAGCAGCAAAGCCGTGAATGGATCGCGCGTCAGCTCGAGAAAATCCGCCGCGGCGTTGCCGAGATGTCCAGCGAGCTGGGCGATCGCGCGTGGTGCAGCGGCGACGCCTACACGCTTGCCGATATCGCTACCGGATGCGCACTCGGATACCTGGACCTGCGCCATCCGTCGATCGACTGGCGCGGCGAATACCCCAACCTCGTGAAGCACGCCGAGAAGCTCGGCAAACGCGCATCGTTCGTGGAGACTGCGCCGCCGGCGTAGCTCTTAGCTGCCTCGCAGCCACCCGGCGCGCCCGACCCGTCGCCGACGCGCGCGATCCTCGAGCGAGGCGCCGCCATGCGTCCGCCTGGGCACCGTTCGCGGCGACGTTGCGCCCGGTCGCGGCTCGCCGCAGAATGTGCCTCGTAGCGCGCGCTACCAGCCGTGCCGACGTACCCGGCGGTCTTCAACTGACACAGTGGAACGGAGGGACACCGTGAAAAAGAAGCGCCCGATGGCGGTCTATATCCTGATCGCGATGGTCCTTGGCATCATCGCCGGTTACATGGTGTTCACCAACTTTCCCGACAAGAAGACCGCGGCGCAGATCGCCGGTTATATCTCGATCATGTCCGACGTGTTCCTGCGCCTGATCAAAATGCTGATCGGACCGCTCGTATTCTCGACGCTGGTTGTCGGCATCGCGCACATGGGCGATGCCAAGAGCGTCGGGCGCATCTTCGCCAAGTCGCTGGGCTGGTTCGTCATCGCCTCGATCGTCTCGTTGCTGCTGGGACTGCTGCTCGCCAACCTGCTGCAGCCCGGCAAGGATCTGGGGCTGCCGTTGCCGGACATCGGCGCCGCGACCAACCTCAAGACAGCGTCGTTCACGCTCAAGGAATTCGTCACCCACCTCGTTCCGCGCTCGTTCGCCGAAGCGATGACCAACAACGAGATCCTGCAGATCGTCGTGTTCTCGATGTTCTTCGGCGTCGCGCTGGCGGCGCTGGGCGACATCGGGAAGCCGCTGACCAACGTCATCGATTCGCTGGCCCACGTGATGCTCAAGATCACCGGCTACGTGATGCTGCTCGCACCGGTGGCGGTGTTCGCCGCGATGGCCGCAACCGTCGCCACCAACGGCCTCGAAATTCTGCTCAAATTCGCCGTGTTCATGGGCGACTTCTACATCGGCCTGATCCTGCTCTGGAGCCTGCTGGTCCTCGCCGGCTTCGTTTTCCTGGGCAAGCGCGTGTTCAAGCTGATCGGATTGATCAGGGAGCCATTCCTGCTGTCGTTCGCCACGGCTAGCTCCGAAGCCGCCTATCCGAAGATCCTCGACTCGCTCGATCGCTTCGGCGTGAAGCGCAGGATCTCGGCTTTCGTGCTGCCGATGGGCTATTCGTTCAACCTCGACGGCTCGATGATGTACTGCACGTTCGCGACCATCTTCATCGCCCAGGCGTACAACATCGATCTGCCTATCTCGACCCAGCTCACGATGATGGCCATCCTGATGCTGACATCGAAAGGCATGGCGGGCGTTCCGCGCGCGTCGCTCGTGGTAATAGCGGCAACGCTCAACCAGTTCAACATCCCGGAAGCCGGCCTGTTGTTGATCCTGGGCGTCGACACTTTCCTCGACATGGGGCGTTCGGCGACCAACGCGGTCGGCAATTCGATCGCGGCATCGGTCGTCGCCAAATGGGAGGGCGGCCTGATGTCCGAGCACGACGCGGACGCGAACGCGCGCCGGCTCGACACCGACAGGAACCGCGAGCTGAGGCCGGACATGACGCCGGCCGCGGCGTGAGCGCGATATGCGCGCGGTGATACGCATGAAACGGAATGACGCGAGTCGCTCCAGCAAGGTTGCGGCCGCGGGTCAGTCCTGGATCCGGCGCTGGATCTGCGCCATCTTCCTAGCCGCTTGCGCAGCGGCGCCGTGCGCCGCGCAAGCGCCGACTCCCGAAGGCGCGCTGACCGGCACGCTGCAAAAGGCACGCAGCAGCGGGGCGGTGACGATCGGCTATCGAGAATCGTCGATTCCGCTGTCCTACCTGAGCCCGCGCAAGGAGCCGATCGGCTATTCGATCGACATCTGCCGCGCGATCGTCGACGCGATGAGCCTGGAGGTAGGCCACGACCTCGAGATCCAGTGGGTTCCGGTGACATCCGAAAACCGGATCGATGCGGTGGTCAGCGGGAAAGTGGATCTCGAGTGCGGCTCGACCACCGCCAACCAGGAGCGGAAAAAAGTCGTCGACTTCTCGCCCGTGATCTTCGTCGCCGGCACCAAGCTGATGGTCAGGAAAGGCTCGCCGATCCGCTCGTTCCGAGACCTGGGCGGCAAGACCGTGATCGTGACCGTGGGGACCACCAACGAGAAGGCGATTCGCGACCTGGTCGCCAAGCTCAAGATTCCCGCGACCATCGTCACCGGCAGCGACCACGCCGATTCGTACGCGCAGCTGGTCGGCGGAAAGGTCGACGCCTTCGCCACCGACGACGTGCTGCTCTACGGCTTCATCACGCTCAACGGGGCCCAGGATCAGCTCGCCGTGGTCGGCGAGTTCTTGTCCTACGATCCGTACGGCATCATGTTCCGTAAGAACGACCCGCAGCTCGCGGCGTTGGTCATCCAGACCATGCACGACCTCGCCGCCTCGCGAGAGCTCGAGCAGACCTACAACAAGTGGTTCCTGCGCCAGCTGCCGAGCGGGCAGCGACTGAACCTCCCGATGAGCGCGCAGCTCACGGAAATGATCCGCATCATGGGCGACGACGCGACCACGCAGTAGGGTCGATTCGCTATAGCGCCTGTTTTAGCTGTTCCAGGATCGCCGGATTTTCCAGTGTCGAGGTGTCTTGGGTGATGTCCTCGCCCTTGGCGATCGAGCGCAGAAGCCGGCGCATTATTTTTCCGGACCGCGTCTTGGGCAGGTTGTCGCCGAAGCGGATGTCCTTCGGCTTCGCGATCGGACCGATCTCCTTGCCGACCCAGTCGCGCAGGACCTTGGCTATCTTCTCGGCCTCCGCGCCGCTCGGCCGCGACTGCTTGAGCACGACGAAAGCGCACACCGCTTCCCCGGTGAGATCGTCGGGACGACCGACCACCGCGGCCTCCGCGACGATCGGATTGGCCACCAGCGCGGACTCGATTTCCATCGTCCCCATGCGATGTCCCGAAACGTTGAGCACATCGTCGATGCGACCCATGATCGTAAAGTAGCCGGTGGTCTTGTCGCGCACCGCGCCGTCACCGGCCAGATAGAGATTGCCACCAAGCTCGTCGGGGTAGTACGACTTGCGGTAGCGATCGGGATCGCCCCAGATGGTGCGGATCATCGCCGGCCACGGCTTTTTCACGACCAGGATGCCGCCCTGCCCGTTGGCGACGTCGTGACCAGTCTCGTCGACGATCGCGGCGACGATGCCGGGCAGCGGCAGCGTGCACGATCCGGGCACCAGCGGAGTCACGCCCGGCAACGGCGAAATCATGTGCCCGCCGGTTTCGGTCTGCCAGAAGGTATCGACGATCGGGCAGCGTCCGCCGCCCACGTTGTCGTGGTACCACATCCACGCTTCGGGATTGATCGGCTCGCCGACGCTGCCCAGCAGGCGAAGGCTGGAGAGATTGTAGTTCTTCGGCGCGGCCTGAGGCGTCGCATTGGACGCCTTGATCAGCGAGCGGATCGCGGTGGGCGCAGTGTAGAACACCGAGCACTTGTGCTTGTGTATGGTTTGCCAGAAGCGTCCCGCGTCGGGATACGTCGGAACGCCTTCGAACACGATCTCTGTCGCGCCGACCGCAAGCGGACCGTAGGTGATGTAGGTGTGCCCGGTCACCCAGCCGATGTCCGCAGTGCACCAGAAGACGTCCTCCGGCTTGATGTCGAAGGTCCACTTCATGGTCAGGATCGCCCACAACAGATAACCCCCGGAGCTGTGCTGTACGCCCTTGGGTTTTCCCGTCGAGCCCGACGTGTAGAGGATAAACAGCGGATGCTCGGCGCTGACCCACTCCGGTGCGCACGTCTCCGACTGCTTGGCGACCAGCTCGTGCATCCACACGTCGCGAGGTGAGGAGAACCCGACCTTGCCGGCGGTGCGCCGGTACACGATCACATTGCGGATGCCCTCGCATCCGCCCAGGCCCAGCGCCTCGTCGACGATCGCCTTAAGCGGAAGGTGCTTGCCGCCGCGGACCTGCTCGTCGGCGGTGATCACCGCGATCGCGCCGGCGTCGATGATGCGTTCCTGCAGCGACTTCGCCGAGAATCCGCCGAAAACCACCGAGTGCGTAGCGCCGATCCGCGCGCAGGCCTGCATGGCGACCACGCCCTCGATCGACATCGGCATGTAGATGATCACGCGATCGCCTTTTCTGACACCGAGCGATCTCAGCCCGTTGGCGAAGCGGCACACGCGCGCGTGCAGCTCACGGTAGGTGACCCGCGTTACCGCACCGTCGTCGGCCTCGAAGATGATCGCGGTCTTTTCGGCGTTGCCGTTCTCGAGGTTGCGATCAAGGCAGTTGTAGGAAACATTGAGTTCGCCGTCTTCGAACCATTTGTAGAACGGCGCGCCAGACTCGTCGAGCGATCGCGTGAACGGCTTGTGCCACATCAGTTCGCGCTTGGCGAGCTCGGCCCAGAACCCGGCATAGTCTTTCGCCGCTGCGGCGTTGAGCTGGTCGAACTTCGCCTTCGTGACGTTGGCACGGGCGACAAAGTCCCGCGGCGGTTCGAATACGCGCGTTTCGTGAGAAACAGACTCGATATTGGCCATGTCGAAGCGTCTCCTGGGTGAGCAAAGCAGCCACCGGGGACGGCGCTGCCTTTGGTCGTTTTTCTCTGCAGTCTACCGAGTGTGATGCGTCGAACGCAATGACGCACGTCAATGCGCGCGCCAAAGGCGGCCGCAGCCGATGGTAGAATTGATTCCCCCTCGTACAGCGCGCCGTTGCCGCTAGGCGACGGCTACTTCACCCGTGTCCGTCATCAAGCAGGAAGACTTCATCGCGAGCGTTGCCGACGCGCTGCAGTTTATCTCGTACTACCATCCGGTCGACTATATCGAGGCGCTGGCGGAAGCGTACGCCGCCGAGCAGTCCCCGGCCGCGAAGGATGCCATCGCACAGATCCTCACCAATTCGCGCATGTGCGCCGAAGGACATCGCCCGATCTGCCAGGACACCGGCATCGTCGTCGCCTTCGTCAAGATCGGCATGGATGTGCAATGGACATCACGCGGGGCGATCATGAGCGTCGCCGACATGGTCGACGAAGGAGTACGCCGCGCCTATCTGCATCCGGACAACACATTGCGTGCGTCGATCGTGTCGGACCCGTCCGGCAAGCGCCGCAACACCGGCGATAACACGCCCGCGGTGCTGCACATCGACCTCGTTCCCGGCGAAACGGTCGAGGTCAAGATTGCAGCCAAGGGCGGTGGCTCCGAGAACAAGTCCAAGCTCGCGATGCTCAACCCCTCGGAATCGATCACCGACTGGGTCGTCGAGACGCTGCCCACGATGGGCGCAGGATGGTGCCCTCCCGGCATGCTTGGCATCGGCATCGGCGGAAGCGCGGAAAAAGCGATGCTGCTTGCCAAGGAAGCGCTCATGGAGCCCATCGACATGCATGCGCTGAAAGCACGCGGCCCGGCCAATGCCATCGAGGCACTGCGCATCGAGATCTTCGATGCCGCCAATGCGCTGGGCATCGGCGCGCAGGGTCTCGGCGGTCTTTCCACCGTGCTCGACGTCAAGATTCTCGACTTCCCCACCCACGCCGCGAGCAAGCCGGTCGGCATGATTCCCAACTGCGCGGCGACGCGTCACGCACATTTCACGCTCGATGGCTCGGGCGCGGCGCGCCTCGATCCACCCGACCTTGCACGCTGGCCCGATGTGCACTGGACGCCAGCGCCTGAATCGAAGCGCGTCGACCTCGACCGGCTCACGCGCGAAGAATGCGCATCGTGGCAGCCTGGCGACCGCCTGCTGCTCAGCGGCAAGATGCTCACCGGACGCGACGCCGCGCACAAACGCATCGCCGATCTCTATGCCAAAGGCGAGCCGTTGCCGGTCGATTTCCGCGGTCGCGTGATCTATTACGTCGGACCCGTCGATCCGGTGCGCGACGAGGCGGTCGGCCCCGCGGGCCCGACCACGTCGACGCGCATGGACGCCTTCACCGAGATGATGCTGGGCAAGGCAGGATTGCTTGCTATGATCGGCAAGGCCGAGCGAGGTCCGGCCGCGATCGAGGCGATCCGCCGGCACCGAGCGGCGTATCTGATGGCCGTCGGTGGCGCAGCATACCTCGTATCGAAGGCGATCCGCAGCGCCCGCGTCGTCGGCTTCGCCGACCTCGGCATGGAGGCGATCTACGAGTTCGACGTCAAGGACATGCCGGTGACCGTCGCAGTGGATGCGCGCGGGATGTCGGTTCATCAAAGCGGACCGCGCGAATGGCAGCAGCGCATCGGCAAGATTCCGGTGGCCATCGCCTGACCGGGCGGCCCACGCGAACCCGATGACGCCGCCGAAGCCACGCTGCCGGACCGGCGCGCTGGGCGCGTCGGGGAACCAGCGCCATGCGTGAACCGACGATCACGCGCGCGCCCTCTTCGCTGCCGCCGATCACGGTCGCGCCTCTCAAGGTGAAGCCCGTGCGCATGGGGCTGCTCACCAAGCTCAACACGCTGGCGATCGGACTGATCGTCGCGACCGCCATCGGCATTCTCGCGCTGCTGGTCGGTCAGCAGGTACAGGACGAGCAGGCGCGTCTCCAGGCCAAGGCGATGACCATCGTCTCAATGGTCGCGGAACGCTCCGAAGCCGCCTTCGCGGAGCGCGACACCGACTCGCTCTCGCGCATGGCGCAAACGCTTGCCAATGATCGCGACATCGCCTACGTCGCAGTCCTCGATGCGCAAGGCAAGCCGCTGCTCACGCGCACTCTCAGCGGCGCGACTGTTCTCCCAACCATGCTCGCCAACGTGCGTCCTGACACAGTGAGCAGCGGCGTGCAGAACCTTGACGGTCATCGCTACCTCGAAATGGTCGCGCCCGTCATCCCGCCGAGGAAGATCGACACACCGACGGTGGGCGGCGATCCTGTGTCCGCGGGCGCCAGCGGGGCCAGCCCGATCGTCGGCTACGTGCGGCTGGGCATGAACCTGGCGGGCAGCCAGGCCAAGCTGCGCAACAACATGATCGCAGCGCTGTCGGTGGTCGGCGCGCTGGTCGGCATCGCGATCCTGCTCACGGTGTTCCTGACGCGCCGCCTGGTCGCGCCCATGCATTTGCTGGCCCGCGCGGCGCGCGCGGTCGGCGCGGGCCGGCTCGATGTTCGTCTGCCCGCGCGCTCAGGCGACGAAGTCGGCGTGCTCACGCAGACCTTCAATCACATGATCGAGCGCCTCGCCTCGTCGCAAGCCGAGGTCGCGACCTACCAGCGCACGCTCGAGCAGAAAGTGGCGTTGCGCACCAAAGAGCTCGAAATCGCGACCGCGCAGGCGTACAAGCTCGCGCAGCACGACATCCTCACCGGGCTGCCCAATCGCGCGCTGCTCAACCAGCGTCTCAAGCAGATCGTGGCGCAGGCATCGCGCGATCAGCAGCAGGTCGCTTGCCTGTTTCTCGACTTCGACCATTTCAAGCGCATTAACGACACGTTGGGACACGATGCAGGCGACCAGTTGCTGCAGGCGGTCGCGCAGCGCCTCACCAACGCAGTCCGTGAGAGCGATACCGTCGCCCGATTGGGCGGCGACGAGTTCGTCATCGTCCTGCCCGCGCTCGACCCGTCGAAGGCCACTTTCGAGATCATGACGGTGCTCACGCGCGTGCGCGAGTCGTTCCTGGCGCCGTTCCGGCTCGGCGAGCAGACGCCCACGCTGACCTGCTCGGTAGGCGTGTCGCTGTATCCGATCGACGCCGACGATCCGGGCGGCCTGATCAAGCAGGCCGATACCGCGATGTACGCGGCCAAGGACGCCGGCCGCAACGCCTACCGTTTTTTCACCGCCGACATGAATACTCGGGTGCAAGCGCGCCTGCAGCTCGAAACCGACATGCGACGCGGGCTGATGGACGACGAATTCTTCCTTGTCTACCAGCCGCAGATCGACATGGGGACGGGCCGCGCCTGCGGCGTCGAGGCGCTGCTGCGCTGGCGCGATCCGCATCGCGGCATCATCGCGCCCAACGAGTTCATCCCCATCGCCGAGGAGTCGGGGATGATCCAGGCGCTCGGTGCGCGCGTGCTGCGCGACGCCTGCCGGCAAGTGATGGCGTGGCATCGCGACAACATGCTGCTCCGCCTGGGGGTGAACCTCTCGGTGCAGCAGCTCCAGCATGACAGCTGGCTGTCGATCGTCGACGACGCGCTGAAGTCCAGCGGCCTGCCTGCGCGTTACCTCGATCTGGAGATCACGGAGAGCGTCATCATCACGCATCCGGACAAGGCCGTTGCAACGCTGATCCGGTTGAAGCAGATGGGCGTCTCGATCACCGTCGACGATTTCGGAACCGGGTACTCCAGCCTGTCGTATCTGGCGCGGCTGCCGATCCAGGGCGTGAAGATCGATCAGCGCTTCGTTCACGGCCTCGAGAAAAACCGCAACGACGAGGCGATCACGCAGGCGATCATCGCCCTCTCGCACAGCCTGGGGCTGCGCGTCATCGCCGAGGGCGTGGAAACCGTCGCGCAGTTCGAGTTTCTGAAGAACCACGGCTGCGAAGAGGCGCAGGGCTATCTCATTTCGCGTCCGCTGGAGGGTAACGACCTGCGCGGCTGGTGGAAAATGCAGGACGAGGAGAACCGCATCGTCGGCCGCCAGGGAGACATGTGGCGGCAGAACGCGGGGGACTGAACAGCCGCGTGCCGATCAGCCGCGCGAAGTGCGCAGGTCCTCGGCGGTATCGATATCCTGCAGCACACCGCGGTCGTCCACGTCGATCTCCCTCAGCGACTGCGCGTGCGCCTCGACGATGCGACGCGCGCCCTCGTCGCCCTGGAGCGCGGCGAGTCCAGCGTAGAACGCTGCGCCAAATCCGACGGGATGCCCGCGGCTGTTGCGGAAACGCGGCGCCGCAAGCGGCACGCCCGCGCGCAGCGCTTCGGCAACGCGCGCAATCGACGAAGGCGCGATCCACGGCATATCCGCCAGCGCCACGATCCATCCCATCGCCACCGGTGCGGCGCGCACTGCCCAGGCAAGACTCACTCCCATTCCTTGCGCCGCATCCGGACACACCGTGACCCGTGCGGCGTTGCGTGAAAGCAGCAGCGCAAGCGCATCGTCACCGGGACGCACCACCGCGACCACAGCGTCGACGCCGGTGAACAGGTGCCGCAACGAGGCTTCCGCCATCACGCCCGCGGCCTCGCCCGGCGCGCCACCCGGAAGCGTCGCCATCAGCTTGGCGGAACCGAAGCGCGAGGAGCTCCCTGCTGCGAGCAGGATGCCTACGAGCGGCGCCGCACGCACGGGGCGCGCCCTCCGTCCTGGTGCCGGTGCGCGTCCATCATGCTGTGGGTTGCCAGCGTTGACTCGCGGTCGCTCGATCCCGAGCGCTCCCTGCGCGCGGAGGCCCTCTCGCTGTTCGCATCGCTACTCCGGAAGCAGCCGGAACTTGCCGTCGCGCACGACCACGAGCACCCGCGCACGTTCATCCATGCCGTTGTGATTGGTGGCGCTCAGGTTGAACACGCCCTGGCAACCGGTCACGTCCTTGAGTTGCTCGAGCGCGTCGCGCAGCGCGACGCGAAACGCCTCGGTGCCCGGCTTGCCTGCATTGAGTGCGACTGGAATCGCCTTTGCCAGAAGCAGTCCCGCGTCGTAGGTGTTCGCGCCAAAGGTCGCCGGCCGCGTGCCGAACCGTTTTTCGTAGGCAGCGATGTAGCTGCTCGCGACCTCCTTGATCGGGTCGGACGCTGGAATGTCGTCGATGACCAGCATCGATCCAGCCGCCAGCGTCGTGCCCTCGACTTTCTCCTTGCCGAGCTTGATGAAGTCGTCGGTCGCGACGGCGTGCGTCTGGTAGATGCGCCCCTTGTAGCCCTGATCGAACAGGGTCGCCTGCGGCAGTACCGCAGGGCCGCCGACTGCGGCGATGAGCACCGCATCGGGTTTCGCCGCGATGAGCTTGAGCACCTGGCCGGTCACGCTCTGGTCGGTTCGCGCATAGCGCTCGCTGGCGACGATGCCGATCCCCGCCTTCGCGGCGAGCGCGCCGAAGACCTTGAACCAGTTCTCGCCGTAGGGGTCGTTGAACCCGATGAAGCCCACCGTTTTCACGTTGCTCTTGACCATGTTGCCGATCAGCGCAGCTGCGATGAGATCGTCGTTCTGCGTGGTCTTGAACACCCAGCGCCGCTTGGCGTCGATCGGCTCGACAACCGACGACGTGCCCACAGTCGCCATCAGCGGGACCTTGGCCTCTGCGATGATGTCGAGGATGGCGAGCGCATTGGGCGTGGTCGACGGCCCGATCACGGCGTCGATGTTGTTCTCGGCGATCAGTTTTTTGGCGTTCTGCACCGCGCGCGTGGAGTCGCCACCGTCCTCGAGCTGGATGTATTCGATCGTCGTGTCGCCGATCTTTTTCGGCAGCAGCTCCGCGGTGTTCTTTTGCGGAATGCCGATCGCCGAGGTCGGCCCGGTGGCGGACACCATCAGGCCGATCTTGATCTGCGCGGCGGCACTGCCCGCGAACAGGGCCGCTGCAATCGCGACCAACAACGTGCGGACTTGCATCGATTTTCTCCAGGCGCAGGACGCGAGATATGCGGCGAAGATGCGAATGCTAAGCCGAAGCACTCGGGGTCACAAGCGATTGGCGTGAGCCGCAGGTGACCTCAAGCGACCGCGAGTCCCGCGGCACGACCCGACGCCCACGCCCACTGGAAATTGTATCCGCCGAGATGGCCGGTGACGTCGACGACTTCACCGATGAAATACAGGCCGGCCACGCGAAGCGCGGCCATCGTCTTCGACGACAGTTCGCGCGTATCGACGCCGCCGAGCGTGACCTCGGCCTTGTTGTAGCCCAGCGTGCCCGAGGGCACGACCGGCCAGCGATGCAGCGCGCTGGCGAGCTCGCGAAGACGCCGGTCGCCGAGCTCGGCAAGCGTTCCATCGACGTGGTGCGCGGCGCACCAGTGCTGCGCGACGCGCTTGGGCAGTCGCGTCGATAACAGCGCGTCGATGCGGGTGACGCCGGGATGCGCCGCGGCCCACTCGGCGACGTCGGTCCCTGGCAGGAGATCGATGTCGACGGCGTCGCCGCTTTCCCAGTACGACGAGATCTGCAGCGTTGCCGGGCCCGACAATCCGCGGTGCGTGAACAGTATGTTCTCGCGAAAGCGCGCGCCGTTGCACGCGGCCTCGGCGTCGACCGAGACGCCGGCAAGCTCGCCGAAATGGGCCAGATCGGCCGCGTCAAGCGCGAGCGGGACCAGCGCCGGCCGCGGCGCAACCATTGCGAGGCCGAACTGGTTGGCAATGCGATAACCGAAAGGCGTCGCGCCGATTTTTGGAACGGTGAGGCCGCCCGTTGCGATCACCAGCGAGCGTGAGCGCACCACGCCGTGCGCAGTCGAGAGCTCGAATCCATCGTCGCGACGGATGACCTCCGACACCGCGCAAGGTATGCGCCAGTGCACGCCGGCGCGTTCGCATTCGGTCCTGAGCATGTCGACGATCTGCAGCGAGCTCTCGTCGCAGAACAGCTGGCCGAGCTTTTTCTCGTGCCACGCGATGCCGTAGCGCTCGACCAGCTCGATGAAGTCGCGAGGCGTATAGCGCGCCAGTGCCGAGCGGCAAAAATCAGGATTGCTGGACAGATAGTTCGCCGGCGCCGCGTGAAGGTTGGTGAAGTTGCAGCGTCCACCGCCGGAAATGCGGATTTTCTCGCCCAGCTTGGCGTAGTGCTCGACGAGCAGGACGCGCAGCCCTCGTGCACCGGCAGTTGCTGCGCACATCATGCCGGCGGCGCCGGCCCCTATCACGACGACGTCGTAGCGCTGCGCTGCCTCGGCGTCGGGCAAGGTCGCTAGCTTACTTACGGCCCGAAGAACTCTCGAACGCGGTCGAACCAGTTCTTGGCGCGTGGACTGTGACGCTCGGGATCCTGCGCGTTGATCGACTCGAATTCGCGCAGCAGATCCTTCTGACGGCCGGTGAGCTTGATCGGCGTCTCGATGGCGACATGGCAGTAAAGATCGCCCTGCACGCCGCCGCGCACGGGCTTGATACCCTTGTTGCGCAGGCGGAACACCTGCCCGCTTTGCGTTTCCGCGGGAATCTTGATGTTGGCGTGACCGTCGAGCGTGGGGATTTCGATTTCACCGCCGAGCGCCGCGGTCGCGAACGAGATCGGCATCTCGCAATGCAGGTCGCTGCCATCGCGCTGGAACACCGCATGCGGCTTGAGCGACACGACGACGTACAGGTCACCCGACGGCCCGCCGTTGAGTCCGGCCTCGCCTTCGCCGGCGAGCCGGATGCGGTCGTCGCTGTCGACGCCGGCAGGGATCTTCACCGACAGCGTCTTGTATTTCTTGATGCGGCCCGCGCCGCTGCAGGTCGCGCACGGTTCGGGGATGATCTTGCCCGTGCCGTGGCACTGCGGACAGGTCTGCTGGATGGAAAAAAATCCTTGCGAGACCCGCACCTGACCCTGCCCGTGGCAGGTGGGGCAGGTCTTGGCCTGCGTGCCGGGCTTGGCGCCGCTGCCGTGGCAGGTCTCGCACTCCTCCAGCGCCGGAATGCGGATCTTCGCTTCGGTGCCGCGCGCTGCGTCTTCCAGCGAGAGCTCGAGGTTGTAGCGTAGGTCGGCGCCGCGATACACGCCGCTGCCGCCGCGTCCGCGGCCGCCGGCCTGGCCTCCGAAGATTTCGCCGAAGATGTCGCCGAAGGCGTCCGCGAATCCGCCGAAGCCTTCCGCATTGCTGAATCCGCGCGCGCCTGCGGCGCCGAAGCCGGCGGAAGGATCGACACCCGCATGACCGAACTGATCATAAGCGCTGCGCTTCTTCGGATCGGTGAGGATCTCGTAGGCTTCCTTCGCCTCCTTGAACTTGTCCTCGGAGCCCTTGCCCTTGTCATCCGGATTGCGGTCCGGATGATGCTTCATCGCAAGCTTGCGATAGGCCCTTTTGATGTCCTCGACGGACGCGTCACGGTTGACGCCAAGTGTGCTGTAGTAGTCGCGCTTCGCCATTACCCGTATTCCCCGACGCGGCAAAAGCCGCGCTCCATCGTTGCCCGTACATCCGATACAAGACTGAAACAGCAAATGGCCGAGTCGAGGAGCGACTCACGCTCCCGGTGAGACGCCCGCTTCAACTCGGCCAGATATTCGTCGACGCCGTCGCCGCCGTGGATTCTACCGTCGGAGGCGATCGGCGTGACGGAATATCACTTCTTGTCTTTGACTTCCGTGAACTCGGCGTCGACGACCTTTTCATCGTCCTTCGCCTGTCCACCCGACTGATCCGCACCGCTTGCGCCGGCAGCTGCCTGGGCGTCGGCCTGCGTCTTCGCGTACATCGCCTCGCCCAGCTTTTGCGACGCCGTTGTCAGTGCCTGGGACTTGGCTTCCAGCGCGTCCTTGTCGGCGTCCTTCTGCTTGAGCAGCTCCTCCGCATCCTTGAGCGCGGATTCGATCTTCGCCTTTTCGTCGGTGCCGACCTTGTCGCCATACTCGCCCAGCGACTTCCTCACGCTGTGCGTCATCGCGTCGAGGTTATTGCGCGCCTGCACGACTTCGAGCTGCTTGCGGTCGTCCTCGGCGTGCGATTCTGCGTCCTTCACCATGCGGTTGATCTCGTCCTCGGTGAGGCCCGAGCTCGCCTTGATGGTGATCTTGTTCTCCTTGCCGGTCGCCTTGTCCTTGGCCGACACGTGCAGGATGCCGTTGGCGTCGATGTCGAACGCGACCTCGATCTGCGGCATGCCGCGCGGTGACGGCGGAATGCCTTCGAGGTTGAACTGGCCCAAGCTCTTGTTGCCGGACGCGACGTCGCGTTCACCCTGCAGCACATGGATGGTCACCGCCGACTGGTTGTCGTCCGCAGTCGAGAACACCTGCTGCGCCTTGGTCGGGATGGTCGTGTTCTTCTGGATGAGCTTGGTCATCACGCCGCCGAGCGTTTCGATGCCCAGCGACAGCGGCGTCACGTCGAGCAGGAGCACGTCCTTGACGTCGCCCTTGAGCACGCCGCCCTGGATCGCCGCGCCGACCGCGACCGCCTCGTCGGGATTGACGTCCTTGCGCGGCTCCTTGCCGAAGAAATCCTTGACCGTGTCCTGCACCTTGGGCATGCGCGTCTGGCCGCCCACCAAAATCACGTCGCCGATGTCGGAAAGCTTCACTCCCGCATCCTTGACCGCGATGCGGCAAGGCTCGACGGTGCGCGCGATGAGCTCTTCGACGAGCGACTCGAACTTGGCGCGCGTGATCCGCAGCGACAGGTGCTTCGGCCCCGACTGGTCCGCGGTGATGTATGGCAGGTTGATCTCGGTCTGCTGCGACGAGGAGAGCTCGATCTTTGCCTTTTCGGCGGCTTCCTTCAGGCGCTGCAGCGCCAGCACGTCGTTCTTGAGGTCGACGCCGGCTTCCTTCTTGAATTCGGTGACGATGTAGTCGATGAGACGCTGATCGAAGTCCTCGCCGCCGAGGAAGGTGTCGCCGTTGGTGGAAAGCACCTCGAACTGATGCTCGCCCTCGACACTGGCGATTTCGATCATCGAGATGTCGAAGGTGCCGCCACCGAGGTCGTACACGGCGATCTTGCGGTCGCCCTCTTTCTTGTCGAGACCGAAGGCGAGCGCGGCCGCGGTGGGCTCGTTGATGATGCGCTTGACTTCGAGGCCCGCGATCTTGCCCGCGTCCTTGGTCGCCTGGCGCTGCGAATCGTTGAAGTAAGCCGGAACGGTGATCACTGCCTCGGTCACTTCCTCGCCCAGGTAGTCCTCGGCGGTTTTTTTCATCTTGCGCAGGATCTCGGCCGAGACTTGCTGCGGCGCGATCTTCTTGCCGCGCACCTCGACCCAGGCATCGCCGTTCTCCGCCCTGACGATCTTGTAGGGCATCAGCGCGATGTCCTTCTGCACTTCCTTTTCTTCGAACTTGCGCCCGATCAGGCGCTTGACCGCGAAGATGGTGTTCTTGGCGTTAGTGACGGCCTGACGCTTGGCCGGCGCGCCTACCAGGATCTCGCCGTCTTCGGTGTAGGCAACGACCGAAGGCGTCGTGCGCGCGCCTTCCGAGTTCTCGATCACTTTCGGCTGCCCGCCTTCCATGATCGCAACGCAGCTGTTGGTCGTCCCGAGGTCGATGCCGATGATCTTGCCCATGATGTTCCTTTGTTCCTTGAATGTTTGGTTGTCTGCTAAATGGAGATTCGGGTATTCCGGTTCAAGCGCCGGGTCAGTCGGGAGGAGCGGATCCCGCGTCGTCGCGCGCCTTCGCCACGGCGACCAACGCCGGACGCAGTACACGGTCGTTGAGCAGATACCCTTTCTGGAAGACCTGGACGACGGTGCCCGGCGGCTGATCCGACTCGAGCATGGTCATCGCCTGATGCCGATGCGGGTCGTAGCGGGCATTGAGCGGATCGATTTCGGCGATGTTCGCCTTGGCGAACGCGGCCTGGAGGTTCTTGAGCGTCAGTTCGACCCCATCCTTGAGCGTGTCGATGGTGGCTGCGGGGGTCGCGAGGGTGAGCTCGAGCGCGTCCTTGACGGTCAAAAGCTCCTGAGCAAAGCGCTCGATCGCAAACTTGTGCGCCTTGGCGACGTCGTTCTGGCCCTGCTTGCGCACATTCTCGGTCTCGGCCTTGGCGCGCATCCAGGCGTCACGCATTTCCGCGGCCTCGGCCTCGGCCTTGCCCACCCGTTCGCTGAGCTCGTCCTGGGCGTCGCCGCCGCGATTCGGATCACCTTCGAGGGCCGGGTCGCGGGCGACGCCATTGGCCTCTTCGCCGGAAACCTGACTGTTCTGATCAGGATTACGAGTCATGAGATCGTTCTTTTGGCCGAAAATCGGCCTCAAATAGGTCAAAAAATCGCTTCCGACAGGCAATTGGGGGCGCTTCGCACGGTTTCAATGGTGCGCGCATGGGTTTGCGTCCGGGCGTCGCGGCGTCGGCGCACGCCGCGAAAAGATCTACTCGTCGGCCCCCAGGATGCGGGCCCGGGCAAGCGTGCGCTCGCGACTCTGCGCGTCGGGCGGGGTTTCGAGCCAACCGCCCAGGTTGCGCAGCGCCAGGTCGGTCAGCGCGGCGATCCAGGCAGGGTGCTCGTTGAGGCAGGGAATCGCGTGGAATTCCTTGCCGCCGGCGGCTAGAAACGCGTCCCTGGCCTCGACCGCGATCTCTTCGAGGGTTTCCAGGCAATCGGCGGGGAAGCCGGGGCAGGCAACGTCCACCCTGCGCAGGCCTTCCTTCGCCAGCGCGAGCAATGTCGGCAAGGTGTAGGGGGTGAGCCACTGCGCGCGGCCGAAGCGCGACTGGAACGAAACCACATACTGGTCGTCGCGAAGCCCCAGCTCCTGCGCGAGCAGTCGGCCCGTTTTCTGGCAATGGCAGTGATAAGGATCACCCCGGTCAAGCGTCCGGCGCGGCACACCGTGAAAAGAGAGCACGAGCTTGTTCGGCCGGCCATTGCGGGTCCAGTAGTCGTTGATGCTCTGCGCCAGCGCCTTGATGTAGCCCGGATCATCGTGATAGGCGTCGACGAAGCGCAGCGCCGGGACGCGCCGCATGCGTTGAGCGGCCGTGAACACGGCATCCCCGGCAGACGCGGTGGTGCTCGCCGCGTACTGCGGATACAACGGCAGCACGAGCACGCGATCGCAGCCGCCGCGCTTGATGCTTGCGAGCGCAGCCTCGATCGACGGCTCGCCGTAGCGCATGCCGAGCTCGACCTGTGCGTGATCGGCGGGCAGGCCGAGCTGCTTGAGGCGCTGTCCGAGATAACCCATCAGCAGCGTTTTCTGGCGCAGGCTATGCACCAGCAGCGGCGATCCTTCCGTGGTCCAGATGCTCGCATAGCGCTGCGCCGAGCGCGCCGAGCGCACGTTGAGAATCACCCCGTGCAGCAGCGGCTTCCACAGCGCCGGAGCAATCTCGACCACGCGTCGGTCGGATAGAAACTGCGCGAGATAGCGGCGAACCGCGGCCGTGCTGGGTGCGGCGGGCGTGCCCAGATTCACCAGCAGCACGCCGATGCGCGCCGCGCGGCCATGCGAAAACGCGCGCTCCGCATCCATCAGCGCGGAGATCCCACCGCGTAAGCGTCGAGCGCTCGCGCGGCCTGTGTGCGTATGGCCGCGCGCACCGGCGGGAGCCACCCCAACAGCGTGCCCTTGACGCCAAGCGCCATCGCCGCCCAGCGCCATAAGCTGAAGCGATCGACGTGGCGTACGATGAGCGCGTCGCGAAACTGGAACGTCGCGTTGATGCGATTGGTGACGTGGCGACCGCTGCCGCCGAAGGTGTAGTCGGCAACCCAGTGCGCGCGACCGCCCTGCGCGTCGGCTGCGATGTCGGATGCGACCAGCGTCAGGTCCTGTCCACGGCTGCACAGCATGGTCCACATCGCAGCCACCCTTTTCGCGTCGAGCGCAGGGAAGACGGGATCGGAAAACGTGACCTGCGGGTGATAGCACGCGAGCATGCCCGCGGCATCGCGCCGGGCGAAGGCGGCATAGAAACGCTTGATCAGCGCGGCATGGTCGGCGCTCGCGCCGCGCGCGCGACCCTCGACCGGCTTATCGCTCACCGAGCTGCTGCGCCAGCGCGTTCGACAGCAGCTTGGCCGTGACGTCGACGATCGGAATCACGCGCTCGTACGCCATCCGCGTCGGCCCGACCACGCCCAGGGTGCCGATGACGTGGCCATTGAGCTCGTACGGCGCGGTGATCACGCTGCATTCGTCGAGCGACGCGATGCCCGATTCACTGCCGATGAAAAGGTGCACGCCGTGCGCATGATGGCTCACGTCGAGCAGGTGCAGCAGCGACGTCTTCTGCTCGAAGGTCTCGAACAGCCCGCGCATGCGGTCCATGTTCGAGGTGAGGTCCGACGCCGACAGCAGGTTTTTTTCTCCCGATACAACCAGCGCCTCGCTGCCTTCGCTCAGCGCAGCGCTGCCCGCGTCCACCGCCGCGGTCATCAGCCCGACGATGTCCTCGCGCAATTGTCGGAGCTCATCCGACAGAAGCGTGCGGATCGCGTCGAAGGAGCGACCCGCGTACTCGTGGTTGAAGAAGTTCGACGCCTCGATCAGCTGCGCTTGAGTGTACGCCGCCTCCGTATGCAGGATGCGGTTCTGCACGTCGCCTTCGGGAGTGACGATGATGAGCAGCACGCGACGCTCGGACAGGCGCAGGAATTCGATGTGGCGAAACGATGCCTCCCGCCGTCGCGGCGTCGCCACTACGCCGGCGAACTGAGTGAGATGCGAAAGCAGCTGCGCCGCGCTATTAACCAGCGATTGCGGGCGGTCGGCGATGAAGTGGTCCTGCAGCTCGCTGATTTCGCCCTGGTCGAGGGGTTTGACCACGAGCAGGCTGTCGACGAAAAAGCGGTAGCCCTTTGGCGTTGGCACGCGTCCCGCGGAGGTGTGCGGGCTGGCGATGAAGCCCATTTCCTCGAGGTCCGCCATCACGTTCCGGATTGTTGCCGGCGAGAGCTCGAGCCCCGACTGGCGCGACAGCACACGCGAGCCTACGGGCTGTCCATCCGCGATGTAGCGCTCGATCAGGGACTTGAGCAGATGTTGTGCCCGAGGGTCAAGCATGCTTCTATTTTATGCTTTAATCCGTGCATGAGCGCGTCCGCCGGGGCTTTCCCAACGATCGGCCTGGTAGGGCGCCACGCCACCCCAGGCATCGCCGAACCGCTGGCGCGCCTCGCGAAATTCCTGACCGCGCGCGGACATCGCGTGCTGGTCGATGCCGACACCGCGTCGTCGACACCGCTCTCCGGATACCCGACCGCGCCCGGCTCCGAACTCGGCCGCGAAGCATCTCTGGTGATCGTGATCGGCGGCGACGGCACGCTGCTGTCGATCGCGCGCAAGCTCGCGCGCTTCGACGTTCCGCTCATCGGTGTCAATCAGGGTCGACTGGGCTTTCTTACCGATGTCCCGCTGTCTGAGATGGAAACGGTGCTCGCCAGGATGCTCGCCGGTGGCTACGTCGAGGAGACGCGCACGATGTTGCACGCGACGCTCACCCGTGCGAGCGGAGGCGGCGAGTCGACCGAAGCGCTCAACGACGTGGTGGTCAGTCGCGGCGCACAAGGCGGCATGATCGACTGCGCCGTTGCCGTCGACGGACGCTTCGTCTACGCCATGCGCGCCGACGGCCTCATCGTCGCGACGCCGACGGGATCGACCGCGTACGCGCTTTCGGCGCAGGGTCCAATCGTCGATCCGGCGGTACCGGCGTTCCTGCTGGTGCCGGTGGCACCGCACGCGCTTTCCAATCGACCGACGGTGGTGCGCGATTCCGCAGTCACCGAGATCGCGCTGCTCGGCGGCAAGGACGCCAGCCTGCATTGCGACGGCCAGGCGAATTTTCCGCTCGCCGAGGGCGATCGCGTCGTGATCCGTCGCGCCGCGCATGGCGTGCGCCTGCTGCATCCGAAGGACCATGACCACTTCGCGATGCTGCGGCGCAAGCTGCACTGGGGCGAGACGGCCGAGGGGCTGCGCTCGGCAAGCCCGTGAGCGTACGCTGAAGCCGCACGCTCGCTGCGATTCACTGTCGGTCCATTCGCCCATGCTGCGCCTGCTGTCGATCCGCAATTTCGCCGTCATCGAGTCCGTCGACGCCGAGTTCGGCGGCGGATTCACGGTCCTCACCGGCGAGACCGGCGCCGGCAAGTCGATCCTCCTCGATGCGCTTTCGCTGCTGCTCGGCGATCGCTTCGAGGCTCGCCAGCTGCGCCCCGGCGCCGAACGCGCCGAGATCGCCGCCGAATTCGATCTCGACGATGCGCCGCGCGCGCGGGCGATGCTCGTCGAGCACGATATGGGCGATGCCGACTCGCTGCTGTTGCGCCGGGTGCTCGATGCGCAGGGCCGCAGCCGCGCATGGATCAACGGCAGCCCGGCGACGCTCACGCAGTTGCAGGCGGTGGGCGAGTGCCTCATCGATGTCCATGGCCAGCATGCGCATCAGTCGCTGGGGCAGCCGCAAACGCAACGCGCGCTGCTCGACGCGTTCGGTGGCTTTTCCACTTTGAGCGAGGAGGTCGCGCTTGCCTGGCGAGCCTGGCGCAATGCCATCGAGGCGCACGAGAGCACGGCGCGCGACGCCTCCGCGCGCGAGGCCGAACGCGACACGCTCGCGGCACGTCACGCCGAGCTCGCCAAACTCGCGGCAAGCAGTGAGGAATGGAATGCGCTCTCCTCCGCACAGACCCGTCTTGCGCATGCCGCCTCGCTGCTCGAGGCCGCCGCGCAGGGCGAATCCGAGCTGAGCGAAGGCGACGCCTCGCTCGCGTCGCGCCTGAATTCGCTCGCGCGTCGCCTGCGTCAATCGGTCGAGCACGACAGCGCGCTCGGGCCTATCGTCTCGCTGGTCGACGATGCGCGCATCGGCATCGACGAAGCCGCGCGCTCGCTGCGCCACTATCGCGAGCGGCTCGAGCTCGACCCCGGTGAGCTCGCGCGCGTCGAGGCTCGTCTGGCCGCGATCCACGACGTTGCGCGCAAATACCGCGTTCGGCCCGAAGCGCTGCCGCAGTTGGCCGACGAGACCGCGCGCGACCTGGCGGCGATCGAGGCCGGGAGCGATGCGGCGCGCCTGGCCGAAGCGGCGGCAAAGGCGGGTGCGCATTACGATGAGCTGGCGCGCGCGCTGTCGGCCAAGCGCAAGTTCGCGGCCGCCGAGCTGGGTCATCGCGTCACCGCGATGATGGCCGACGTGGCGATGGCGGGCGGTCGCGTCGAGGTCGCACTGCCGGCACTGAACGAGCCCACGAGCTTCGGGCGCGAGGGCGTTGCGTTCGAGAGCGCGACCCATCCGAAGCAGCCTCTGGGCCCGATCTCGCGCATCGCGTCGGGCGGCGAGCTCTCGCGGCTCGGACTCGCGATCCAGGTCGTGCTTTCCGAAGTCGGGACGGTGCCCACGCTCGTTTTCGACGAAGTCGATGCCGGCATCGGCGGCGGCGTTGCCGCGGCGGTGGGCGAGCTGCTTCAGCGCCTCGGGCGGCGCCGCCAGGTGCTATGCGTCACTCACCTTCCACAGGTGGCCGCGTGCGCCGATGCACACGTGCGCGTCAGCAAGCGCACCCGCAAAGGCGCGATCGGGACCGATCTTGAGCAACTGGAGGACGCGCCGCGCGTCGAGGAGATCGCGCGCATGCTTGGCGGTCACGCGGTGACCGCGAAGACGCGAGCGAACGCGGAAGAATTGCTGGCGCAGAGCAGCCGAAGCGCACGCGCCAAGGTACGCCGCAAGGCGTAAGCGCTGGCGGACGTTAGCCGCGGGTGGGAATGGTGCGCCCCCGGCGGACCTTTGCCGGAGCGCGCGCTGCGACTGCAGTCGGCATCGCTTCGCCGGTTTCGAGCCAATGCTTGACGCGGTTGGCATCGCCGATGCGCGTGAGGCGTCCATACGAGTCGAGCAGCACGATCACCACCGGTCGACTCGCGATGGTCGCGAGCATCACCAGACACTTGCCCGCCTCGCGGATGAATCCGGTCTTCGACAACTGGATGTCCCAGCTGCCGCTTTTTACCAGCGAATTCGTGTTGTTGAATCCGATCAGCTGACCGGTCGGCTGCACTTCGACGTAGTGGCTGGGCGTGGTCGTGAATTCGCGGATCAGCGGGTAGTCGGCGGCAGCCTGGACCATGCGCGCAAGGTCATGCGCGGTGGCGACATTCTCGCTGGACAAGCCCGTGGGATCGTTGAAATAAGTATGCGTCATGCCGAGCGAGCGCGCCTTTTCGTTCATCGCCGCGACGAAAGCCTGCGTGCCGCCGGGATAGTGACGGGCGAGGCTCGACGCGGCACGGTTTTCTGAGGCCATCAGCGCGAGGCGAAGCATGTCGTGGCGGGAAAGCTCGCTGCCCAGGCGCAGGCGCGAATGGCTTCCCTTGAGCAGATCGATGTCGCCGATGTCCACCGACAGCATTTCATCCATCGGCTGCGCGCCGTCGAGGATCACCATCGCGGTCATCAGCTTGGTCACCGAAGCGATCGGCGTCACCGCATCCGCGCCCTTGGAGTAGATGGCCTGTCCGGCGTCGGTGTCGAATACCAGCGCGTTGGCCGAGGCGAGCTTGAGCTTGGCGGCATCCAGCGTCGTCATTGGCTGCGGAACGGCAGGAAGGACGCCTTCGACAGCCGCCGTCGCCGCATGGGCGAATCCGATTAATGCTGCAAATACAATGGTTAAGCTGGTTCTCATGAGGCGACGCCTGAATAAGTTGCACGGCTTTATAGCACGGCAGCAAGGCCTGTGCCAATAGCCGCGCGAAAACAAACGCTTAGACGGCCTGTTCGGATGACAGGAGCATGGTGTCGGAATCGACGCCCGGAGACGCTCCTTCGCGCGGTCGCTCCTGCTGCTGGAGCGCCCACATGCGCGCGTACGCACCTTCCTGGCCGAGGAGCTCGGCATGGGTGCCGCGCTCGATGATGCGGCCCCCGGCGAGAACCAGGATCTGGTCGGCGTGCACGATCGTCGAAAGGCGATGCGCGATGGTCAGCGTCGTGCGGTCGGCCGAGATCTGCTCGAGCTCGGCCTGGATCAGTTTTTCCGAGGCCGAGTCGAGCGCCGACGTGGCTTCGTCGAAAATGAGAATGCGCGGATTCTTGAGTATCGCCCGCGCGATCGCGACCCGCTGCTTCTCGCCACCGGAGAGCTTGAGCCCACGCTCGCCGACCGGCGTCGCATAACCTTCCGGCAGCGTCATCACGAAATCATGGACCTGCGCCAGCCGCGCCGCCGCCATGATCTCGTCGCGCGTCGCGTCCGGGCGTCCGTAGGCGATGTTGTATTCGATGCTGTCGTTGAACAGCACGGTGTCCTGCGGAACGATCGCGATCGCCGAGCGCACACTCGCCTGCTGAACCCCGCGCACGTCCTGGCCGTCGATGGCGATGCGCCCGCCACTGACGTCGTAGAAGCGGTAGAGCAGACGCGCGAGCGTCGACTTGCCGGATCCGCTCGGCCCGACCACCGCGACGGTGCGCCCCGCGGGAATCGAGAACGAGACGTCGAACAGGATCTGCCGGTTGGGCTCGTAATGGAAGTCGACGTGGTCGAAGCGCACTTCGCCCGGGCCTGCGCGCAGCGCCGGCGCGCCCGCTGCGTCCTTGACCTCGGCATGCTCGTCGATCAGGCGGAACATGCGCTCCATGTCGGCGACCGCCTGCTTGATCTCGCGATAGATGACGCCGAGAAAATTGAGCGGAATGTAGAGCTGGATCATGAACGCATTGACCAGCACGAGATCGCCGATGGTCATGGTTCCGTCGACCACGCCGAGCGTCGCGCGCCACATGATCAGCGTCACCGCGATGGCTATGATCGCGCTTTGCCCGATGTTGAGCAGCGACAGCGACGTCTGGCTGCGTACGGCGGCGCGTTCCCAGCGCTTCAGACTCTCGTCGTAGCGCGACGCCTCGAATTGCTCGTTGTTGAAATACTTGACGGTCTCGTAATTGAGCAGGCTGTCGATGGCGCGCGTGTTGGCCCTCGAGTCGAGCTCGTTCATCTGCCGACGAAAGCCGGTACGCCATTCGGTGATGCTGATTGTGTAAACGATGTACATGCACAGTGCGGCCAGCGTGATGCCGATGAACCACACGTCGTAGCGCGCGACCAGGATCGCCGACACCAGCGCGATCTCGATGAGCGTCGGCAGAATGGAGAACAACGCGTAGCCGATCAAGGTCGAGATGCCGCGCGTTCCGCGCTCGACATCGCGCGTGAGCCCGCCGGTTTGCCGCGCCAGGTGAAAGCGCAACGACAGCTCGTGCAGGTGACGAAAAGTCTTTAGCGCGACGGTGCGCACGGTGCGCTGCGTGACCTTCGCAAAGAGGTATTCGCGCAGCTCGGTAAAGACGGTGGTCGACAGGCGAAGCGCGCCGTAGGCGACGAGCAGCGCCACCGGCAAAACGAGCGGCTGAGCCGATGGCGCCACGGTGAGGCGATCGACGATCTGCTTCAACAGCAGCGGAACGCCGACGTTGGCGAGCTTTGCGGCAACCAGACAACTCAGTGCCAGCGCGACGCGTCCCTTGTATTCGAGCAGATAAGGCAGCAGCGAGCGCACCGTCTGCCAGTCACCGCGGGAGAGGCTGGTCGGGGTGGGCGGCGCGGCAGGCAGCGGCAGGGAGGAAGAACGGCGCATCGAAGGTCGGACCGGCGGTGTCGCGGGATGCAACGAAGGCCACAGGCCGTCGCTGATATTAGCACGACGATCGCGCCCCCCTGCGCGCTCAATCGTCGGTTTCGGCAAGCTGACCCGGGCGCGTGAACCACTCGTTTCCGCCATAGCCGAGGAATCCCATCGCCAGGCGTACGATGCCATAGGCGACCCAGATTGCCGCCTTGTATAGACGCGGGCGCAGCTGCCAGTCGCCGGCGATCACCTGCCGCGATCCGCCATTGATCATCTCGAGCAGCTGCACCTTCAGCTCGGCATTGAAACCACCGTCGCGCACGAACACGTTGGCCTCGCGCGCCATCAGGAAACTATACGGATCGATGTTCGAGGAGCCCACCGTCGCCCAGTGATCGTCGACCACCGCGACCTTCGCGTGCAGCATGCTGCGGTGGTACTCCTGGATGATCACGCCGGCCTGCAACAGCTGGCCGTAGAGCGCGCGCGATGCGAAATGCAGCAGCAGGTATTCGACCTTGCCCTGCAGAAGCAGCGTGACCTTGACGCCGCGCTGGGCCGCCGCTGCCAGTGCGCGTCGGAAGCCGATGCCGGGAAAGAAATACGAATTGGCGATAATGACCTCGCGTCTGGCGGTGCGCAGCGCCGCGAGATACGCCCGCTCGATGTCGCGACGATGGCGCAGGTTGTCGCGGGCGACGAACTTCGCGGTCTGATTCCCGACGCGCGCGACGCGACGTCGTTCGGGAAACAGCGGGACGTCGCTCGAACCGGTCTGAACCAGCTCGACCAGCGCCCACACCCGCTGCATCGCGTACTCGACCGCCGGCAGCAGCGGCCCTTCGATGCGCACCGCGAAGTCCGCGCGCGGCGGCTTGTGATGCGGAGTGTTCATGTCGTCGATGATGTTGATGCCGCCGACAAAGGCGATGCGCCCGTCGATCTGGCAGAGCTTGCGATGCAGTCGGCGCAGCCGGTGAGATCGGAATTGCCAAGGCGCGACTTCGGGTCGGTACTTGCGCAGGTCGATGCCACTTTTCTTCATGTCGGCCTGCAGCGCGGCCGACATGTAGATCTTGGCACCCCATCCGTCGATCAGAACTCGCACGCGAACGCCGCGAATCGCCGCCCGCGACAGCGCAGCGGCAATCAGGCGTCCCGCGGGATCGTCGGCGAAAATGTAGCTCTCCAGCCAGATCTCGCGCTGTGCATCCTCGATCGCGGCAACCAGTGCCGGAAAATACTGCGCGCCGTCGCGCAGGAGCACGACGCGGTTGCCGGGCACGAAGCGGTTCATCGAACTACCGCTGCGCCCCGTTCATCGCGGCTTTTCGGTTCTGCCGCGCACGACCTCGAAAGTCGCCGCCAGGGCGGCATGGTCGGAAAGCCGCGCCAGCGGGTACACATAGTGGACGTCGGCGTCGAGGATGCGCAGGCCTCGCGCGTAAATGCGGTCGAGCCGGAACACCGGGAGCACCGACGGAAAGGTGCGCGCGGGACGACCGCGTGCCGCGGAAAAGACCTCCACCACCCCAAGCTCGTGCTGCAACGCGCGGTCGGCCTTGCTGCGCCAATCGTTGAAGTCGCCAGCGATTACCAGCGGCTCGCCCGCCGGCACCGCGGCGCGGATGCGTTCGGTCATCGCGTGCACCTGCCAGCGGCGCCCGCGCTCGAACAAGCCAAGGTGCACATTGATGCAATGCAGCGGCGGCAGGCCGCGTCCGAGCTGCATTACGCAATGAAGCATGCCGCGACTTTCAAACAGGTGTGCGGAGATATCCTGGTTGGTCTGCGCCGTGATCGGAAAGCGTGACAGCATCGCATTGCCGTGGTGACCGTGCTTGGTGTCGGCGTTGCGACCGTAGGCCACCTCATGCCACATGCTGTCGGCGATGAACTCGTGCTGGGGCTTGCCGGGCCAGTCGCGGTAGCGCGCCGCATGGCGGCGATGTGCGCCCTGCACTTCCTGAAGGAACACGATGTCGGCGGACAGGCCGTGCAGCTTGTCGCGCAGCTCATGGATGACCATGCGCCGAGCAAGCTGGGAAAATCCCTTGTGAATATTGTAGGTGGCGACTGTGAAGCGCATGCCGAATCTTAACGGCTTTGCGGTGTGCGCCCAAACGCGACTGTGGTCGTGCCGGACACGAATCGCCGCGGGACAGTCCGCGCGGATGCCAGCCGCCGGACGATCGTGTAAGTTACGCAATGCACGGCCGACCAAGCCGGCAGATGGGCGATACGCGCCCGTCGTTGCGAAACCTTCAAACCCTGCAGAGGAGACATCCATGAAGCATCAGACGATTCAAGCCGCGATTGCCGGTGTGCTTGCGCTGGGCCTTGCCGGCGCGGTCGCCGCCGGTCCGGTCGCCCCGGATGCAAGCAAGGACAAGTGCTTTGGCATCGCCAAGGCCGGCCAGAACGATTGCGCCGCCGGCAAGCACGCTTGCGCCGGCCAGAGCACCGTCGACAACGACCCGGTGTCCTGGAAGTACGTCGCCAAGGGAAGCTGCGAAAAAATGGGCGGCACGACGGCTGCGCCGAAGTCCTGAGACCGGTCACGGCGGTGGATGCCTGATCCGCCGCCGTCCCTCACATCCGCTAACATGCGCTCCCCGCCCGCACTCCCGCCTACGGTGGGCGTCGGACTGCGCAGCCCGCATGTAGCCCAGGTGCGGCGCGAGCACCCCGACATCGGCTGGTTCGAGGTCCACAGCGAAAACTATTTCGTCGACGGCGGCCCCGCTCTCGCATCGCTCGAAATGATTCGCTCGGATTATCCGATCTCGCTGCACGGCGTCGGCATGTCTCTCGGCTCGTGCGATGGTCTTGATCGTGCGCATCTGGGAAGGCTCGCCGACCTCGCGCGCCGCATCGAGCCGGCCGCGGTTTCGGAGCACCTGTCGTGGAGCCGCATCGACGGACGCCACCTGAACGATTTGCTGCCGCTGCCCTTCACCGATGAAGCGCTGCAGCTCGTCTGCGAACGCGTCGACGAGATGCAGACCGCGCTGAATCGCACCATCCTAGTCGAGAACGTTTCCGCGTACCTGCGCTTCGGCGACGAGCCGATGACCGAATGGGAATTCGTGGCTGCCGTCGCGCAGCGCACCGGTTGCAAGCTGCTACTCGACGTCAACAACATCTACGTGAACGCCGTCAACCACGGATTCGATGCGACCGATTATCTGGCGGCGATACCCGCGGACGCCGTCGCCGAAATCCATCTCGCCGGATTCGATGCGAGCGGCCCTTGCCTGATCGACACGCACGGCGCGCGCGTTGCGGAGCCGGTGTGGGAGCTCTATGGAACCGCGCTCGAACGCTTCGGTCCGAAGCCGACACTGATCGAGTGGGACACCGATCTGCCCGCGCTCGACGTCCTGCTCGACGAAGCGACGAGTGCGCGCACAATGCTGGAGGCGCGTCATGCCGTCGCTGCTTGAGCTTCAGCGCAACTTCTGCGTGGCGACGCTGTCCGGCGACGAGTCGGCCCTGCGCACGCTTGGGATCGTCCCCGGCGCGCTCGACGCGAAAAGCCGCGTCGCCGTCTATCGCAACAACATCTTCGGCAACTATCGCAAGGTGCTGGCAGCAACGTTTCCAGTGGTGCGCCGATTGGTCGGCGCCGCGTTTTTCAACTCAGCGGCCGAGCACTTCGTTCGCGACCATCCGTCGGCGCGCGGCGACGTGAACGGCTACGGCGGCGAATTCTCCCTGTTTCTCGCGTCGTACCGGCCGGCGCGAGATCTTGCCTACCTCCCCGACGTGGCTTGCCTGGAATGGGCGGTCGACCAGTCCGCCATCGCCGCCGACGCGCCACCGATGGACCTGCACGCGCTCTCGGCGGTGCCCGCCGACGTGCTGCCGGAGCTCACGATGCGGCTTCATCCTTCAGTGCGCCTGCTGACTTCAGAGTTTCCGTTGCTGAGGATCTGGAGAGCGAACCAGCCCGACGACGCGAGCGACGGTCGCGTCGATCTCGATGCCGAAGGTGACAGGCTGCTGGTTGCGCGCGGCGAGGATGGCGTGACCATCGAACGCCTCTCCGCAGGAGAACACATGCTGCTTGCCATGCTTGCCGCCAACGACACGCTCGGCGCCGCCGCGGCGCGAGCGGCCGACGCCGACGATCAATTCGACCTGACCGCGGCATTGCGCCGTCACGTCGCCAACCACACGCTGGTGGCGTTTCGCGCGCCGCGCGGCAAGGGAGCGCAGCCATGAACAGTATCACCAGCCCTACTGCATTTACGCGCCTTGCCAGCCTGTACTGCAGGACGGCCTCACTGGTCGACCGGCTTCAGCCGCTGTTGCTACTCGGCTTCCGGCTATACGTCGCGCGGGTGTTCTTCATGTCGGGGCTCACCAAGATCCACGACTGGAGCGTGACGCTCGCGCTGTTCACCAACGAGTATCACGTGCCGCTGCTTCCTCCCGCGCTCGCCGCGGTCATGGGAACTGCGACCGAGCTCGGCATGCCAGTGCTGCTGGCGCTGGGACTGGCGACGCGCTTCGGCGCCTTCGTGCTCTTCTTCTTCAACATCATCGCAGTCGTGTCTTATGCCGCGCTGCCCGACATCGCGATCAAGGATCACATCCTCTGGGGCACGATGATCCTGGTAATCCTGTTCTGCGGGCCGGGCAAGATCTCGCTCGACCATTGGCTGGAGACCCGGCTGCGCCGAGACGCGCTGTAGAACGCGCATGCCGGCGCGCAATTGCACGGCAATGGCCTGCCCGAGCTATTCGCGATAGCGGCGCAGGGCGCTGCGCATGAAAGCGAGCTGCTGGTCGTAGCGCGTGCACGCCACGCACCAGTGCAGGTGCAGCCGCAGCTTGATGCGGTCGGCGAGCGACAACGGCCGTTCCTGCGCATCGGACATCATGCGCGCCGCCTGGCGACAGTTGATGAAGCGTGCGAGCTGGATCAGCTTAAGCACGCGTCGACGGCGATGGTCGTGTCGACGGCGATTTGCCGGCGAACCAGTTCTGCTCGAGGCATTGCCGCAGCGCAAGCCGCGCGCGATGCAGGATCACCCACAGGTTGTTGGAGGTGATGGTGAGCTGAAGGCAGATCTCGTCGGTCTCCAGCTCCATCACCTCGCGCATCACGAACACGCGCGCCGTGTTCGCCGGCAGCTTCTCCAGGCACTGCTGCATCACTTCGAAGAACTGCTGCTCGGAGAGCTGCGACTCGGGATTGCCCCAATCGGCTGGCGGGTTCTGCCAGTGACCGGTCTCGTCGAACAGCGCGTCGAAGTCGTCGAGCTGGCATTCCTCCTCGATCGAGGCGAGCTGCGGTGCACGCGTCTTCTGGCGGATCGCGTCGACGACCTTGTGCTTGAGGATCCCGGTGAGCCAGGTGCGCAGGGACGATTTGCCGGAAAAGCCTTTCTCGCCCTGCAGCGCCGCGACCAGCGTGTCCTGGACTACGTCCTCGGCGAGGGCGCTGTCGCGCAACTGCAGCGTGGCCATGCGCAGCAGGTAACGCCGATGGGACTCGAGCTGGGTCGCGAACTGGGAGTCGACCACGTCGGATCTTTGTCGAGACGAACCCGCTGGATCATACCGGCACCACCGTCGTTTGACCATCGAGCCTTCAGCGGCGGACGCGAGCTCGCCGCTGCCGCAAGCGTTGTCGTGCGCCGACCCGGCATCACGCATTCGCGTCGATCGATTGCCCGCTGCGCGCCGCACTGTAAGTTTCGCCGCGGCTGCTTGACTAACTCGCAACGGGGAACGCCGCCGCGGCGCAAACATCCAATCCAACGCGCGTCCGATCGGGAACTCGAACAACTCTGCGCGGTGTCGCCCCGGAGCCTTATTCCCGCCACGCACTTTCGAAGGAATCGCCATGCTGCAGGGAAAAACTGCGCTGGTCACCGGATCGATCAGCGGCATCGGACTCGGGATCGCGCGAGCGCTGGCTCGTGACGGCGCCAACATCATACTTAACGGCTTCGGTGACACGAAGAAGATCGACGCGCTCAAGAATTCGATCGCTTCCGAGCACGCAGTCGAAGTGCGTCACGACGGCGCCGGCGAGCACGGCATAGCGGGCCTCACCAAGACCGTGGCGCTCGAAGTCGCCGAGCACGGGATCACCATGAATGCGATCTGTCCCGGCTACGTGTGGACACCACTCGTTCAGAAGCAGATCCCCGACACGGCCAAGGCGCGCGGCATCGGCGAGCAACAGGTCATCCGCGACGTTCTGCTGGCGGCGCAGCCGGCCAGGAAGTTCGTGCAGGTCGACGAAGTCGCCGCCTTCGCAACATTTCTCGTCAGCGATGGCGCGTCCTCGATCACCGGCGCCATGCTGCCCATCGAGGGCGGCTGGTCCGCGCACTGAACCGCGCTCACGTGAGAACGACCATGGCACGATCACGCAAGCAAACCACAGCGCACATCCGCACCAGCGTCGCCGCGCCGAGGCTTCCCGGACAAGTCGTTCTTGTCATGCAGGGTGGTGGCGCGCTCGGCGCCTACCAGGTCGGCGTCTACCAGGCACTGCACGAAGCGGGCATCGAGCCCGACTGGGTGATCGGCACCTCGATCGGCGCCATCAACGGTGCAATCATCGCGGGCAACGCGCCGGAAAATCGGCTCGAGCGCCTGCGCGACTTCTGGGAACGCGTCGAGCAGCGCGCGGCCGCCGACGTCTTCGCATTTCTTCCCGGCTTCAACGCGGCGCTCGCCAACATGGCCACGATGGTCAGCGGGCTGGCGCCTTTTTTCGGCCCCAACCCGACGTCGTGGCTGGGCCCGCATGTGCCCATCGGCCTCGACAGCGCTTCGTATTACACGACGGTACCGTTGCGCGACACGCTCTCGTCGCTGGTCGACTTCGACTACCTCAACGACAGCGAGACACGGCTCACGGTCGGCGCAGTCAACGTCAGGAACGGCGAGATGCGCTATTTCGACAGTCGCGACGAGGCGCTCGCGCTCGAGCACGTCATGGCGTCCGGCGCGTTGCCGCCGGCGTTTCCCGCGGTGCGCATCAACGGCGAGCCGTACTGGGACGGCGGCATCTATTCCAATACGCCGATCGAGGCCGTGCTCGACGACAAGCCGCGCCGCGACTCGGTGATCTTCACAGTGCACATGTGGAACCCGGAAGGTCCCGAGCCGGCGTCGCTGTGGGAAGTGCTCGGCAGACACAAGGACATCCAGTACGCCAGCCGCGCCAAGAGCCACATCGCGCGCCAGAAGCAGATCCACCATCTGCGCCACATCATTCGCGAGCTGTCGAAGCACGTCCCCGACAAGGCGCGCGACTCGGCTCAGGTCAAGGAACTGTCGTCCTGGGGGTGCGGCAGCACCATGCACGTCACGCGCCTGATCGCCCCGCGCATCGACGGCGAGGACCATCTCAAGGACATCGACTTCACGCCCGCAGGCATCGCGGCGCGCCGGCAGGCAGGATACGACGAAGGCCGTCGCGTGCTGACGATGGCTCCCTGGCAGCGGCCGGTGGATCCCATGGAAGGCATCGTCATCCACGAAACCGCGGCCGTGGCCCGCGAAATCGCGCACGGCGTGGACGGCTTCGACGGCCGCACGCGCTGAGCGCGGGTTGCGCCCGGCCGGCCGCGCCCGTACGATGGGCCGCACTGGCCGGACGCAAAGGGACATGCGATGGAACAGCGCTACGATGCGATCGTCATCGGCACCGGGCAGGCCGGGCCGCCCCTGGCAGTTCGTCTGGGCACTGCGGGACGCAAGGTCGCGATCATCGAGCGCGGGCGCGTCGGTGGAACCTGCGTCAACAACGGCTGCATTCCGACCAAGGCATTGATCGCCAGCGCTCGCGCCGCGCATGTGGCGCGCCGCGGCTCGGAGCTCGGCGTCGTGCTCGACTCGACGGTGAGGATGGACATGCCGCGGGTCAAGGCGCGCAAGGACGAGATCGTCGCGCAATCCAACCGCGGCGTCACCGAGTGGCTGCAAAAGACGCCCAACGTCACGCTGATCTCGGGACACGCGCGCTTCGCGGGAGCGAAGACCGTGCAGGTCGGCGATACGACGCTGCACGCCGATCAGATCTTCATCAACGTGGGCGGACGTGCGCTGGTCCCGGACTTGGAGGGGTTGAAGGACGTTCCCTATCTCACCAGCGAAACCATGATGAACGTCGATTTCCTTCCCGAGCATCTCGTCGTGGTCGGGGGCAGCTACGTGGGTCTCGAGTTTGCGCAGATGTACCGGCGGTTCGGCAGCCGCGTCACCGTGGTGGAGATGGGTCCGCGGCTGATCGCACGCGAGGACGACGCGGTCTCGACCGCGGTGCAATCGACGCTCGAGGCAGAGGGCATCGCCTTCCGCCTCAATGCGACGTGCATGCGTGCGGCACAGCGGGACGACGGGGTAAGGGTCGGCGTAAGCTGCGAACAGGAACCGCGCGAAATCGACGGCTCGCACGTCTTGCTCGCCGTCGGTCGCGTCCCTAACACGCACGATCTCGGGCTGGAGACGACGGGCATCGCGACCGATGCGCGCGGCTACATCCAGGTCGACGATACGCTGGCGACGTCGGCGCCCGGGGTGTGGGCACTCGGCGATGCCAATGGGCGCGGCGCGTTCACGCACACGTCCTACAACGATTTCGAGATCGTCGCCGCGAACCTGCTCGACGGCGAGAATCGACGCGTCAGCGACCGCATCACCGCGTACGCGCTATACACCGATCCGCCGCTGGCGCGCATCGGCATGTCCGAACGTGAGGTGCGTGCGTCCGGCCGTAAGGCGCTAGTCGCGACGCTGGCGATGACACGTGTCGGGCGCGCTCGCGAGCGCAGCGAGACGCAGGGCTGGATGCAGGTCCTGGTCGACGCCGCGGACAAGCGCATCCTCGGCGCGATGCTGCTAGGGATCGAAGCCGACGAAGCGATCCACTGCATGCTCGATGTCATGTACGCGCGCGCCCCCTACACGGTCATCACGCGCGCGATGCACATTCACCCGACCGTCTCCGAACTGATCCCCACGCTGCTCGCGAAACTCGAGCCGCTCGTCTAGACGATCATCGTGGGCGATGTCTTGCGCCGCGGGCGCCGGTCCGGTTGCACGCGCGATCCAACCAACGGCACCGTCGATTTTCATCGTGGATCGGCCAGCGGCATCTATCTGGCCTGCTATTTTTTGGGCGGTATTGTCCGCAGTGTCGTGCTCGGCCAGTTTTTCGACCGTGCGGGCTGGACGGCGTGCGTCGCTGGCATCGGCGCCGCGCTGGCCGCGGCGGTGCTGCTCGCGGTGCGTCTCACGCTGGCTTCGTGACCGGGGCAGGTGTCCCCAGCACACCGATTGAGGGTTCCGAATCGATATCGGCTACCCTTCCCGGCGCCAGACGCCGGGATGCATCGATCGCAACGCGCAATACGCGCTGAACTTGCGCATAATCTCCGAATTGCCTTCGCGTCTGACATCCGGAGCACACATGATTCGCCCGATACGTTACTTGTTGTGCGCGATCCTGCTCGCACCCACAATCGCATCGACGCAGACTCTGGATCGCGTGGTGTTCGCCACCGATTGGCTCGCACAGGCCGAGCATGGCGGCTACTACCAGGCGCAGGCCGAGGGCATCTACAGGAAATACGGTCTTGAGGTCACGCTGAAAATGGGCGGGCCGCAGGTCAACGGGCTGCAACTGCTCGCCGCGAAGCAGCTCGACATCGTGATGGCCGACGCCCTGCAGGTGGTGTCGGCAGTCGAGCAGAATGTTCCCGTGGTCACGATCGCGGCGACCTTCCAGAAGAACCCGACCGCGATCATTGCGCACCCCGGCGTCTCCAGTCTGGAGGACCTCAAGGGCAAGCCGATCGCCATCGGCGCCGCGAGCAACACCACCTTCTGGCCGTGGCTCAAGCAGCGCTACGGATTCAGCGACAACCAGAAGCGGCCCTACGGCTTCAGCGTGCAGCCCTTTCTCGCCGATCCGGCCCTTTCGCAGCAGGGCTTCGCCACCTCGGAGCCGTTTTCCATCGAGAAAGGCGGCGTGAAGCCGGTGGTGTTCCTGCTCGCCGACCTCGGCTATCCACCGTATTCGGAAGCGCTCGTCGTCACTCGCGACACGCTGGCGCGGCGCGCCGACGTTCTGACCCGATTCGTGCGCGCATCGGCCGAAGGCTGGAAAAGCTATCTCGTCGACCCGGCGCCGGGGAATGCGCTCATCCGCAGAGACAATCCGCAGATGAGCGAGGAGTTGCTCGCTTTCAGTCACCGCAAGATGAAGGAGCACGCCATCGTCGCCGGTGGCGACGCCGCGACGCTGGGTTTGCTCACGATGACCGACGCGCGCTGGAATGCGACCTTCGATTTTCTGCGCAGCGCGGGACTTTCCAGGACGGGGATCGACTACAAGTCCGCGTACTCACTGTCGGTCGTTCGCGACGTAAAGGTCCTGCCCTGACCGCGTCGGCCGACGCGCGGGCCCGGGCGCCGGTGCTCGACATCGTCGCGGCCGGCAAGTCGTATCGCGCCGGCATCGAAGCGCTCGCGCCGGTGGATCTTCGCGTCGAGCGCGGCGAGTTCGTCACCCTGCTCGGTCCGTCCGGCTGCGGCAAGACCACGCTCCTCAATCTCGCCGCCGCGTTGATCGAGCCCTCGTCTGGCTCGGTGCACTGGTGGGGCGGCGATCATGCGTCTACAGGCGCACAGGGACGACGGCTGGCGATGGTGTTCCAGTCGCCGACGCTCATGCCATGGGCGCGCATCGACACCAACGTGAGGCTGCCTCTCGACCTCGCAGGCGTGTTGCGTGCCGAGGCCGATGACGCCGCGCGCAATGCGCTGGCGCTCGTCGGCCTCGCCGATGCCGCTCATCAGCTCCCGCGCGAGCTGTCCGGCGGCATGCAGATGCGGGCGTCGATTGCGCGCGCGCTGGTCACTTCGCCGGACCTGCTGCTGATGGACGAGCCGTTCGGCGCACTCGACGAGTTCACGCGCCAGCGGCTCGATGCCGAGCTGCTGTCGATGTGGTCGGCACGCGCGCTCACCATCGTGTTCGTCACGCACAGCATCGTCGAGGCGGTATTTCTTTCGACGCGTGTGGTGGTGATGGCGGCACGACCCGGCCGCATTGTCACGCAGGTCGACATCGACGAGCCGTTTCCGCGCGGCGACGATTACCGGCTCAAGCCCGCCTTCGCCGAGCGCTGCGTGCAGCTGTCTCGGATGGTGGCCAAGGCGTCGGGCGCGGCGGGTACAGCACGATGAGCGCGCAGCCCGTCGCATCCGGCACCGCGAAGCACGGCCGTCTCCTGCGCTTCGCGGCGCCGGTGCTGATCGCGATCGTGGCGCTCGCGCTGTGGCAGTCGCTGGTGCTCGCCTACGACGTTCCGGCGTACCTCGTGCCATCGCCGCTGCGCGTGCTGCGCGCACTGATCGAGGACCGCGTGCTGCTGTTCGATTCGCTGGCGGTCACGCTCGGCGTCGCGCTCTCCGCCCTCGCGATCTCGGTGATGGCCGGCGTGGCGATCGCGCTCGTGTTCGTGCGCAGTCGCTGGATCGAGATGAGCCTGTTTCCCTACGCGGTGGTGCTGCAGGTGACACCCATCGTCGCCATCGCTCCTCTGATCATCATCTGGGTCAGGGACACGCGCACCGCGCTCGTGCTTTGCGCCGTGGTGGTGGCGATTTTTCCGATCATCTCCAACACCACGCTCGGCTTGCGCAGCGTCGATCCAGGCCTGCTCAACCTGTTCCGCGTCTGCCGCGCGACGCGAACGCAGATCCTTCTGCGCCTGCGCATCCCGAGCGCGCTGCCTTATTTTTTCGGCGGCCTTCGCATCGCCAGCGGACTGGCACTGATCGGCGCCGTGGTCGCCGAGTTCGTCGCCGGAACGGGCGGCCAGGGCGCGGGCCTCGCCTACCAGATCCTCCTCGCCGGCATACAGCTCAACATTCCGCGACTGTTTGCCGCGCTGCTGCTGATCACCGCGAGCGGTGTCGCGCTGTTCGGGCTCACGGTGTGCCTGTCGCATTTCGCGCTGTCGCGCTGGCACGACAGCGAGATCAGCGCCAGCGACTGACCTACTACCGGACCGCGTCCCAGCGCCGTGACAGGCGACGAGACGCGCCGTTGATGGTCCGGCCATCGAGTAGGTCTGAGGGAAATTGCCCCAGAGCTCGTCTGCAGATCCGCCTAAACTACGCTCTCGTGTGCACGAAGCCCGCCGCTTCTTGGTCGATCATTGCGGTGAGCTCGCGCAACAGATCGCTCACTTCTTCCTGAAGCGGCAGGTACAGGTCGGTGGTGCGCTCGCCCACCGGCGCAACGCGAACTGAGATCACCCCGGGCAGATGGAGGCGGAACACATCCTCGTCGGTGACGTCGTCGCCCACATAGATCGCGCGTGTTCGGCCGGAGTCGACGAGCAGGGCGCGCAACGCGTCACCCTTGTGCGGCGCTCCCGCGGGCAGCAGGTTCAGGACGCATTTGCCGTGGATCAACCGCGGCGGCGGAGAAAGTCGTCGCGCTCGCTGTTCGATCAGATGCAGCGCCTGCTCGCGATCGCCGGCGTGGCGGTAGTGCACCGCCAGCGAACACCCCTTGTCCTCCAGCAGAACGCCTGGGGTCGGCGGCCACGGCTGACCGGGCGAGTTCAGTGCCGCCATCCATCCGCGCGTGACGAGCGCCAGCGCTGCTCTGTCCGCCGCGCGCCCCGGGACGCCTTCGGCGCCGTGACTGCCGACGAGATACGCGGGCTCGAAGGCGAGCATCCGGCGCGCATCGGCGATGCTGCGACCGGTTACGATCGCGACCGTGCGCACCTCGTTCAGATAGACGAGCATGCGCTGGATGTCGTCGGGAATGCGCGCCGCCCACGGCTGCGCCGCGATGGGTGCGAGCGTACCGTCGATGTCGAATGCCAGGAGGGCATCCTCTCCGCTGACACTGCGAAGGCACCTGAGCCCTTCGCTTGACAGCGCGTAAGTCACGCGAACTCCGCGGACGCCTCGCGCTGGTGCTCGACAATGCGTTGCGAGACGCGATTTCTCTGGCGCAAGCGTGCCGCATCAAGCAGCATCGCCCCCGCCCAGCGATAGACGTTGAATTCGGCGACGATGCGCCGCATACTGCGCATGCGCACCCGTTGCTCGTCCGGTGGCATGATCAGCGCGCGGTACAGCGCGTCGGCGGACTGGTCCCCATGATAAGGATTGACCAGCAGAGCGTCGTGAAGTTCGCGCGCGGCGCCGGTGAACTGCGAGAGCACCAGCACACCCTGCTCGTCGTCGCGCGACGCGATGAATTCCTTGGCGACCAGGTTCATGCCGTCGTGCAGGCTGGTGACGACGCACACCTGCGCGGCGCGATAATATTCGTTGATCAGTGCCGAACCGTGGTGCTCGGCCTTGAGATGGATCGGCGCGTAGTCGTCGCGACCGAAGCGCTGGTTGATCCGCGCCGCCAGTTCGTGAACGCGCTCCTCGAAATTGTGGTACTCCTCGAGCGACGAGCGCGAAGGCGCGGCGATCTGTACCAGCACCAGCCGGCCGATGAATTCGGGATACACTTCGAGCAGCCTTTCGACCGCGTGAAAACGCTCCAGAATGCCCTTGGTGTAGTCCATGCGGTCGACACCGACCGCGAGCAGCACATCGTCGCGCAGGTTCTCGACGCGGACCACCTTGGCGCGGCACAGCGCCACCGGCAGCTGCGATTCCACCCACTCCGCAGGCCACTGGATCGAGATCGGATAATCCTCGACGCGCGTGAGCTGCCCGCCGTACGAGATGGTGGACGATTCGCGCTCGATGCGCGCCTCCAGATTGCGATCGACCGTCTCGACGAAGTTCTGGCAATGGAAGCGCGTATGGAAGCCGAGGATCGTGCTGCCCAACATGCCTTCGAGAATCTCGTCGCGCCACGGACAGATGCCGAAGGACTCGGGATTGGGCCAGGGGATGTGCCAGAAGGTGATGATGGTCGCCTTGGGCAGCTTTTCACGGACCATGCGTGGGACCAGCGCGAGGTGATAGTCCTGTACCAGCACCACCGGATCCTCGGTGCGCGCCTCGCGCACGACTGCGTCGGCGAAGCGACGATTCACGCGCTTGTACATCTCCCAGTCCTGCGAGCGAAACACCGGCCGTACGTGCGCGATGTGGCAGAGGGGCCAGAGCCCCTCGTTGGCGAAGCCGTAGTAGTAACCCTTCTCCTCCTCCTCGGTGAGCCACACCCGGCGCAGCGTGTAGCTCGGCTTGTCCGGCGGCACCCGAACGCGGTCGTTCGCGTCCACCGTCGCGCGATCGGCATTGCCGCTGCCGTGCGCGATCCACGTCCCGGAGCAGGCGCGCATCACCGGCTCGAGCGCGGTGACGAGTCCGCTGGCCGGCCGCTGCAAGCGGATGCCATCGTCGGTGCGCACATGGATGAATGGCTCGCGGTTGGACACCACGATGATTTCGTCGCCCAGCATCTGGTCGCGCAGCGTGCGCCGCAGCAGCTCCGGACTCCACGCTCCGCTCTGATCGCGCCCGCGGCGGCTCATGTCGAGCTCGCGCAGTAGCATGCGCAGGTCGCTGGCGAGCGGCTGCAGGTCGCTCGGCGCCGGCTGCGAGAAGGGTGAGAAGGGCTGGGTGATCCCTTCGCCGCGAAACAGCGCGCGAACACCCGCGACCCAGCCCCGCCACGACAGGTGGGCGATGACCACGGTGACCAGCGATACCACGATGCCCAGCACGATGAACAGCCCGATGAGGTAACGCCGCGTGTCGACGCTTCGCCGCTCGACGAAATTCATGTCGTGGACCAGCATCAGCGTGCCCAGGAAATCGCTGCCTCTCGTGATGGGATATTGCACGACGTGGAGCGGTCCTTGGCGCAGGCGCACCACCGAGGGATGATCGCCCGGCGCTGGCGGCGGAACGGTGCACCCCAGCGACGAGGGATAGGTCGGCGTCTCGTAGCGGACCTTGTTCGATTTGTCGCAGAACGCGATCGCGTATAGCCGCTCGTCCTGGATCGCGCGCAGGAACAGGGCGTTGACCTTGCTAGCGGGTCCGTCGCTGACGAGGTCGGCGACCTGGTCGCCCAAGGTGTTGGCGACCAGGTGCGCGCGGACATCGAGATCGTTGACCCACCAACGCAGCGTCAGCTGATCCACCACCGGCACGAGCGCGTAAGCGAGCAGCGCCAGTGTCAGTGCCAGCGGCACGATGAAGCGTAGTGACAACCTGATGGATCGAAACTTGCCCACGGCAGCTCCCATTCAACCCGGGCCGGTGCGGCGCGCAAGCACACCGTCGCGCGTGCCCCTGGGCGCGGATCTCTACTTTACGCCATCCAGGGGATCACCCTGTAAGGAACTTTCGGATTCGCCTGTAGGAGGTGCTCCGACGTGGCGCATCGCCCCCCCAAAAAAAAACCACCCGCACGGGCGGGTGGCCATGTGCATCAGCTAGGAAACGACTCAGTTGCCGCCGTGATCAGCGCCACGCAGGCAGTCGGCGAGCGCCGGACCTGCGAGCTTCTGACACTTGGGATCGACCGCGGTGAAGCGGGCGTTCGTGGCATCGTTGCACGCTTGCGCCTGCGCGCCGGTCTGCAACGAGCATGCGCGCCGCGCTTCGATATATTCACGCATCTGCTCGTTGGTCATGCGCGCGTTCGTTGTGTTGCCCATGCCCGGCGTGGTCGTGTTGTACTGCGAGTTCATGCCAGGTGATGTGGGGTTCGTCGACGGCGTCGTCCCGACGGTGCTCCCGTTCTGCGTGTTGCCGGTCAGTGGCTGCGCCTGGCCCGGCGTGGGTTCGCGCGGTGTCGCGTTCTGCGCGACGGCGCTCACGGCTAGGGTCGCGAACGTTGCGGCCATCAGCGAATTCAGAAGTTTGTTACGCATGGCACATCCTTTCGAAAGTTGGCCGACGTGATATGGGTTCGGTGAGCCGGCAGCGCACCTAGGATGGACGAACGTCCAGTGGCGCACCATCGGCTGCGCTCTGATTCACAGGCAGGACGATTCCTACATTGGGCGATTATGCGTAAAGGCATGGAAGTTTTTTCGCCGATTGCGCAGCAGTGCCGATTACTCCTCAATTCCCTCAACGCCTTGCAACCTGTAATGAGTGGCATGGCGATTGCACGGGAACCGTTAGCAACCCTACGAAAGCACGCCATGCGCAAACGATCCCCACCGTCGCAGCGGTCAGAGACGCTGCTCCAAGCCGATGTCGCGCTGCCCACGCGCCGCCGCGGCTCAACTCCAGAGTTGCCGCATGAGCGCGACGAGTCGCCGTCGATCAAGGTGCCGCCCGATCCCGCCGTCGCTCAGGCGCACCGAGACCTCGAAAGCGGACAGCAGGACACTGACCGTTACAAAGATGCGCGGCGCATGTTCGAGCGCGGCCGCGCGCGCAAGCCGCGCTGAACGGATTCAGGCTGCGACCAAGCGCACGGCGGTGATCTCCGAGGGTGCGCCCAGCCGTATCGGCGGACCCCAATAGCCGGTCCCGCGGCTGATGTAGACCCACAGTGATCCCAGCCGGTGCAACCCTGCGGTGAACGGCTGCTGCAGACGCACCAGAAAATTCCACGGTACGAACTGGCCTCCGTGCGTATGGCCGGAGAGCTGCAGATCGAATCCGGCCGGCATCGCTGCGAAAGCCGAGCGCGGCTGGTGGGCAAGCAGGAGCCTGAACGCAGCATGATGCGGTGCGCCGGCGATCGCGGCTTTGGGGTCGCTGCGTTGCGCTGGATCGAAATGATGCGCGCCGTAATCGGTCACGCCCCCCACCACGAGCGTTTCGCCATCGTGCTCTAGCACGACATGCTCGTTCTGCAGCACGCGCAAACCCAGGCGGCGAAGCTCGGTGATCCATGCGCGCGCCCCCGAGTAGTACTCGTGGTTCCCGGTCACGAAATACGCGCCGTGGCGAGCCACAAGGCGCGACAACGGCTGGGTGTGGTGAGACAGGCGCTCGACGCTGCCGTCGACCAGATCACCGGTGACCGCGATCAGGTCGGCATTGAGCGCGTTGACCGCGTCGACGATGGCGTCGAGGTAGCGCCGCTTGATGGTCGGACCGACGTGAACGTCGCTGATTTGGGCGATGGTGAAGCCATGCAGCGATGCCGGCAGGTTCGTGATCGGAACGTCGACGCGGCGGATGGCGGCACGCAGCCTCGCATTGACCAGGCCCGCCATCGTCGCCAGCGCCGCGAGCAAAGGCACGCCCAGCGCCGTCGTCGCATGCGAGCGGAGCATGAGCGCCGGGTCGAGCCATGATGCCGGCGCCAAGTGAGCCGCGGTCAACACGATGTCGCGCAGCAGGGTCAGGAGCAGCAGCGAAGAAAATGCGCCTGCCGCCAGCATGCCGGCCCAGGTCGCCCGGTCACCCGCATCGGGATCGCGAAAGCGACGCGCGGCGAAGCCGAGAGGCATGAGCAGCAGCGACAGCACCAGCCATGTCGCAAGCGCGAGCGCCACCCAGGGGTACGGGAGATCGGGCAGCAGCCGCCACGCGATGTACCCATGGAGTAATGCAAGGATGGCGTAGGTTCGGAGCATCGGAAGAACCGTTGAAAGTCGCATGCAACAGTTGGGGGCGACGCCCGCGCGGACAAGAGCACCAGCTTAGTCGCTTTCCTACACAAGAATCGGAGCGCGCCCGATACGTTGCATGCACGCGCGAGGCGATAGTGAACGGCGATGTCCCGCGCTACGACTCCTACGCCCTTCAACGAAGCGCTGCGCTCCTCTCGCACCGAGGCTGGGGGAGACGCCGGCGCTACGGCGCGGCTTTCGCGCCAAGGTTTCGTCCACCTCGCGGTGTCGACGCTGCCCCAGCCCGATGAGACCACCTGCGGCCCGACGTGCCTTCATGCCATCTATCGCTACTGGGGACGCACGGTCCCACTCAGCGAAGTCATCGAGCGCACGCACCGCTTTCCGCACGGGGGCACGCTGGCGGTGTTCCTGGGTTGCGATGCGCTTCGCCAGGGCTATAGGGCGAGGATCTATACGTGCAATCTCCTGGTTTTCGATCCGAGCTGGTTCGTGCGGCCGCGCGTGAACCTCGCCGAGCGACTCCAGCGCCAGCGCGAGCTGAAGGCCGATCCACGTCTGCAGCAAGCCACTTCCGGCTACCTCGAGTTTCTCGCGCTGGGAGGGCGCATCCGTTTCGCGACCGTGCCCCAGCAGTTGATCCGCAGCATCCTGCATTGCAAGCTGCCGATCCTCACCGGGCTGAGCGCGACCTATCTCAACCGCTCCCCGCGCGAATACGGCGACGATGCGCTCGTCGACGATCTGCGCGGACTTCCCGCAGGGCACTTCGTGGTCATCGCAGGCTGGGATCCTGCCCGCCGCCGGGTCCTGGTGATCGACCCCTATCAGCCCAACCCCTACGGGCGTTCGCACTCGTACTGGATGGGCATCGACCGTGTGGTTGGCGCGGTCCTTCTGGGCATTGTGACGCATGACGCGAACCTGCTCGTGGTCTACCCTGCCGCGAGGGGGTGGCGCGCGTGAGCAACGTCCTGCTGATCGTGAACCACGCGCGCGACTACCCCGAGGAGATCGCTGGAGTCACGGTCGTCTCGGCACGAACGTACCTGACCGATCCCGCCTACAGCGAACAGCGCGTCGCCCGAGTGCTCAACTGCTGCCGCGTCGATCGCTACCAGTCGCGCGGTTACTACGTTTCGTTGCTCGCGGAGGCGCGCGGCCACCGGCCGCTCCCCGACGTGAAGACCCTCGGAGACCTGCAGAACCCGAAGCACGGGGTCGACGACGAATTCAACCACCACGTACAGCGCACGCTCGCGCACGAGTCGTCCGACTCGATCACCGTCGACGCCTACTTCGGGCGCGATCCCACGCGCCGATTCGACACGCTTGCGCAGCAGTTGTTCGCGCAAATCCGGGCGCCGCTGCTGCGCGCCAGCTTTGTCCGGCGCGCATCGAAATGGACGCTCGGCGCACTGCGCATCCAGAGCATGGCCGACGTGGGCCCCGGCGGTCGAGCCTTCTTTGCCGAAACGCTTTCGGATTATGTGCAGCGTCACAAGCCGGCAAAACGCGAAGGCACACCGCGCGGCACGTCGCTCGCTATCCTGCACAGTCCCGACACCCCTGATTCACCATCCAACGCCGGCGCGCTGGACAAGTTCCTCCACGCGGCGGGCACCCTCGGCGTGCGTGCCGAGATCATCGGGCGCGGCGATCTCGACCGGGTCGGTGAATTCGATGCGCTGTTCATTCGCGACACGACGCAGGTGAATCACTACACCTACCAGTTCGCGCGCCGTGCCGCCAGCGAGGGGCTGGTGGTGGTCGACGATCCGGAGTCGATCCTGCGCTGCTCGAACAAGGTGTTTCTCCACGAACTGTTCGCGCGCCACCGCGTGGGGACGCCGAGAACGATGATGGTGCACGCGGGCAACGTGCACCAGATCGTTCCGACGCTGGGCTTCCCGCTCGTGCTCAAGCAGCCGGACAGCGCTTTCTCACTGGGCGTGACCAAGATCGAATCGCCGGAGGCCCTCGAAGAGACGGTGCAGCGCATCCTTCGCGAATCGCACCTGGTGGTTGCGCAGGAATGGCTGCCCACCTCCTTCGACTGGCGCGTCGGCGTGTTCGACCGTCGCCCCATCTACGTGTGCAAGTACTTCATGGCCGCCGGCCATTGGCAGGTGATCAAGCGCGAAGCCGAGGCGCGTGTCGAGGGAACGACCGCGTGCTTCACTATCGGCGAAGTGCCCGAGATCGTGGTCAAGACGGCGGTGCGGGCGGCGAATTTGGTCGGCGACGGGCTGTACGGCGTCGACCTCAAGCAGACGGATACCCAGTGCGTGGTCATGGAGGTCAACGACAATCCGAACATCGACGCCGGCAACGAGGACGCCGTGCTCGGTCCCGCGCTTTACCGCGAGATCGTCGGCGTGATCACACGCCGCGTCCACGAGCGAAGGCGCCTGCCCGCATCGTGAACGCCGGCCGCACCCTCCCCGCCTTCGCGGGCTACGGCATCGAGCTCGAATACGCCATCGTCGACGCGCAGTCGCTGGATGCGCGCCCAATCGCGCGTGCGCTGCTAGACCAGCGCGCCGCAAGCGAGCTCGCCGCCCACGTGGGGCCCGCGCTCGCTTGGTCGAACGAGCTGGTGGCGCACGTGGTTGAGCTCAAGAACGCGGTCCCCGTATCTGAGCTCGACGCGCTGGTCCATTCCTTTCAGACCGAGATCGCGTGCGGCAACCACGCCCTGGCGGCCCATGGTGCGCGCCTGATGCCCTCCGGCATGCATCCCTGGATGAATCCACATACCGAGGCTGTGCTGTGGAGCGGGGACGAGCACGGCATCTACCAAACGTACGACCGGCTGTTCGACTGCAGACGCCACGGCTGGGCCAATCTCCAGAGCATGCACATCAACCTGCCATTCGCCGACGAGGCGCAGTTCGTGCGGCTGCACGCCGCGGTGCGGCTGGTGCTGCCGCTGTTGCCGGCGCTCGCAGCGAGCTCGCCGATCGTCCAGGCGGGCGATACCGGTTGCGTCGATTACCGACTCGAGTGCTATCGCACCAACGCGCTGCGCTTCCCGGCCATCGCGGGCAGCATCATTCCCGAATCGGTCGACAGCTCGACGGAATACCGGCAGCGCGTGCTGGCGCCTATGTACGAGCAGATCGCCTCCTACGACCCCGAAGGAATCCTTCGCCACGAGTGGCTGAATTCACGCGGCGCGATCGCGCGCTTCGATCGCAGTGCGCTGGAAATCAGGCTCGCGGATACGCAGGAATGCCCGCGCATGGATCTCGCGATCGCGGAGGCGACGATCGCCGTCACCCGCGCCCTCTACGATCGGAACCCGTCGCCGAAGCAAGCGATCGCGACCGACGACCTCGCCCGGGTGTTTCACGATTGCGTAAGGCACGGCGAGCACGCCGTCATCCAGGATGCCGCCTACATGCGCGCGCTTGGCGTACCCGGCTGGCGACGCAGCGCAGCACAGTTGTGGCGGGCGCTCATCGACGAAGTCGGCGCCATCAGGGGGCAGCCCGAGTGGTGGCACCCCTACGTGCTGGCGATCTCGGAGCAGGGCACGTTGGCGCGGCGAATATTGCGTGCCGTCGATGGCGAGTTCACTCGCGACCGACTGCGCGAAGTGTATCGACAGCTGTGCGACTGCCTCGCCGATGGCGTCCCCTTCGAGCTTGCTCTCGGTCGCGGCGATTCGACGCTTCGCATGCACGCGGGCACGGCGCGAGGCTGAGCTGCGCCCCGATCATGCCTTGGGTGCGACCGGCAGATCCTTTGCAACCGTCACGAGGGTGCCGGTCTCTTCCAGCGGTGCCACGAAATTTATCAAGCGCGGCGTCCATTTGCCGGAGATCGCGGGGCGGGCGCCGAATTCGTACGAGGTCACCGCCCAATTGGGAACATCGGCAGCCCGGTCGATGGCCATGATCTGCGCTTCGTCGAGCTTTTCAAGAAGATACCGAAAACCGTTCACGACCACCTGATGCGTCACCACCAGGAGGCGCCGATCGCGGTGCTCGAGCAGGATCGTATCGATGACGCTGCGCAGCCGGAAAATCACGTCGCACCAGCTTTCACCGCCCGGTGGCCGGAAATAGAACTTGCCGACATGCGCGCGCTGAGCGTGCAGATCCGGGTAATGCTGCGCGATGCCGGTCTTGGTCAGGCGGTCCAGGATGCCGAATTCCTTTTCCCGCAAGCGCTCGTCGGGCAGCAGCAGATCGACCGCGCGCCCCATCCCCGCGGCATCCATCAGCAGCGTGGCCGTCTCGCGGGCGCGAAGGTACGGCGAGCACAGCACGACGTCGGGCTGCGATCCAGCTGGCAACCGGCCGAACCGGCGCCCGAGCGCGAGCGATTGGCGCTCGCCCAGGGGCGGCTGAAAAAGCACCGCCGGCGACCCGCTCGAGTTCGTAAGCGCTACTCCTACAAGGGACCGCCCGATGGCGCACATCATATTCGGATGGTCACTGATACAGCGGTAATGACACCTTTGCTAACGTGCCTTCGCGGATGTCTACCGTCGTGGCGCCCAAGGAGAGGATTCATGAAATCACTGCTCGATCCGTCGTTCAACTACGTACCCAGCATACGCACCGACCTGCGCAAGACCTTCGCACGCATACGTCGCGAGCAGCGAGCGAGCGAAGTCCGCCCGCCCCGCTCCAGCGAGGCCAACGTGGTGGCGCCGCTCTTCATGATGGCCAAGCGCGCCGTCAAGTAGCAGCGCGGCTGGGTGAAGCCTGCGTCCCGCGACATGCCGCAACGCGCGACGCAGCGGGAGTCTTTGCGCGACCAGGTCCAGGACTTGCACGAGGAAGCAAGGATGGTGCTCCCCGGCGTGCAGGCACTGTTTGGATTTCAGCTTATCGCTGCCTTCAACACTCGCTTCACCGAGCTCGAGTTTCCCGACACTCTCCTGCATTTGGTCGCGCTGCTGCTCATCGCCGCATCGATGGGATTGCTCATGGCGCCGGCGGCGTATCGAAGGTTGTGCGAGCCATCGGTGGCGTCCGCAGAATTCACTCGCCTTGGCTCGGTGATGATCGCGACTGCGCTCATCCCGCTGTCGATCGGCGTGAGCATCGATATCTACGTCGTTGCCCGCATGACGTTCGCGCGAACCGCGCTTTTGCCGCCGGTGCTCACGGGCGCTGCTACCTTTGTGGTGCTTGCGTTTCTCTGGTTCGTATTTCCCCTGTGGAAGCGGCGCCACAATCGCAGCCGCGCAAAGGTGCATGGAGCGCTTCCGATCGGCACACGGACCGCCGAGCTTCGCCGCGATCGGCCGCCGTCGTGAGCCCCGGCCTGATCGAGATCGCGTCGTTCGACGACGATGGCGCGCTGCGCGTGGTGGTGGAGTCGCCGCGTGGCTCGCGCATGAAAATTAGTTATGACCCGCAGCTGCGTGCGTTCACGATTTCGCGCGAGCTTCCGCTTGGCGTGGCGTATCCCTTCGATTGGGGATTCATTCCTGGCACCCGAGGCGACGACGGCGATCCCCTCGATGCGCTGGTGATTCATCATCAGGCCACCTATCCGGGCGTGGTGCTCCCGTGCCGCATTCTCGGCATGGTGAGGATCGAGCAGCGCGAGCGAGGCGCGAAGCGCGCCAAGCCCGAGGTCAACAACCGCATCGTCGCGGCGCCAGCCTGGGATCAGACTGTGGGAACGCTGGAGGACATCGGCGACATACCGGACACGAGCCGGCGCCAGATCGAGCACTTTTTCGTCGCGGCCGTCGCTTTCACCGGAAAGCAACTCACCGTCAAGGGCTGGGCGTCGCGAGCGATGTCCGAACGATTCGTCCGCGCGCAGCGGACTGGTGTCTAGCGGACGCCTAGCGATCAGTTCGACGCGTTGAGGGCACCGTTTCCATTGTCGATCAGCTTGTCGAGCGTGATCGGCAGTGTGCGCACGCGCTTGCCGGTGGCGTGATAGACCGCGTTGCCGATGGCCGCCACTGCGCCGGTGATGCCGATCTCGCCCGCGCCCTTGGCGCCCAGCGGGCTCACCAGCTCGTCCTTCTCTTCGATCATGATGACGTCGATGACGGGCACGTCGGCATTGACCGGCATGTGATACTCGGCGAGGTTGGTGTTGACGTAGCGTCCGAAGCGCGGATCCATTAGGCTCTCCTCCTGCAGG
>DASXBS010000118.1:0-3391 GCA_036491555.1 Casimicrobiaceae bacterium
CGCTTCACCGCTCCGCAAACGCGCAACAGCTTCATCTGGCCTGCACGCCACAAGGCGTCGAACCTTACCGGCATCGCCTACCCTCCGATGGGACAGCGCTTCCGGCTCAAACAGAGCGTCGACATCTCGAGCTTCGGACCCAACGTAAAGGTGATCCTGCGAGCGCTCAAGCGGTACGGAATGTTTCTCGCCGACAACGGCAGCTCGTGGTTCCTGAGCGGGGCGCCCGATCCGCGCTGGGATGACGACGAGCTGCACCAGCTTTCGCTGCTGCATGGCAGCGATTTCGAAGCGGTCGATGAATCTTCACTGATGGCCGATCCGAATTCCGGCGCAACCAATGTCGCGCCCGCCTCACCCGCGACTACGACGACGGCGGTCGAATATCATTGCTCCGCGTCCGACCTCTTCCTGATGACGGCGGATACCGCGCTGATCGCTGCGCTCGATCAGGCGTGCGTTGCCGGATGGCAGCGCACGGGCCAATCGATGAACGTCTACGCGGAGACGGTGCACATCGACGCCCCGGGGACCAGCGCCTGCGGGACGCGCGGTCACATCGGAAACGCAACGCGCGTTCCGACCTGCGACGCTTCGCTTCACCGACTGCCGAATGTCTGGCCGCAGAATGCCGATGTGCCGCGGCCCGCGGTTCCCGATCCGGTCGACGGGAACTGCGCAGCGGGCAGCGTCGCGGTGTTCGGCGTCATCGATCAGCGCCCCGGCCTCAACCATCGCTACACGACGTCGATGGCGCTACGCGATCAAATGCTCGCACTCGGTTGGAGCGCGGCTGGCAGCGGTGCACTCGGCGTCGCGATGTGCGCGCCGGGACCGTGAGACCCCATCGCGACGCGGCGCGCTGGATCTAATCGGCGGGCGCGCCCGGCAGCGCCGCCGGCGCCACGGTAGGGTTGGCGCACTTGAGTGTGTTCACCCAGTACGGGTTGGCCGCCCCAAAGAACAGTGCAAGCTGCGCTTCTACCGCAGCGCCTGCGCGCCCCGCCGCGCGCATCATGCGCAAGCCCTCGCAATTGGCGCGCAGCTCGTCCTGGGTGGGAAGTGTAGCGTGCGCGCATTCGTGAAAGAAGATCAGGTCGTGCACCGCCGGCGGCAGGCTTGCGAGCTTGGCGGCATTCCATGTGATGGTATAGCCCGCGCCGCCAGGACGGCGCTCGGTCGTGGCGGTGTAGTTGAGCTTGACCACCCGACTATCGGACCCGCCGTCGACCTCGGTGACCTGACGCCCGCTTGCCGAGCAGGTCGTGGCCGTGCCGTCGCTGAAGGTGAAAGCGGCGACCTTGCCTACGAACACGCAGCACATCAACGTCAGTGCGATCAATTTCAACGCGACCCGCTCGAGTCAGACGTCGATAGGTCCGATTTCAGCGCGTCGGTACATAACCGTTCTTGCCGATGTTGATACGCTGTGCGAACAGAACTCCATCCGCGCGGGGCTCGGCGAAAACCAGCACGTGCGTACCCGGTACCAGCGCCGACCTGGTCGCTGGCTCGATCAACTCCACCGGCGTGCCCGGCGCCACGGTGACCACCTGCTCGCCGCCGGCGTAAGTCAGCTTGAGCTTGAGTCCTTCCTTCCCGGACCCCGCTTCCGAGGCGACGGTTGCATTGGTCATCGTGTTTTTGGACGCGACGGCGCGCGTTGCGCCGCTCACGGTCGCGTTGGTCATGGTGCTTCCGGGCGCGCCGGCCATCGGCCGGTGACCTTCGCCGGTCCCGCGCATCGACTCGGCGAAAATGTGAACCTCGACGGCGGTCAGCGTTCCGTCGGCGCCCGGTACGGCAGTCGTGCCGATGAATGCACCCGGAACGATCTTGTCGACGGTCGATGCCGAGCGTGCGCTAAGGCGCGTCGAATCGTCCACCATCACCGTTACCGTGTTGCCCGCGTGCGAGCGCAACTGCAGCGCGTTCGCATCCGCCGTGACCACGTCCGCCTCGATGCGCTGCGCCTGCGCCAAGACGCTTGATGTGGCAAGGGAGCCGCTCAATAACAGGGCGGCAGCGATCGTCGACTTGTACATGGTCTTGCCTCCGGGTCTAGTTTATGGCGCGTCCTCGTGTAATGTTAACGCAACGCTGCATCCGTTTCAGAGGTGATCGCGTATCCAGAGCTAGATGCCTGTTTCAGGCCGATCGCGACGGTATGATCTGACGCAGGCTCACCTTCGGCCCTTTCATCCAAGACGCCATGTCGCCACTGCTCGCTGCGTTCGTCGCCGCCCTCGTCGTGTTTTGTGTAGGTGACTTTTTGTGGCTTGGATACCTTGCCAAGGATTTCTACCAGGCGCAGATCGGTCCGCTGCTTCTGGACACGCCCAAGTGGGCGGCTGCCGCGTTGTTCTACCCGCTGTACGTCGCCGGCATGGTGTTCTTTTGCGTCGAGCCGAGTGTCGCGCAGGGCGGCTGGGTGCGCCCTGCGGTGCTCGGCGCGCTGCTCGGACTGCTTGCATACGCGACCTACGATCTCTCCAACCTCGCCACGCTCAAGGGCTGGACGGTCAGCTTCGTCGTCGTCGATGTGCTCTGGGGCATGGCGATCACTGCTGCGGCGTCGACCGCGGGTTACTTCGCCGCGCGCGCATTCTAGGATGATACGGCGAGCACGATGACTCAACGCTGCGTATTCGTCACTGGCGCGACCGGGTATGTAGGACGCGCCCTCATCGCCCGCCTCGTCCAACGCGGCCATCGCGTAAGGGCGCTGGCGCGCGCCGCTTCGGTACCGCTGCTGCCTCCGGGGACGAGCGCGGTCGCGGGCGACGCGCTCGATGCCGCCAGCTATGCGGACGCGATCGCGCCCGCGGATACGCTGGTCCATCTCGTCGGCACCCCGCACCCGAACCCGCGCAAGGCGCGTCAATTTCTCGATGTCGATCTCGCGTCGATCCGGGAGGCGTGTGCGGCGGCAAGGCACGCCCGCGTGGCGCATCTCGTCTACGTGAGCGTTGCGCAGCCGGCGCCGGTGATGCAGGCCTACATCGGCACGCGACGCGAGGGCGAGGCGCTGGTCCTCGCGACTGACATCGACAGCACCGTCGTGCGCCCGTGGTACATCATCGGCCCGGGTCATCGCTGGCCGCTGTTGCTCACTCCGCTCTATGCATTGTTCGAACGTATTCCGGCGACACGCGATTCGGCGCGCCGCCTCGGGCTGGTCAGCCTCGCGCAAATGGTGGCAGCGCTGCTGTTCGCGATCGAGCATCGGCCTTCCGGCGTGCGCGTGGTCGACGTGCCGGGAATTCGCGGGTGCGCGCCGTGATCAAGCCCTCGGCCGTGCAACGCTGGATCGTCTTTGTCGACGGCGGCGTGCTGCTCAAGTACCCGCTGTGGGCTGACGAGATCATCACCGCGGTGATGGAGCCGATCC
>DASXBS010000119.1:0-5059 GCA_036491555.1 Casimicrobiaceae bacterium
CCCGCCGCCGCCCCTCGCCGTGGACGACAAGTACTCGCAGTTCGACGACGCGCGCTACGCCGGGCTGCCGACCGAGCTGCGCCCGCAGACCGAGTGCCTGAAGGACGTCGTCGGCCGCATGCTGCCGTACTGGTACGACGCGATCGTCCCGGACCTCCGCGGCGGCGGCACCGTCCTGGTGGCCGCGCACGGCAACTCGCTGCGCGCACTGGTCATGCACCTCGACGGCATCGGTGACGAAGAGATCGTAGGGCTCAACATCCCGACAGGCATTCCGCTGGTCTACGAGCTCGATGATGCGCTGCGGCCGCTACGCCACTACTACCTCGGCGACCCCGACAAGATCGCCGCGGCGACGCAGGCTGTCGCCAACCAGGGGAAGCCCAAGGGCTGAGCAGCGTCACGCGCGCCAACGGCGCAGCAGATAACCGTACGCGAGCGTTTGCATGAGCGCGACGGTACTGCCGGTCAAGACCTCGGCGACTCGCATCATGGCCAGCCCTATTTCCTCGGACAGGCCGTGGCCTGTCAACGCTGCGGCCATGAGCACGACGGTGGTATTCGGCGCGAGGCGCCAGTTGGGCGGATAGTTTTGCAGTGACATCGCGATCAGCACCGACACGGTCATCGCCACCAGCATTGCCGCGAAATTGGCGCCGAACACGAGCAGGGCCACGCAGGCGACGATCGCTCCGTTGACGGTATTGATGACGCGGGCGCGGAAATTGGTCTTGGCGATCCTGACGTCGGGCTCGGTGACGACGATCAGCGAAATCATCGCCCATAGCGGCTCGGGAATGCCCACCGCGCGCAGGCCGTACCAGACGATCATCGACCCGGTCAGCAGCTTCGCGACGTAAAGCAGCGCGTTTTCGCGCAGACTCAGGACCGGCAGTTGCATGGCGGCGGCGAAAAGTCGAATCTTACCTCCAACGCACGTCGCCACCCGGGCCCCGCGCCGAGCACTCGGGGCGGGCCGGGGCACGCCGCGTTGCGCACACCTTTCGAAACGGGGATACTCCGCGGCGCAACCAATCGGACGTTCCGCACTCCAAGGCAGTCTCGATCCTCGCCCTGTCCACCATGCAGGTCCTGAACCTCTCCCCACGAATTCCCCGGCGCCCCATCCCTTGGCAGGGCGGTGCCGTAGCCGCCGCCGCGCTGTGGTTCGCGATCGCGTCGATCGGTGCCGCGCTCGCCGCGGCGTCAACGACCGATCCACGTGCCGCGCCGACATGGACCCACGCTTACGCCGCGTACGGGTCCCCGAAGTACCCGCGCGGATTCGATCACTTCGACTACGTGAATCCGGACGCACCCAAGGGCGGCACGCTGAGGCTGGCCAACCCCGACCGCCGCAGCAGCTTCGACAAGTTCAACCCCTATACCATCAAGGGCCAGTCGCCCGCGGGCGTGACGACGCTCATGTTCGAGACGCTCGTGGTGCGCTCGGGCGACGAGCCGATGACGATGTACGGGTTGCTGGCCGAGGATATCGCGGTCGCGCCGGACAAGTCGTCGATCGCGTTTCGGCTCAACCCGAAGGCGCGCTTCAACAACGGCGATCCTGTGCGACCTGAGGACGTCAAGTACTCCTTCGACATGCTGACCAGCAAGGCGGCAGCGCCGGGCGTTCGCACGAGCCTCGCCGGCGTCAAATCGGCGACCATCCTCGACGGTCGCACCATACGCTTCGACCTCGCCGAGCGGACCAACGATTCGATATTCAACGTCGGCGGCATGCCGGTGTTCTCGCGCAAGTGGGGACAGGGCCCAGACGGCAAGCCTAAGGCCTTCGACGAGATCATCACCGACTACCCGATCACCAGCGGGCCCTACACCATCGAGCGCGTCGATTCCGGGCGGCGCATCGACTTCGTCCGCAACCCGGACTACTGGGGACGCGACCTGGGCGTGACGCGCGGACTGTACAACTTCGAACGCATCATCTATCGCTACTACCAGGACAACGCGATCAGCATGGAGGCATTCAAGGCCGGTGAATTCGATTTCTATGTCGAATATTCCGCGCGGCGCTGGATGCGCGCGAACGCCGGACCGAAGTGGGACGACGGGCGCATCGTCAAACAGGTATTTCCCAATGGCTTCGGCGCCGGATTCCAGTCGTACGTGCTCAACTTGCGCCGCCCCCTGTTCCAGGATCGTCGCGTACGCGAGGCGCTCGTCTATACCTACGACTTCGAAGCGGTCAACGTCTACAAGCAGTACAAGCACACCAACAGCATGTTCGCGAACTCCGAGTTCGCCGCCACCGGCATGCCCGGTCCGGGCGAACTCGCGTTGCTGGAGCCCTTTCGCGCACAGCTTCCTCCCGAGGTTTTCGGGCCGGCGTGGCAGCCGCCGCGCAACGATACTTCGCCCAATGCGCTGCGCGAGAATCTCAAGAAGGCGCGAGCATTGCTCGAACAAGCGGGTTGGAAGCTTGCGCCCGACGGGGTCCTCAGAAACGACAAGGGCGACCCGTTCGTCTTCGAGTATCTGCGCACGGGGGAAGCGGCGGGACTCGCCGAAGCGGTCTGGCAGCGCAATCTGGAAAAGCTCGGAATCCAGCTCAAGGTGCGCCTGGTCGATTTCGCGCTGTTTGGCAAGCGCCTCGAGGTGTTCGATTTCGACATGGTCACGATCAGGCTCCCCGATTTCACTCTGCCGAGCGCAGCGGACCTGAAGGATCTTTATGGCAGCGCGAACGCGGATACGCAGGGCTCGGGCAACTACCGCGGACTAAAGAATCCTGCGGTCGACGCGCTGATCGAGCGCATCGACAAGGCGCAGACGATGGACGAGCTGCGCGACGCAGCGCGCGCGCTCGATCGCGTGATCATTTTCGGCTTCTACCAGGTGCCCGATCTGTACCTCTCCGCGGATCGGGTGTCGCGATGGGACAAGTTCGGCATTCCCGCGACGATGCCCAAGTACTTCACCATCGCGTCGCCCAACGGCGACTGGGGGCCGTGGGCCATCACGGCGTGGTGGTCGAAGGACGCGGAAAAATCGGCACGCGCTTCGACGCCTGCGGCCGCCAAGCAGGGTTCCTGAGCAGCCACGATGCTCGCATACATCGGCAAGCGGTTGCTGCTCATGGTGCCGACGCTGGTTGGCGTGCTCACGCTCACCTTCGTGCTGATCCAGTTCGTTCCCGGAGGACCCATCGATCAGATCATCGCCGAGTCGCGCGCGGGCAAAGGCGGCGACACGGGTGGCTTCCGGGGCGGGCGCGACCTGGATGCGAAGCAGATCGCCGACCTCAAGAAGCTCTATGGCTTCGACAAGCCGCCACTCGAGCGTTACGTCGACATGCTCGGCAGCTTCTCACGCTTCGATCTGGGCAAGAGCTTCATGCGCAACAAGGACGTATGGCCGCTGATCAAGGAAAAAATGCCCGTCTCGATCAGCCTCGGATTGTGGACCTTTCTCATTTCCTATCTGATCTCGATTCCGCTCGGAGTCGCCAAGGCGGTGCGCGAGGGCAGCCGCTTCGACACGATCACGACGTTGTTCGTGCTCATCGGTTATGCCATTCCGGGCTTCGTGCTCGGTGTCCTGCTGATCGTGGTGTTCGCCGGCGGCACGTTCCTCGACTGGTTCCCGCTACGCGGGCTGATCTCGGACAACTGGATGGAGCTCTCCTGGCCGGCGCGCATCCGCGACTATCTCTGGCATCTGGTACTGCCGCTCACCTGTTTCTCCATCGGCAGTTTCGCTGTCGTCACGATGCTCACCAAGAACACTTTCGTCGAAGAGATCCGCAAGCAATATGTGCTGGTGGCGCGTGCCAAGGGACTGTCCGAGCAGCGGGTGCTGTATCGCCACGTATTCCGAAACGCATTGATACCGCTGGTGACCGGATTCCCGACTGCGTTCATCGGCGCATTTTTTGCCGGCTCGCTGCTGATCGAAACGCTGTTCTCGCTCGATGGGCTCGGTCTGCTGAGCTATCAGTCGCTCCTGCAGCGCGACTATCCGGTGGTGCTAGGCACGCTCTACTTCCTGACCCTGATCGGGCTGGTGGTCAAGCTGATCGGCGACCTGCTCTACGTCGTGGTCGATCCGCGGGTGCAGTTCGCGGCGGTATCGAAATGAGCATCCCTGGCGCGGGGACCTCGGTCCTCGTCGACGATTTAGCGCCCGCATCGTCGGCGCGGGCCAGGCGGTCACTGTCGCCCAACCAGCGCGCATGGGCGCGCTTCCGGCGCAACCGGCTCGGCTACGTTTCGCTGTTCATCTTCGTCGCGATGCTGCTCGGAAGCGTGTTCGCCGAGCTCGTTTCCAACGACCGCCCGCTGCTCGCACGCTATCAGGGAGAATTCTTTTTTCCGGTGATCAGCAATCCGCCGGAAATACGCTTCGGCGGCGACTTCCGCACCCCCACCGACTGGCACGATCCGCTGATTCGCGAGCAGTTCGCAAAGCCGGGCAACTGGGCGCTGTTCACCCTGAACGAGTTCGGAGCCAATACTATCGACGTGCTTGCGCGCAATGCGGATCCCGCACGACCCGGCGGCGGTCATTTGCTCGGCACCGACGAAGCCGGTCGCGACATGGTGGCGAGGCTGTTGTACGGCTTCCGGATCAGCGTGCTCTTCGGACTCGCTCTCACCATCGTCGGCACCGCGCTCGGCGTCGCCATCGGTGCGGTGCAAGGCTACTTCGGCGGAAGGATCGACTTGTTCACGCAGCGCGTGATCGAGATCTGGAGCTCGATCCCGGAGCTGTACCTGCTCATCATCATCGCGTCGCTTTTCGAGCCGTCGCTGCTGCTCTTGCTTGGTGTGCTGGCGCTGCTCGGGTGGATGAATCTCTCGGACTACGTCCGGGCCGAGTTCCTGCGTAACCGGAACCTCGAGTTCGTGCGCGCGGCGCGGGCGATGGGGCTGTCCAACTGGCAGATCATGCGGCGCCATATCCTGCCCAATTCCATGACGCCGGTGATCACGTTCCTGCCGTTTCGAATGAGCGCCGCGATTCTGGCGCTGACGTCGCTGGATTTCCTCGGACTGGGCGTGCCCGGGCTGCCTTCGCTGGGCGAGCTCCTGCGCCA
>DASXBS010000120.1:0-11847 GCA_036491555.1 Casimicrobiaceae bacterium
GCATTCGCGTTGAAAGCGGGGTGGGCAAAGGCAGCGTTTTCTCGTTCGCCGTGCCGTTCGAGGTCCGCCCGATGGCGGCGAGGCGAGCTGCCGTCGCCGTCGGCGCGCGCCTCACGCCCGCGCTGCCTGCGCTGCGAATCCTTTTGGTCGAAGACTCGACCGACAACCGCACGATCACGCTGGCGTACCTGCAGGACACGCCGTACCAGGTGGACATCGCCGAGAACGGAGCGATCGCGTGCGAGAAATTTACCGCCGGCCACTACGAGCTCGTCCTGATGGACCGGCAGATGCCGGTGATGGACGGTCTCACCGCGACACGCACCATACGTGCGTGGGAGCTGGCGAACCATCGACGCCCGACGCCGATCATGGCGTTGACCGCGTCTGCGCTGAAAGGCGATCAGGAAATGTTCGTTGCCGCGGGCTGCACGACGTACTTGACCAAGCCGATCAAGCAGGACGTGCTGCTGCAGGCGATACGCGATCTATCCGACGTCGCGCCCACGTCATTTTTCGAGGCCAGCACTTCGATCGCCACGATCGCGGTGCGGGTGGATCCCAAGTTGGCGGACCTGGTGCCCGCGTTCCTGCAAAATCGTCGGCAGGATGTCATCGCGCTGCTCGATGCGCTGGATCGACGCGATCACGCGACCGTGGAAAGTCTGGGCCATGGCATGAAAGGCGCCGGGGGAAGCTGGGGATTCCAGGAGATCACCGACATCGGCGCCGCACTGGAGCAGTCGGCCGCCGTCGCCGATACCGTGGCGTCGCGCAAGTGGGTGGGCGAGTTGTCGACCTATCTCGATCGGATCGAGATCGCACCTGCCTAGGCGCGATCACGCAAGCTGGCTTCTTGCGAGACAGGCGCGCACACGCGAGGTGAGTTGCGGTATCGAAAAAGGCTTGGTCACATAGTCGGTGACCCCCGCCTCGAAACCGGCGCGTGTGCTCGGCTCATCGGTCATCCCGGTGAGCATCAGCACCGGCAGGGACCGTGTCTCCGCCTTGGCGCGAAGCAGTCTTACCACCTCCAGGCCATCGATGCCGGTCATCTTGTAATCCAGCACCACGAGGTCGGGCAGCGCTTGGCCGATCATCTGCAGCGCCTCCTCCCCGCTGGTCGCCGTGCTGACCACGTACTGATCTGCCTCCAGCGCTCGCACGAGCATCGTGAGCATGTCCGCCTGGTCGTCGACGGCGAGGATGCGAAACTGGCGCCGGGCGACGGACGCCTGGGACGTCGCATCTCCGACAAAAGGTTCCATCGGTGCGTGCGACGCAAGGAATAGCTCGCAACCTTCGAAAGCGCAGAACACGTCGAGCTTCGTGCCCAACGTCGACGCCAGGGCGCGAGCCCGGCGTTCGATGTCGGCGACGAAGGCGTCGTCGTGATCCGGATCGTGGTGCGTTAGCGCAACGCGCTGGACGCCCGCCGCGGCCGCGATGTTCACCACGTAGTCGTAGGAGCTGTGTCCCCATGTTTTTTTCGACGCGTACTCCTCGGGCGTGTACTGCGCGTCGTGGATGACGAGATCGGCGCCCGCCATGAATTTGGCGTGGCGGCGGTCGCCCTCGTGAAGGATCGAGTCGATATACCCGGGCTCCGCATCGGCCCGCCAGAGCATGTCGGAAAAAGGCTCGTGGTCGACGAGGTACACGACTGTCACTCCGTCGGCCTCCAACCGGTACCCCAGTGTCATTGCGGGGTGGTGGAGGAACTGCGTTGCCACCCGCGCTCCACCGATCGTATAGATGCCTTCGGTCAGATCATGATAGGTGATCGCTGCCGGGAGCTGGCTCAGCTCGACGGGAAAATACGTGAACTCCATTTGGCCTGCCAGGACGTGATGCAGCGAACCGCGGCTGCCTTCGGGTCCATAGATCGCGGCGGAATTTCCCTTGACGAAGGCAGGCGTGAAAAACGGAAAGCCCTGGATGTGATCCCAGTGCGTATGACCGAGAAGGATGTGAACGTCGATCGCTTGCTTGCCTTGCGTCATCAACTGGCCGGCGAGACGGTGCGCGCCGGTGCCGCAATCCAGCACCAGCAAGCCGCCGCTCGCGGTGTTCACCTCAACGCAGGAAGTATTGCCGCCGAAACGGATCGTGCCGGGGCCGGGCGTGGCGATCGATCCGCGCGTTCCCCAGAAACGTACCTTCATCGAGCTACCGCTGTGTTGCGCGGGATAGTCTGGGCCATGGCGGTCTTCATTGGATCACTTCGTCCGCTCGCACCAACACCGATTGCGGGATCGTGAGTCCAAGCGCCTTCGCGGTCTTGAGGTTGATCACCAGCTCCAACTTGGCGGGTTGCTGCACCGGAAGGTCACCCGGCTTGGCGCCCTTGAGAATTTGTCCGACGAACTGCGCGACTCGGGCATAAAGCTCAGGATAGTTCACGGCATACGCCATGAGTCCCCCGGCCTCGACGAAAGCCCGCGAAGGATACGTTGCCGGCAGCTTACTGCGCAACACAAGCGCAAGGATGGTTTGCTGATGCATCTGCGTCAGGCCGTCGGCACCGACGAGCAGCGCGTTGACTTGCTGGCGGATGGCGGTTTCGAATGCACGATTCAGGTCGTCCTGGCTGCGTACGTCGAGGAGTTCTGCCTGGACGCCCAGAGATCGCGCGGCGATTCTCGCCTCCTCCCACTCCGGCGGCGCGGCGGGGTTGCCCATGTTGTGCAGCAGAGCGATCCGCGAGGCATTCGGAACCATGTCCTTCAGCAGTTCGATGCGCTTGCCGGTCAGCTCGGTGCTGAAGGTCGTCACGCCCGTGACATTGCCACCAGGCCGCGCGAAGCCGGCTACGACGATGCGTGGATCACCCATGGTCGCCATCACCACCGGAATAGTGGCGGTTGCGTTCTTGGCGGCCTGCGCGGCCGGCGTACCGCGGGTCACGATCAGATCGACCCTGAGTCGAACCAGTTCGGTCGCGAGATCCGGAAAACGCTCGGCATGTCCGTCCGACGACCGGTATTCGATGACTAGGTTGCGTCCTTCGGCATAGCCGAGCTCACGCAGACCGTTGCGAAGCGCGTCGAGATTCCCGGCATTCTGAGCGCCGGGTGTCGACTCGAGAATACCGACGCGGTAAACGCGCGTCTCCTGCTGTGAGTGCGAAGCCAGCGGGACAGCGAGCAACCCACCCGCGATACCACCGATAAAACTTCGCCGATCCATGGGGAATGTCTCGCTGCCGATGACCGTCGGATCATACTACCGACTCCGGCGGAGCAACCGCCAACCTGCGATCTTCGCAGACCGCGGTTGCAACCTGAGATGCGCGGGCCTGCGCGCCTGTCTCTGCGCGACCCAGGCGCAGCGAGGTTAGCGGCTCCACGGTGCGTCGCGATCGGCTGCGATACCGCACTTTTCGATCGCGGCCGCCACTAGCGCGCTGGAAAGGCTGCCTTCGCATGCCAGCGCATCGAGCGCGGCGACGACGATGTGGTTCCTGTCGACCTCGAAGAACTGGCGCAGCGCCGAGCGCGTATCACTTCGTCCAAAGCCGTCGGTTCCGAGCGCGACGAAGCGCGCATCGACATAGCTGGCGATGAGTTGTGGATACGCTCGCACGTAGTCGGTGGCGGCGACCACCGGCGCTTTGCCTGGGAGCAGCATCTGCACATGGCTTCGCTTGGGGTCTTGTGCCGGATGCAGGCGGTTCCAGCGCTCGACCTCACGCGCATCTCGCGCCAGCTCGGCAAAGCTGGTCGCGCTGAAGATCTCGCTGTCGATGCTCCAGTCGCGCGCCAGCAGCTCGGCCGCGGCGATCACCTCGCGCACGATCGCTCCGCTGCCGAGCAGCCGGACCTTGGCTTTCGCACCGGACGCGTGCCCGGTCCCGAACCGGTACATACCCTTGATGATGTCCTGCTCGACACCCTGGGGCAGCGATGGTTGTGCGTAGTTCTCGTTCATGAGCGTGATGTAGTAAAACTCGTCGACCTGTCGCTCGAGCATCTGCCTGATGCCGTGATCGACGATCACCGCCAGCTCGCTCGCGAAAGCAGGATCGTAGGCCCTGCAATTCGGCACCGTTGCCGCCACCACGTGGCTGCTTCAGTCCTGGTGCTGCAACCCTTCGCCGCCCAGTGTCGTGCGTCCCGCGGTGGCGCCGAGGAGGAATCCGCGGGCGCGCTGGTCGGCGGCGGCCCAGATGAGGTCGCCCACGCGCTGGAACCCGAACATCGAGTAGTAAATGTAGAACGGCAGCATCGGCTGGTCGTGAACGCTGTACGACGTCGCTGCCGCAGTCCACGAAGACAGCGCGCCGGCCTCGGTGATACCTTCCTCGAGCAGCTGCCCGTCACGCGCCTCGCGGTAGTAGAGCATCGAGCCGGCGTCCTCGGGCTCGTAGCGTTGGCCGAGCGAGCTGTAGATGCCGACTTGTCGGAACAGGTTGGCCATGCCGAAGGTGCGCGCCTCGTCGGCGACGATCGGAACGATGCGCGGGCCGAGTGTCTTGTCCTTCAGCAGTGTCGAGAGCAGCCGTACGCCGGCCATGGTCGTCGACATCTCTTTGCCGTCGGCGTGCAGCGCGAAGCGGGCATAGCTTTGCAGGTCGGGAATGGCAAGCGTGGCCGATCGTCGCCGCCGTACCGGCAGCGCGCTGCCCAGCGCCGCCCGCCGCGCGCGCAGGTACGCGAGCTCCCGGCTGGTCTCGCTCGGGCGATAGAATTTCATCGCTTCGACGTCCGCATCGCTCAACGGAAGCGCGAAGCGGTCGCGAAATTCCATTAGTGCGCTGTCGTCGAATTTTTTCTGCTGATGGACGGTCATGCGCGATTCACCGGCGCGACCCATGCCGAAGCCCTTCTTGGTCTTGGCGAGGATCACCGTCGGACGTCCCTGATGCTGCGTCGCCGCGCGGAATGCGGCATGCAGCTTGCGGAAATCGTGACCACCACGCCTGAGCGCGTCGATCTGCGCCTCGGTCATGTCGCCGACAAGCTCGCGAAGCTCCGGCGCGCGGCCGAAAAAATGCTCGAAGTTGTACTTGCCGTCGTTCGCGCCCAGCGTCTGATACTCGCCGTCGGAGGTGTCCGCGAATGCACGCAGCAGGCTGTGCGTCTTGTCGCGCGCGAACAGCGGGTCCCAGTCCGAGCCCCAGAGCACCTTGATGACGTTCCAGCCGGCGCCGCTGAACACCGATTCCAGCTCCTGAATTATCTGGCCGTTGCCACGGACCGGACCGTCGAGCCGCTGCAGATTGCAATTGATGACGAAGGTGAGGTTGTCCAGGTTCTCGCGGGCCGCGAGTGTGAGCGCGCCGATCGATTCGGGCTCGTCCATTTCGCCGTCACCGAACACGCCCCACACCCGCCGACGCGATGTGTCGACGATGCCGCGATGCTGCAGATAACGCATGAAGCGGGCCTGATAGATCGCGCTCATCGGTCCCAGGCCCATCGAGCCGGTCGGGAACTGCCAGAAATCCGGCATCAGCCACGGATGCGGATACGACGACAGCCCCTTGCCGCCCACTTCCTGGCGATAGTTGGCGAGCTGCGCTTCAGTCAGTCTGCCTTCGAGGTACGCCCGCGCATAGACTCCAGGAGCCGAATGCGCCTGGAAATAGACCAGGTCGCCGCCATCGCCCCGGTCACCGCGGAAAAAATGGTTGAAGCCTACCTCGAAGATTTCCGCGGCGGACGCATAGCTGCCGATGTGCCCGCCAAGCTCTCCGTAGGCTCGGTTCGCGCGCACCACCATCGCCAGCGCGTTCCAGCGCACGATCGACGTAATGCGCGCTTCCAACTCGAGATCACCCGGGTACGGCGCCTCGAGCTCCAGCGGGATCGTGTTGCGGTAGGCGGAATAGGGCGGGACGTTGGCGACGATCCCGAGCTGTTGCGCCTGCTCTTCGAGCAGTCGCAGCAACACCAGCGCCCGGTCGTGCCCAGCAACCCGGACGACGGACTCGAGCGCATCGAGCCATTCGCGCGTCTCGACTTCGTCGTCGTCGACCATGGTCGCACGCGACGAGCGCAGAAGATTGTTCGAGGTGCTGCGAGCGTTGTCCATGATCGTCTCGGGCGGTGGAAAAGGCGGCTCGGTCGAAAACTGTGCCCGGTAACCGGGCAGAACCGGACCGGATGCACGCGACGCAATGATGAGACCGATCGTTGCACCGAACAAGAGCGATCGCACAGTACCAGTGCAGCGGTCCATTCGAGGGAATTTCCTGATACCTTTCGCTGCAATGCGAATCCTGCTTACGTCCGACCTGCACTACAGACTGCGCCAGTACGACTGGGTGATCGGCGCGGCGTCAAGTTTCGATGCGGTAGTCATCGCCGGTGATCACATCGATTCTTTCCTCGCCGTGCCCAGCGTCGTGCAGATCGCGGCACTTTCCGCGAGTTTCGTCGCGGTGGCGCAACAAAGCCACCTCCTGGTGTGCTCCGGAAACCACGACCTCAACGCGAGGAACGCGGGCGGCGAAATGACCGCCGACTGGCTCGGCGTGCTGCGCAGCGACGCGCTGGCGGTGGACGGCGATAGTGTTGACATCGGCGGCACGCTGTTCACGGTTTGCCCATGGTGGGACGGCCCGCACGCGCGCGAGAACATCGAACGGATGCTCGAAGCCGCATCGAAGCGGCATCCCGAAGCGTGGGTCTGGGTGTACCACGCGCCGCCCGAGAGCGCGCTCAGCTGGACCGGCAAGCGCCATTACGGCGATGCAGTGCTTGCCGATCTCGTGCGGCGCTACTCACCCACGGCGGTGCTGTGCGGTCATATCCACGAGGCGCCGTTCCGGAAGGGCGGATCGTGGGTCGATCGCCTCGACCAGACGTGGCTGTTCAATGCCGGCAATCAGATCGGCGAGATTCCGGCGCGCATCGAAATCGATCTCTCTACGCGCGAAGCGAGCTGGATTTCGCTCGCCGGTGTCGAGCAAAAGGCGCTTCAGTAGTCGGGCACGTCGCCGCGCTCCGAGCCGGTCTTGATCGCGCCAGGGTGGACAGCGATCAGTTCGCCGAGCACCTGGTCCATCATCGCCAGGTGCGTATTGGTGTCGGCGTACTGGCGCTTGATGTCGACGAGGTACGCGGTGACCGCCGAAAGGCGCCGCGCCAGAAGCTGTGCGATCACGTAGGTAATCTCGGGCCGAGTCTTCACCGCAGCCGACGCGTTATCGATGACGAGCACGACGCTTTCCACCGTCGCCACCGCGTTCGCCGTCGGCGACGATCCCAGCAGCGCCGAGATTTCGCCCAGGAAGGCTCCGGCTTCGTTGATCAGGACGATGCGCACACCGTTGCGCACGATTTCGAACGCGCCGGATTTGAGCACGTAGAGGCGGTCGGTGCGCACACCTTCCGCGATCAGCGTATCGCCCTGGGCCACGCGAAGCTCCGGCAAACCCTCGCATATCGCGAGTACATCGTTCATCGAGCGCACCTGTGTGCAACGTTGATGCCGCCAAGTGTATGGCCTTTGCGATCGTTTGTGTCGTCGGCCCGAAAGCGCTATGCGAGGCGTGCACTCAAAGTGGCCGCGCGCGCAAGGTCGGTCGCAGTTGCCCGTCCCGCCTGCGAGCCCACAGACTCGTTTCATACGTCGCGGTGACGGGGCTTTTCTCGCTCTGCGCCCTGCCCGGGCGCTCACAGGACTCCACCGGGCCGGACTCCGTGCTTGGCGAGATTGACGTGTCCACCGTTGGAAAAATCGGGCGCTTGCACGAGAAACTGCGCGCCAGGCAGCGGGAGACGTTGTATCGGAAGATTGCGCGCATTAAGCCAAAATGGCAGCGCGACCTATCCTGTCGCCGGTCTTGGCGCCTATGCGCAACTCAACATATGTGACGCCGATCCGCGCGTCGTTCGCCGTCGGGGCGGCGATGAACAATCCGCTGAAGCGCCAGCACCGAACAGATCGGGATTGCCGTCGGCGCGAGCGTCCCGGCATCTACCAGTGCCCACGACGCGCGCAACGAGACCATCGTCGAAGGCTGCTGGAACTGGACCTCATAAGAGGCCAGCTGCTCACCCCTGACGTTCAGTACACCCGAGCCGGGCACTGGCGCCAGCTCACGACAGCGCCTGGGTGCTGTCGCTGCGCGCGACGCTCATGTTCTAGCCATCCCGCACGCGCGTTCCATCGTGGCGCAGGCGACCGCGGCCAGGGGTTCGACGCTGAGTGGCCCCACTCGTCTGGTTGGCATGAGCGCAAGACGCGCATCGGACAGTCCGTCAACGGTAACGATGCTCATGCCGAAGCGACGCGCCATGCGAACTACGGGCGTATCGCCGGTGAGGCAGCGCATCACGATCTCTTGCGTCCCGCGTTCGCCTGCCTGCGCAACGCTGTGCTCGAACAGTGCGCTGCCCATGCCGCGAGCACGGTATTCAGGAAGCACCGAGAGCGCCAGCTCGGCAACACCGTTCTCCAGAGCCAGATGTGCCGCCCCGACCAGCGCATAGCGGTCGTCGCAGACGCCGAAAACCGCGTCCCGGGTAAAGTCGATGCGGTCGACATACGCGGCGATCACCGTCGGCGCCAGCGACATCCCGAAGCGAAGGCAGCGGTCGCGCATCGGCAGGGCGAGAAAATGCACGACCAGCGCAGCTCGCTCATCCTCGCCTACCGAACGCACCGCGAAGGGAGTCATACAGCCTCGCCTTCGAAGACGGCCTTGCCGAGTTCGCGCGCGCCCGCACAAGACCGATTCGCCGGGTGGCAGGCCGCGCTTGCCGCCGCGTGAGGCATCGTGTCGCGCACGGCATTGCGCAGAACGACCCAGCCTCGGCGCCAGCATGCGGCTGCGACCAGAGCGCCCGAAAACACGAGCCCGAGCGCCGATATCGCGCCCAGATCGCCGGTGCACCATTGGAGCACCCCGGCGCCGGCCACTGCCGCGCCGATGAGCCCTCCGTGCAGCCAGAGGCCGCTCACGAGCAGGGTCCGTTCATCGCCGTCGTTCATCGTCGCCATGGGTCAGATCTCCGGTTGCAGGTAGTCGCGATCGGACGCACCCCACGCGACGCGGTTCACATCCACGCGGGTCAGGCCGATGTCGAGAAGCTCTCGGTCGCTCATCGTTCCAAGATCATCCAGCGCGGCGCGGGCGACGCGTCGTCTGTCAAGCCAAGCATCGAGCCAGCTCGCCGCGCCGCGCGCGCGTTGGGCGGCGGTGTGCATGAGCGCGGCCAGTCGAAACAACGTCGCTGCCGAGCGGTACGGAGTTTCGCTCCCGAAGGTCACGGCCTGCCACGCGTCGCCCGACATAGGGCCGGCAAGCCCGACGCATTCCGATGTACTGCCTGCGATTTCGTACGCGTGCTGCATTTGATTCTCCTGATGTCCTCGACGTGATGAAGTCTATGCATGCTGTCCACCAGGAAAACGTCAGCGCGGGCGCCGATTTGTTTCATTTGTTTCAGCACCGCTCCGCCACCTCAACATCGCGTGCGGAAGCGTTTATTCTTAGCACGTCGAACCGGCACGCGGGTGTCGGCCCATTGCGAAGCGAGCTGCGTTGAATTCCCCATTGCGAGTCGATCGTTGTACGATTCACGATTCGTCCCCTCGTGAGCACTCCCGGAGCAGAGCGACGTTCGTGAACGCCAAGGCAACCATCCTGATCGTCGACGACGAGCCGGACGTGCGCGAGGTGCTCGAGGAGTACTTCGGCACGCACGGTTATGAGGTGATCGGCGCCGAAAGCGCCAGCGCCGCGCGATCGGCGGCGGCGCAGCGGCCCATCGACCTCGCCCTGGTCGACATCCACATGCCCGGCGAGGATGGACTGAGCCTCGCGCGCCACCTGCGCGAACGCTATGCGACGATCGCCATCGTGATGCTGACGTCGGCTTCGACGGTGGTCGACCGCATCGTCGGGCTCGAGATGGGTGCCGACGACTATGTCGCCAAGCCTTTCGACCCGCGCGAGCTGGTTGCCAGAGTCAAGAGCGTGCTGCGGCGTACGTCGGCGTCCGGGCGCGCCGAGCTCGGTGCCGAGCGTGTGCGCATCGGACGCTGCGTGCTCGACCTTTCCGCGCACCGCTTGAGCGACGAGACAGGCGCCGAGGTGCCACTCTCGCCGCTCGAGTACGACCTGCTCAAGGCGCTGGCGGACCATCCCAATCGCCCATTGTCACGCGAGCGGATTCTCAATCTCAACGGCAAGCGCGACTGGGATCCGTTCGACCGCAGCGTCGATCTGCGCATCATGCGCCTGCGCAAGAAGATCGAGCCGGATCCAGAGCATCCGAGGTTCATCCGGACCATACGCAACGAAGGCTACATTTTCGTGCCGGACGGCGATTGATATGCGCGAATATACGCGCGAATCTCTACGCACCGCGCGCATGAGATGGCTGGGCGCGCTCGCCGCTGTCGCGCTCGTGCTTCTGACGCTCGGCTGCGGGCGCGAGCCCGAGACGGCGCTGCGCATCGGCACCAACGTCTGGATCGGCAGCGAGCCGCTTTACCTGGCGCGCGAGCTCGGGCGCCTCGACCCCGCGACCGTTCAGCTGGTCGAGTATCCTTCGGCCAGCGAGGTGCTCCGGGCGTTTCGCAATCAGGCCATCGATGGCATGGTGATCAGCCTCGACGAGCTGTTCGGTCTCGCCGCCGACGGACTTCAGCCTCGGATCATCCTGGTGGTCGACGTGTCGCACGGTGCCGACGTCGTGGTCGGGCGGCGCGGGATGCGGAGCATGCGCGATCTGAAGGGAAAATCGGTCGCCGTCGAGAGCAGCGCGCTAGGCGCGTTCGTGCTGAGCCGCGCGCTGGCCCTCAACAACATGCAGGCCAGCGACGTCAACGTCGTGCACCTCGAGTCGAACGAGCAGCCAAGCGCTTTCGAGAAAGGCCTGGTCGATGCCGCCGTGACCTTCGATCCGTATCGCGCGCAGTTCCTGAAAGCGGGCGCGAAGACGCTTTTCGACAGCACGCAAATTCCCGGCGAGATCGTCGACCTGCTGGCAGTGCGAGCCGGCGTCATCGACAAGCAGCCGAAGGCCCTGCGCGCGCTGCTCGAGGGCTGGTTCGCTGCGATCGATTATCTGAACGTACAGCCGGCCGACGCGGCGCGGCGCATGGGCATCCGCCAGCAGACCAGCGGAGAGCAGTTCCTCGAAGCGCTGCGCGGGCTGCACATCCCGTCGCGCGAGGAGAACCTGAAGATGCTCGGCGGGACAGCACCCGAGCTCTCGGTCGCGGGTCAGCGGCTGATGGCGCTCATGGTCGACGCGAAGCTGCTGCACAAGGAGCTCGATATCGCGGGCTTGCTGGCACCACGGCCGCTGGCGGACTTGTCGCCATGAATGTCGCAACGGTGCCAGTGGTGGATCGGGAAGCCTCGCGTACCGGTCGCGGCACAGTCGTCTGACAATGGCGGAAAGCGATGCCCAGACGAGTTCCCGTCTCACTCAAGTTCACGGTGCCGCTGATCCTGCTGGGCTTCGCCGCGACGCTGAGCACGGTGAACATCCTCTATCACGTGCCTCAGGCGGAACGCGCCGAGGAGGAAGACAGCCGCAAGCGTCTCGCGCAGGAGCTGTCGCGACTGCAAAGCACGCTGGAGTACCTGCTGCTCAAGGGCGACGAGCCGGCCGCGCAGCATGAGATCTCGGTGCTGGCGCACAACCACGACGTCGTTCTGGCGGCGCTGACCGACGATCGTAACGTGGTGATCGCGGCGACGCACCTCGCGTGGCTCGGACGGCCGATCGACGAGGTCCTGCCGCAGTTCGACCTCGACCAGGCGGCCGGCGCGATCCGCGAGCGCCGCGCCGGCATAGCCAACGACAAGCAGGGCGACGAGCTGCTGGGTTACGCGGGCATCCTGATGGGCGGCGCGCGCGACGAGCTGCGGCCGTCGCG
>DASXBS010000121.1:0-13388 GCA_036491555.1 Casimicrobiaceae bacterium
ACGGTGTGTTCGGGGTCATTCTCGGCGGACGATTGGGCTATGTGCTGTTCTACAAGTTCGGCTACTACGCGGCGCACCCCCTCGAGGTCTTCGCGTTATGGCAGGGCGGAATGAGCTTCCACGGCGGATTTCTCGGCGTGCTGGTCGCGCTCGCGGTGTTCGCACGCAACCGCCACAAGCACTGGCTCGAGGTCACCGATTTCGTCGCGCCGCTGATTCCATTGGGACTCGGGCTCGGACGCATCGGCAATTTCATCAACGGCGAGCTTTGGGGCCGGCCGACTGACGTGCCCTGGGCGATGATCTTTCCGCAGGTCGACGTGCAGCCACGGCATCCCTCGCAGCTCTACGAATTCGGACTCGAAGGGCTGGCGCTGTTCGCGCTGCTATGGCTCTATGCGCAGCGGCGACGGCCGATGGGCGCCGTCTCCGGATTGTTTCTGATCGGCTATGGAAGCTTCCGCTTCATCGTCGAATACGCGCGCGAGCCGGACAACTTCCTCGGACTGCTGTCGCTCGGGCTTTCGATGGGTCAGTGGCTGTCGATGCCGATGATCGTCGCCGGCATCGTGATGATGATCTGGGCGTACCGGCGCGCGCGCAAGGCGCAACCGACCATCTACGGCAGCTGAGACAACTGAGCGCGAGGCGCTACTCGACGCGTCGATAATCCGCGTCGATGGCAGGCCGGCCGAGTCCCGCGTGCGCGAACGAGCGGCCGACATTGATCGGCAGCAGCAGCAGCGTCAGTGCCATGAGGTCGGACACGATGCCGGGAACGATGAGCAGGATCGCGGCGAGAACCTTGCGGCCGCTGTCGAGCAGGTCACGCAGCAGCGGACGGTCTCCGCGCAACGCAGCGAGCGTCCTTGCCCTGAAGGCGACACGCTCATGGCGCAGCAGCAGGCACCCGGCCACGGCAGAGCCGAGCAGAAACGCCATCATCGGAACGCCCGTCCATTTGGCGAAGCGCACGGTCGCGATCACGTCGAGCACGGGGAAAATCAGTACAATCAGCATCACCAAAAAACGCATGGAGGCTCCTTGCGTCGCGCTTCATCATCGGCATTGCTGGTCCTGACCATGTTTCCGCAAAGGGACGCGGCCGAGTTGCTTGCGCGCGAGCTGCTCGCAGCTCGCCTGGCCGCCTGTGTCCAGGTCGGCGCGACGGTCCGCTCACTTTATCATTGGCGCGGCGAAATCGAAACCGCCGAAGAGACACCGGTTGCGATCAAGACCCGAGCGCCGCTCTACGCCAAGCTCGAGGCCGCGATCCGCGCCCGTCACCCCTACGAACTTCCCGAAATCATCGCGGTCCCGATCACCGATGGATTGCCAGCCTACCTCGACTGGATCGCTGCCGAAGCCTCCGCAGCCGCCTGACCGGCGACGCGTCCCGGTCGTGCTGATGCTCGCGGCGCTGGCCGCAGGGGCGGTGGCGCAGCCTTTGCCGCTGGCACCGGACAAGGCTTTCCGCTTCGACGCCCGCGCGCTCAGTCCGCAGTCCATCGAGGCCCGTTTTTCCATCGTCGACGGCTACTATCTATATCGCGACCGCATCCATTTTTCGGTGGAACCCGCCGGCGTGCCCGCGACGGTCTCGACGCTGCCCCCGGGCAAGACCAAGGACGATCCTTTTTTCGGCAAGGTCGAGACCTACCGGGGGCAGGTGATCGTGAATATCGCGCTCAAGGGAACCGTCCCGGGCCAGAAGGTCATCGTCGCCGCGGAGTGGCAAGGCTGTGCCGACGTTGGCATTTGCTATCCCGTGCAGATGCAGCGGGTGACGGTGTCGTTGCCTGCGGCCAATGTCGCGCCCACCCGGCCGGACGCGACGCCGCGCAAGCTGTGGTTTGAATGAGCAGCTCAGAGTGATTGATCACACTCAGCGTAACGAGCATGGCATATGAATAGGCGCGAGTTACTCGCAGCGGGTTTTGCCGCTGCCTTAGGCGCCTTGTGCGTTGGCATCTATGCCGGGACGCAGCGCGCGAAGCCGGTCGATTCAACCGCGCTCTTCGCGCTGAGCTTGCCCGATGAGGCCGGTAAGCTGCAGTCGCTTGGACAGTGGCGCGGGAAGGTCCTGGTGGTGAACTTCTGGGCGACCTGGTGCGCTCCCTGTCGTGAGGAGATGCCGGAATTCATTCGGGCGCAGAGTCGCTATGGACCGCAGGGATTGCAGTTCGTCGGCATCGCCGTGGACGATGCCGACAAGGTCGAACGCTTCGCCAAGGAGCTCGGGCTCAACTATCCCGCCCTGATCGGCGGCTATGGTGCGGTCGAGTTGTCCAAGACCTTGGGAAATCGACTCGCCGCGTTGCCCTTCACCATCGTTCTCGATCGTCAAGGAAGCGTTTTTTTCACTCAACTGGGCACCGTAAAACCTAATCAACTTCAGTCAATAATCGACAAATTGATGTAACTGTTGTCAAAAGTTGTCTACCTCATTGCTATGTTTCATAGCCTCCCGGGGCGTGTGCCAGGAAGCGGCAGCAGGGTCGCCCAACGAGACGCGGCCGTCGGTCCCTCGTCTGAAATCGAACGTTTCGCGGCATCGAAACTTGCCGACGCCAGCGTCTCGATACCCCGGCGAAGCTGGACATCTGGGGCCATCACCGTCAAACTCCGCACATCCAACGCCATCCTCAGGCTGCAGGTCCCAGCGAGTGCCCTCGGCCGTGTACTACATTCCCGTTCCCAACCATGGACCTGCGTAAGCTCAAGTCGCTGATCGAGCTTTTCGAGAGTTCCGGCATTGGCGAACTCGAAATCGCCGAGGGTGAAGAGCGCGTGCGAATCACCCGCGCGGCGCCTGCATCAGCGCCGACCGTGGCTGTCATCCCTGCGCCCCAGGTCCATGCCATCGCCACACCAGTCCTTGGTCCGCCGACGGAACCGGCTGTCATCAATACGCCTGAACCCGAGGGACATGTGGTGAAGTCGCCGATGGTGGGAACGTTCTACCGCGCAGGCGCGCCCGGATCCAAGCCCTTCGTCGAAGTGGGGGACAGCGTGCAGGCCGGCGATCCGCTTTGCATCATCGAGGCGATGAAGCTCATGAACGAAATCGAAGCAGACAAGGCCGGGACCGTGAAGGCGATCCTGGCGGAAAACGGGCAGCCGGTTGAGTACGGACAGCCCCTGGTCGTGATCGCCTGATCTTCGCCGGCGCGCGCTCGCGCCGCCGTAACGGCAGCTTCCCGGAAGTCCCGTGGCAACCAAATCCTCCGGCCAATTGTTCGACAAGGTGCTGATTGCCAACCGCGGCGAGATTGCGCTGCGCGTCCAGCGCGCCTGCCGCGAGCTCGGTATCAAGACCGTGGTCGTCCATTCGGAGGCCGATTCCGAGGCGAAGTACGTTCGCCTCGCCGATGAATCGGTGTGCATCGGGCCGGCACCGTCGGCGCAAAGCTACCTCAACATCCCGGCGATCATCAGCGCCGCCGAAGTGACCGACGCTCAGGCGATCCATCCCGGTTACGGTTTCCTGTCGGAGAACGCCGACTTCGCCGAGAAGGTCGAGAAGAGCGGTTTCGTATTCATCGGCCCGCGACCCGACACCATTCGGCTGATGGGCGACAAGGTCAGCGCCAAGGTCACGATGACCAAGGCCGGCGTGCCGTGCGTGCCGGGGTCCGAAGGCGCGCTGCCGGAGGATCCGAAGGAAATCGTCAAGATCGCGCGCGCTATCAAGTATCCGGTGATCATCAAAGCCGCGGGCGGTGGCGGCGGTCGCGGAATGCGCGTGGTGCACACCGAAGCGGCGCTGCTCTCGGCGGTCGGACTCACCCGCGCCGAGGCGGCCGCCGCGTTTGGCAATGGAACCGTCTACATGGAAAAGTATCTCGAGACGCCGCGGCACATCGAGATTCAGGTTCTGGCCGACGAGCACAAGAATGCGGTCTATCTGTTCGAGCGCGATTGCTCGATGCAGCGCCGCCACCAGAAAATCATCGAGGAGGCACCTGCGCCCGGGATTCCGCTGCGCGCCCTCACCCGCATCGCGGAGCGCTGCGCGGAGGCTTGCCGCAAGATCGCGTACCGGGGTGCGGGCACGTTCGAATTCCTTTATCAGGACGACGAGTTTTTTTTCATCGAGATGAACACGCGCGTGCAAGTCGAGCACCCGGTGACCGAGCTCATTACCGGCATCGACATCGTGCAGCAGCAGATCCGTGTCGCAGCCGGCCAAAAGCTCGCCTTCAGGCAGCGCGATATCGTGCGGCGTGGCCACGCGATCGAATGCCGTATCAATGCCGAAGACCCGGAAACCTTCGCGCCGTCGCCTGGCCGCATCACCTCGTACCATGCGCCGGGGGGGCCTGGCATTCGTGTCGACTCGCACGTCTACCAGAATTATTTCGTCCCGCCCAACTACGATTCCCTGGTCGGCAAGGTCATCGCGTACGGAGACACGCGCGAGCAGGCGATCGCGCGCATGCGAATCGCACTCTCGGAGATGGTCGTCGAGGGCATCAAGACCAACATCCCGTTGCACCAGGACCTTCTGCTCGACGCATCGTTTCTTCGCGGCGGCACGTCGATCCACTATCTCGAGCAACGGATGGCCAAGCGCAAGCAGACTGCCTGACGGCAGCGATGCCGTATCACGCGCTGCGTTTCGACGTGCCTGCGGCTGAAGTCGAGCGCTGGTCGGATACGCTGCTCGCGCACGGCGCGCTGGCGGTCGACGCTGCCGACGCAGGCGCCGGAACCGAGGGCGAGGTCGCATTGTTCGCCGAGCCCGGCTCGGCGGAGCAGGTTTGGCCGTCGACCCGACTCACCGCTCTGTTTGCCGACGACGGCGATCCGGCTGCGGCGCTGGTGCTCTCGGCCGCCGAGCTCGCTCTGCCTGCGCCCGTTCACGCGATCGAGTCCGTTGCCGACGACGACTGGGTACGCACGTCGCAGGCGCAGTTCGTGCCGGTGCACGCGAGCGAGCGCATCTGGATCGTCCCGACATGGTGCGAGCCACCCGACCCCCATGCGCTCAACTTGCGCATCGATCCCGGGCTCGCCTTTGGCACGGGAAGCCACGCAACGACACGGCTTTGCGTGCGCTGGCTCGATGCGAGGCTCGCCCGCGGCGCGCGCGTTCTCGACTACGGCTGCGGTTCGGGTGTGCTCGCGATCGCGGCGGCGAAGCTGGGCGCGCGTGAGGTCTGCGCCGCCGACATCGACCCCAACGCAATCGTCGCCTGTCGTGCGAACGCCGCTGCCAACGCGGTCGAATTGTGGTGCGGCGCGGCCGATGCGCTTCCCGCGGGAGCGTTCGATGCCGTGTGCGCGAACATACTCGCCGAGCCATTGCTCGCGCTGAGCTGTTCGCTCGCAGCGCTCGTTCGCACCGACGGCGAGATCGTCCTGTCCGGCATCCTCGAAGAGCAGTCCTCCGCGGTCCGGGCGAGCTATGCGCGATGGTTTAATATCGAAGTCTGGGGAAGGGAGGACGGATGGGTCGCGTTGGCTGGGAGCCGGAAGCGTAGCGATGGCTGACGAGAAATTCACTCGCTGCCCGGGATGCAAGACAGTTTTCCGGGTGACGCCGCAGCAGCTTTCCATGCGCGCGGGACAAGTGCGCTGCGGACATTGCAGGACGGTATTCGATGGCGTGCGAGCGCTTGTATCGCTCGCGCCGCACGCCCACGAAGAGCCCGAGCTCGATGAGATCGCGATGGGGCCGCCGACGGTGACGCTGCGCAGCGCGCAGGCATTGCAGACCGCGCCGCGCGAGGACCACGATGCCGAAGAGCGCGACGAGCGCGAGGACGAGCAAGCCGAAGCGAGCGCCGATCCGCAGCTCGACTATTCGTCACGGTTCGCGTGGCAGGAGCAAAAGGAGCGGCGCCGTGTCCCGACCTGGCTCGTGGGATTGTCGATCCCCATCCTGCTGGTGCTGCTCGCTGCGCAGGCGCTGTTCCATTTTCGCGATGCCATCGCAGCGCACTGGCCGGCCACCAAGCCAACGCTCGTTCGCCTGTGCCAGGTTGCCTCATGTGAAGTGCAGCCTTTGACCGACATCGCCGCACTGTCGATCGAGGCTTCCGACCTGCAGGCCGATCCCGCGCATCGCGGTCTGCTCGTCCTGTCGACGACGATTCGCAACCGCGCGGCGTACGCGCAGGCGTATCCCTACGTCGAGCTCACGCTATCCGACGCCCAGGAACAGGTGGTCGTCCGGCGTGCCTTTGCACCGCAGGAATATCTGAGCGCCGCTGCTGCTGATCCGCGCAGTGGCATCGGCGGCAATGGCGAACTCGCCATCAAGCTGTTCATCGATGCAAGCGCGACCACGCAGGCCGGCTACCAGGTGTACTTGTTCTATCCCTGAGTCCACGGCAGGCCCGCGTGGCGCCATCCGTTGAGGTGTCCGCGCTGGCCATTGGCGTCCTTGTCGCCTTCGAAGCCTTCAATCACGTTGAACGCATGTTCGTAACCGGCGGCGTGCGCCGCGCGCGCGGCGTGGTCGGAGCGCTGGCCGCTGCGACAAAGGAATAGGAGGGGGGCATCGGGAGCGCTCGCCGCCTGGCGCAATTGTTCAAGGAAGCGCGGGTTTCGCATTCCTTCGGGATAGGTGTTCCATTCGATGAGAATGCTGCCCGGAACCCGCCCCACGTAATCCCATTCAGCGCGTGTTCGAACGTCGATGAGCCGGGCTTTAGGAAAGGCTTCGAGAAGGGCTCGCGCCTCGCGTGGTGTCACCGCACCGGAATATGGCAGCGACCGGTCAGTGCGCCGTTGCTGCGCTGCAGCAAGAGCCTGCGCTGCCGCGTCGGAAGAGGTCGCAAGGTCAGCCATGGTCATCGCACCGCTTTAAATACTGGAAATCGACTGTTCCCTATGTTAATTCTCTTGACAACGGAGGTCGACACGGCGAAACGCCACGCCAAGCGCTCCTGCCAGGCGCCATGTTGCACCACAGCGAAGCGGTGCATCCATCATTGGCACTGAAACGGTGCACATGAATGCCCTCGACCCCACGTGGAGTACCCGGCAACGGGTAGCGGCGCGGGTCGCCCGCGCGATGGCCTAATGGCATAGTTTCTGCTAAAACCCGTACTTCCGCAGATTTTCTTCCCCCCTCGATTTACCTCGCAATCGCGACCGACAGGAGACCCGCATGGCCGCTGCATCGTCGTCTGATGTACTTAAAACCCTCAAGGACAAGGACGTCAAGTTCGTCGATCTTCGCTTCACCGATACCCGAGGCAAGGAACAACACGTCCAAGTCCCGGCCAAGCAGTTCACTCAGGACAAGTTCGACAGCGGGCACGCTTTCGATGGTTCCTCGATTGCAGGCTGGAAGGGGATCGAAGCCTCCGACATGCTGCTCATGCCGGATCCCGATTCGGCGCGCATCGACCCGTTTACCGACGAGACCACGCTCAATATCACTTGCGACGTGGTCGAGCCCGCCGATGGCAAGGGCTACGACCGCGATCCCCGTTCGCTCGCCAAGCGCGCGGAGGCGTATCTCAAGTCCACGGGCCTGGGTGACACGGCGTACTTCGGCCCCGAACCCGAGTTCTTCATTTTCGACTCGGTGACCTGGCACGCGGACATGTCGGGATGCGCCGTCAAGATCGAGTCGGAAGAGGCTTCGTGGTCGAGCACGCGGGAATTCGACGGCGGCAACATGGGTCATCGGCCTGCTGTGAAAGGCGGCTACTTCCCGGTCCCTCCCATCGACCAGTTGCAGGACATCCGCAACGCCATTTCGCTGGCGCTCGAGGAACAGGGCGTCGAGGTGGAAGTGTTCCATCACGAGGTGGCGACGGCGGGCCAGAACGAGATCGGCACCAAATTCAATACGCTGGTGAAGCGCGCCGACTGGAACCAGATTCTCAAATACACGATCTGGATGGTCGCGCATTCATATGGCAAGACCGCGACGTTCATGCCGAAGCCGATCGTGGGTGATAACGGGTCGGGCATGCACGTGCACCAGTCGGTGTGGAAGGGCGGCCAGAACCTGTTTGCGGGAAACGGCTACGCGGGCCTGTCCGAATTCGCGCTGTTCTACATCGGCGGTGTGATCAAGCACGCCAAAGCGCTCAACGCGATCACCAATCCGGGCACGAATTCGTACAAGCGGCTGGTACCGGGCTTCGAGGCACCGATCAATCTCGCGTATTCGGCGAAGAATCGCTCGGCGTCGTGCCGCATTCCGCACGTGAGCAATCCTAAGGGACGCCGCGTCGAAGTGCGTTTCCCCGATCCCACGGCCAACCCGTACCTGTGTTTTTCCGCGCTGCTGATGGCGGGGCTCGACGGCGTCCAGAACAAGATTCACCCCGGCGATCCGATCGACAAGAATCTGTACGACCTCCCGCCGGAGGTGGCGGCCAAGATCCCGCATCCTTGCGCGTCGCTCGACGAGGCGCTGGATCACCTGGACAAGGATCGCGAGTTTCTCACGCGCGGCGGAGTCTTTTCCAACGACATGATCGACGGCTATATCGCGTTGAAGATGGAAGAGGTCACCCGATTCCGGATGACCACGCATCCGATCGAATTCGACATGTATTACAGTCTGTAGTCCCGCTTCACCGGGAGGCCGGCTTTCACCGGTCCTCCTGGCTTGTCGCGGCGTGGTATTTGATACACTGCGCCGCATGACCGTCGCCCGCCGAACCGCTGCTGCGTGGTGCATGCGCGCCACTTGCTGGTGCGCATTCGCGGTCGCTTTCGCCGCGCAGGCACAGACCCCGGCCCCGGTCTGCAAGTACATCGACGCCGAAGGCAATATCCACTACATCAACGTGGCGCCGGAGCGCGGGTGGAGGAAGCTCTCGTGCGACATCGGCGGGGACAGCAAGGGCAGCAGTAGCCGCACGACGGCCACGCCAGCCGGCTTTCCTCGCGTCGACGCCGATACGCAGCGCGGCCGCGATGACGTGCGCAAGAAGGTGCTGACCGACGAGCTCGCCACCGAGGAGAAGCTCCTCGCGGAATCGAAGCAGGCGTACGGCGACGGCGCCCCGCCGCCGCTTCCCGAAGAGCAGGCCAACGCGCAACGCTACGCCGCGCGCCTGGGCAAGCTCCGGCAGGCAGTCACATTGCACGAAAAAAACATCGAAGCGCTGCGCAAGGAGCTTGCCTCGCTGCGCTGACGCGCGATTGCCCGATGCTCCAGCCGGGCGCGGATATTGCTACTATCGTCGCTGCACCTTCCGGTGACACGTGATGCAAGTCCAGCCGCTCTTTCCCCCCGTCGACGAAACCGCGATGTCCTACGCGGGTCTCGAGCTGCTGGCCACCGCCGCGCTTCTGCTCACGGCAAACCTGCGCGTGGTCTACGTCAACCCCGCTGCGGAGAATCTCTTCGAGCTCTCGCGACGGCAACTCGTGGGGCAGCCGGCTCGCCTGCTGTTCGGCGAGGCGCCTGCGCTGTTCCAGGCGATCGACAAGGCGCAGTCCAACGGTGCGTCGTACACCGAGCAGGAACTCGAACTCGGCGTCGTGGGCAAGCAGCGCCTGCATCTGGTCTGCACCGTGTCGGTGGTCGACACACCCGACGCCAGCCTGCTGCTCGAGTTTCGTCACATCGACCAGCAGCTCAAGATCGCACGCGAGGAGCGGCTGCTCGAGCAACAGCAGGCCAATCGCGACTTGATCCGCAGCCTCGCACACGAGATCAAGAATCCGCTGGGTGGAATTCGTGGTGCGGCACAGCTGCTGGAACGCCAGCTCGACCACCCGCCGCTGACCGAGTACACCCAGGTCATCATCGGCGAGGCAGATCGCCTGCAGACGCTGGTCGATCGCATGCTCACGCCGCACCGGCTGCCCAAGTACAGACGCACCAACATCCATGAAATCCTGTCGCGTGTCGGCAACGTGGTGAACGCCGAGTTTCCCGACATCGCGATGGTGTCCGACTTCGACATCAGTATTCCCGAATTCGAAGCCGATCCCGAGCAGCTGACGCAGGCCATATTCAACATCGTGCGCAACGCCGCGCAGGCGCTCGATGGGGTCCTGAGACCGGTGATCCAGCTCACGACGCGTGTCGCGCGCGGTGTGACGCTTGCCAAACGACGGCATCGTCTGGCGCTCTCGCTGTCGGTGGAGGACAACGGTAGCGGGGTGGATGAATCGATTCGCGACAAGATCTTTTTTCCGCTGGTCTCCGGACGCGATGGGGGCAGCGGACTCGGCCTCACCATCGCCCAGACCTTCATCTCTCAGCACAACGGCGCCATCGACTGCGAGAGCGTGCCGGGACGTACGGTGTTCACGGTGCTTTTGCCGCTTGAGCTGCCGCGCTCCGGCGCGGGTGGGGCGCCGACGCGACACGAGTGAGTGACCCATGCACGTATACGATGATCGGGAATTGGCAGGAAGCGTGACGACGAAGGCCGTGTGGATCGTCGACGACGATCGATCGATACGCTGGGTGCTGGAGAAGGCGCTCGAGCGCGAAGGCATACCCTTCAAGGCCTTCGCGTCGGTGATCGAGGTCATGCAGGCGCTGCAACACAGCCAGCCGCAGGTCCTGGTGTCGGACATTCGCATGCCGGGAGAGTCGGGGCTCGCCCTGCTCAACAAGATCAAGGAGCGCCATCCACGCGTCCCCGTGATCATCATGACCGCGTACTCCGACCTCGACAGCGCGGTGGCGGCGTTTCAGGGCGGCGCGTTCGAATACCTGCCCAAGCCCTTCGACGTCGATCACGCGATCGCATTGATACGCCGCGCCGGGTCGGATGGGGGCGCCATATCGGCCGCAATGGCGAGCACGAGCGAGACGCCGGAAATGCTCGGGCAGGCGCCCGCGATGCAGGAAGTCTTCCGCGCGATCGGGCGGCTGTCTCAATCGCATGTCACCGTCCTCATCACCGGCGAATCGGGCACCGGCAAGGAACTGGTGGCGCGCGCGCTGCATCGGCACAGCCCGCGCGCCAGCGGGCCTTTCGTCGCGATCAACACCGCGGCGATTCCCAAGGACCTGCTTGAGTCGGAACTTTTCGGTCACGAACGGGGCGCGTTCACCGGCGCGCAAAGCGCGCGCCGGGGGCGATTCGAGCAGGCTGACGGGGGGACGCTGTTTCTCGACGAGATCGGCGACATGCCACCCGACCTGCAGGTGCGGCTGCTGCGCGTTCTATCCGACGGCGAATATTATCGCGTCGGCGGTCATGCGCCGCTCAAGGCGAACGTGCGCATCATCGCGGCGACGCACCAGAACCTCGAGGAGCGCGTGCGTCAGGGCTTGTTCCGCGAAGACCTCATGCACCGCCTCAACGTCGTTCGCCTGCGCCTGCCGCCGCTGCGCGAGCGCGCCGAGGACATCGCTCCGCTCGCGCGCCAGTTTCTTCAGAAAAGCGCGCGCGAGCTCTCGGTGGATCCGAAGCTTTTGACCGAAGCGGCGCTTAAGGTGCTGTCGAGCTTTGCGTTCCCCGGCAACGTACGCCAGCTCGAGAACATCTGCCACTGGCTCACCGTAATGGCGCCGGGGCAGAAGGTCGACGTCGGCGATCTTCCGCCTGAAGTTCGCAGCGCACCGGGGGCGAGCGCAGCGAATGCGGAAAGCAACTGGCAACATGCGCTCGACCGCGAGCTCGCGCAGGCGCTGGCCCGAGGAGAACGCGCGGTCGGCGATCGCCTGGAAAAGGAGTTCGAGCGCACACTGATCGTTCGTGCGCTCGCCCACACCGGCGGCCATCGCATGGAAGCTGCGCAGTGGCTCGGCTGGGGCCGCAACACGCTCACGCGGAAAATCCAGGAACTCAAGCTCGACGCAGAGAAGCGCTGAAGCGATCAGCGCTTGAGCGGGGAGCCGATGAGACCCGGCAACGACCGCTCCACCAGTTCCTGGATGACGATGTCCGGCCGAAGCCGCTCAACCAGCTCAGGGTCGAGTCCTGGCGAGGACACGAACGTCGTACGGGAGAAATTCTGTGGCAGCAACGGTCTGAGCCAAACCGCCGCCGAGTCGCGATATACCACTGCACTGAAGCGTGGCGCGTTCGGGCAGAGGAAAACGTAGGTTTCGACGCCCGGCGCATCCGGCGACGTGTCGCGCTGCGCGCATCGGACCTCCGGTGTCGCGGCGACCCTGCCGAGCGGTGCGATGTCGGCCTCCCGGAACTGCCTTGTCAATCCCAGCATCTGCGCTAGGTCGCCGCTGTAGTAGTCGGATTTCGGCACATAAGGCGGCCGCTTCGCCGGCGCAACAACCAATCCCGGCAGCTTCTGTTGGACCTTGGACATGAGTGCCCGATATCCGACCATCGCGCCGAGATAGTTCCAATGCGAGTCGGTCTGATAGTACAGCTTGTCGCCGCCCTTCGCGGCCTTAAGCGGGTCGCGCAGATCGAGAAAGACGAGCTGCGGGTTGCGGGCAAGTTGCGTGACCAGGCGATCGAGTGGCGTCCGCGATGTGATGCGCGTGGCCCAGTCCGGGAGAAATTCCGGGTACACGGAATACTTTTCCGGGACGATGACGAAGATGTAGGGAATGCCGCGACTCGCAAGAAACGCCTGTCGGCGCAGCAATTCGTCGCGTAGCGCGTCGATCGTCGCGTCGGGAACTGCCTCGGTACCCCGGTACCACCGCTCGAACGCCTTTGCGTCCTCGCCACGAAAATACAGCCAACCCGATTTGCCAATTAGCACCTTCGACAATGGCGACGCCCCGAACGCGACCGCTTTCGTCCAGTGGTCGAATTTGACCAGTGCGGCACGCAGGCCGAAGCGGTCATTGAAAGAACGCTCGAAGCGCGCCGGAAACTCGCGCAGCGCTGCACCGCTCTCGGGAAACGCCGGCAACGACTCGACCGTACGATTCTCGATCGCGGTGTTGACCGCGTCCGGCGTGCGGAACGATCCAGCCAAGCCGATGACGATGACGGCAATGAACAAAGTCGCAAGCGCATTGCCGAACCACGCCGGGCGTGATCGATCGGGCAGGAAGCCGGGAGATACGAAAGCCATGTTCAGAAGCGAAAATAGATGAACGGATTATAAGTGCCCGCGGCAAGCGCCGAGCAAGACGCGATCAACACCAGTGCGAGCCACAGCCATTCGCCGCACAAGCCCAGCGTCGTCCAGCGCTGCGTCGGAGCGGTGCGATCGAGCGCATGGCCGAGGGCGCGTCCGACCGGCGTCGCGCCGATCACCGCCACGGCCAGGGTCGTGGCGACAAGTGGGTCCAGGTACATGAGCAGCGGAAATTTGGTTTGAGTGGGCGCGCCACCGCCGCCCAGCGACGCGTAGTACGCGCCGGCGTGGCTCAGCGTGTCGCACCGGAACAATACCCAGCCGCCGACGACGGCCGCCAGCGCGTAGCTGTGGCGCAGCGGGCGCCACGCCCGCTCGAGTGCATCGCCCAGCCCGGCGTGCTCGACGATCAGGAACACGCCATGCCACACACCCCATACGAT
>DASXBS010000122.1:0-8215 GCA_036491555.1 Casimicrobiaceae bacterium
GCAGCGTGGCGAGGACCTCCGACAGGTGCGAGGTGGTCGGCTCGACACCGGGCTTGGGTTCCAGCGTCGCGATTTCCTTCATACCGGTCCATGCGATCAGGTACGTGAAGGCCTTGTGCTGAACGACGATGGGCACGCCACGCAGCGGCGCCGCCTGCTTTTCCCAGTTGGTGATCGCCGCAGTCCAGCGCTCGCTGAATGCCTTGAGCCGCGACTGATACGTCGCCGCGTTTTCCGGATCGAGCTCCGCAAGGCGCTTTGCCAAGGGCTCCGCGACTCGTGCGATGTTGCGTGGATCGGTCTGGATATGCGGATCTCCTGCCGCGTGCACGTCGCCGTCGGCACGATCCAGGCGTACCGGCTTGTCGAGCAGCGTCACGTACGACGCCGCCTCGAAGTAGCCTGGCTTCCCGGGCACGACTTTGGGATTGCCCGCCTGCTGCAACACCAGTGGCAGCCAGCCGATCTCGAGCTCTGCGCCGGTGGCGACGATGAGGTCGGCCCCGCGGGCGCGTGCGATCAGGCTGGGTTTGGCCTCGACGTGATGCGGGTCCTGCAGCGCGTTGGTCGCGGTGTAGACCTTGACGTTGTCGCCGCCGAGCTCCTGGACCAGCGCGCCCCATTCGGGAACGGTAGCGAACACGTTGAGCACGGCATGCGCCGGCGCGGAGATCACCGCGACGGCCAGCGCTGCAAACAGCGATTGCATTAGATATTTCATGATGCGGCTCCTAGAATTTGTGGGCACCGTGCGCGCCCAGCGTCAGGATGTACTGCAGGAAGAATTCATTGTCGGTGACGCCTTCGCGCAGCTTGGCCTGCGCGTACTGAAGTCGCACGCGGCTGAATTCCGAGGGCGTCCAGTCCAGCATCACCGTCGAGCGCTGCGCATTGAATGAAGGGTTCACCAGAAAGAAGGCGTTGCTTCCATAATCGACCTGCCCCGGATCGAGCCAGTCGTAGCGCGCGCCGATGCGCCACGCGGGAAGGAACTGGTAGACGCCCTGCACGTAGAAGCCGCTTTGACGTGCACCATAGTCCGATGTGTTGGTCAGGCCGAAGGCGCCGTCGCGGTCGTAGGTGAAGTCGCCGCTCTCGCGACGCCAGAAATACTCGGCCTGCAGCTTGAAATTGGTCTGCTGGGCATTGCCGTTGGGCGCGTATTTCCACACGAAGTCGGCGACCGCGAGCTTGCTGCTGCCGGAAAAGCCGACCTGCGCCAGATTGCCGAACACGTCGGTCTGCGCGTAGTTCCGATCGCGTGCGCGCGTCTGCAGATAGGACAGGCCCGCGCGCCAGCTGCTCGAATCACCGATGTCACCGCCGGCGTGGACGTAGGCGATACCCGAGCCGATGCCGTTCTTGTTGAGCGAGGTGCCGGGAAAGCCTTCGCCGCTACCCAGCTCGCCCCCGAATTCGAGGAACACGTCGTCGGTGGGCGCGACCCACTTGAGCTGCACGCCGTCGACGTCGTACTGGCCGCCGAGAAAGGCCTGATACACCAGCGGCGCGTCGACGAAGTCCCACACGTGCTGGTGCTGATCGTTGAGATAGCCGAGTCCGGAAAAGAAGCGCCCGAATTTCGGCGCAAGCCCGTAGCCGGCGCCGGTGTACAGGCCGTACGCTTCCTCGACAGAGACGGTGTTCTCGGGCGTCAGCGACACGATCAGGTTGCCGTAGAAGCGGTCGTCGACGTTCGCCGAGAGTGCGAGCTCCGATTCGCCGAGGCTGAAGCTGCGCTTGCCGGGTGCGATGTCGCCGCTCGGAGCGAAGCCGCTCAAGGCGTACTTGTTCGGGTCCTGCGAGAGATTGGTGTAGAGCCCCTGCAGCACTGCCGAGATCGCGGGATTGAACGCCGCGATGCCGCTCGTCGCGGGAGCGGTCGCGGCGACGGGCGCGGGCACAGGCGCAGGCGCCGCCGCAGCCGCAGGCGGTGCGCTCGCAGGCGCGACTGCTGCGGGCGGCGGCGCGACGGCGGGATGCGACTCGGCATCCTTAAGTCGCTGCTCGAGCGCCTGGATACGTGCCTCGTAACTTTCCTTGAGTTGGCGAATCTGGTCGCGGATCTCGGCGAGATCGGCGTCGGTCGCCGCCAGCGCGGCGGTGGGAACAAACAGCGCCAGCGCCAACGCGCTGCACGCACGAACGAAATAGCGAAGCATGATGCTCCTCGAGTCATGTCGGTAACCATGCCGCGATCACGCGGCATGCCGGGGACTTCAGAGGAGCGGCGGCGGGGCGCGGCTTCGGTAAAAGTGCGGAGCGACCGCCGCGACAGTCGTGCGCTTGGGAGTGGATGCTTCGACCGGCGCCGCGAGCGGGCGCGGTACGTCGGGATCGCCAGCCACGGCATGGCTGCCGCCGGCGTAGAGCGCGCACATCGCGCAAGGATCGTCCTGCACCGTGCCGAGCGAATGATCCGTAGACCCGCCGAACGCCTCGCCGAAGTGCGACAGCGCGTGCGTCGCGCCGCCCACCTGCGCCGTAACGGCGAGCAGCGAAAGCAGCAAAACGAACAGCGGATGGCGCAGGCGAATCACGGAATCGGAGGCACGCACGATGCGAAGGTTGGATTGGAGTTTACTCTAGCACGACGATGTGCTATCCACACTCGTCCGCATGGACGAGGCACGCGGATGGCTATGAAGCCACGAACGTCGGCGCGAGAACCTCCAGCGCGTCGAGCTGGCCCGACGGCTCCTTGATCGTGATGCGCCACAGCGTGCGCGGATCGTCGGGATCGGTGAGCGTGGCCGAGTGGAGCAGCGATGCGTTGTCCCAGATCACGACGTCGCCGACGCGATATGCGTAATCGAGCTGATATTTCGGTTGTGTCGCGTGCGCGGCGAGCTCGTCGAGAAGATCGCGCCCCTCGCCCTCGGGCATGCCGACGATCCCGTATGAGCTGCCGGACACTGAGTAAAGCGCCTTGCGCCCGGTGACCGGATGCGGGCGCACCAGCGGGTGCGTGATCAGCGGCATCTTCGCCTTCTGCTCGTCGGTGAGCGGCGACGCCGCCGTGCGGCTCATCTCGTCGGCGACCTTGCGGTTGCCGTAGTGGTGGATGCCGATCATTTTCTTGATGCGCTTTTTCATCGTTTCGGAAAGCCCATCGTACGCTGCGTACTGATCGGCAAACAGCGTGTTGCCGCCGACCTTCGGCACCTCGATCGAATAGAGCATCGTCGCCCGCGCCGGCACCTGAAGGTAAGAGTAGTCGGTGTGAAAATACGAGCCTGCATCAGCAAGGCCTACTGGTTCTCCGCCCTTTCTGCGATTCGACAAGATGAGGATGTTCGGGTCTTCGGAATGATGAAACTGATTGATGACGTGCGGCTCCGGCGGCCCGAAGCGACGCGCGAAGGCAACGTAGCTCGACGGCGTCAGGGTTTGGCCGCGGAGTACCAGCACCTGCGATGCGAAAAAGACGTGCTCCAACTCAGCGAATGCCTCGCTGGACAACGGCTCGGAGACGTTCACGTCCTCGGTTTCTCGGCCGAAACCTGCCGAAAGCGGCGTCAGGTGCATAACGACGGCCTCGCTCGACGAACTGGGGCAAGAGGTTGAGCCGCATTCAACCGTGCCTGGCGCCCAGGTGTCAACGTCGGCGTCGTCATGTGGCGCGGTGCGCGACGGGAATCTTCCGGCGCGGCCACGCCGTGTAAAATGCACCGGATGACATCCCGCATGCGACTGACCATCGCCGTCGCCGCTCTGGCGATGCAGGCGCTGGCGCCCATCGGGGTCTACGCGGCAGCGCCTTCGGCAACAGGACCTGGCGATGTGTGCTCGGTGTACTCGAAAGCGCGCGCCGTGGCTCCTGCCGGTACTCCGTCGCCATCGCGCAGCCACGATGCCGCGCATTGCACTCTGTGCACCGGTGCCTCTTCATCGGCGGCTATCCCGCCGTCTTGGCCTGCCGCCTTCGCCGTGCCTACGCAATTCACCGTCGCCGCCGGCGACACGCGTACGGTCCTCGACAACGCACCCTCGCTCTCGCCGCCGCCGCGCGGTCCGCCTCTCTTCGACCTTCCGCAGTAACCGGACCGCGGAGCGCTTGCTCCGCGCATCGATGCCGCTCCCGCCGCACCTTGGCGGACCGTGCATTTCGACTCCATGGAAGGTTACATCGTGAAATCAGTCTCGATCGCGCTCGCGGTGTTGTGCTGTGTCTCCGGCGTCGTTGGCGCCCACAACTACCACCTCAATGGCTTGACCATCGACCATCCGTTTGCGCGAGCGACGCCGCCCGGCGCGAGATCCGGGGGAGCCTTCCTGGTCGTCGATAACGCGGGCAACGTGCCCGACCGATTGCTGCGCGCCACTTCTTCCGCGGCAGGCGCCGTCGAGCTGCACCAAATGGCCATGGACAACGGCGTCATGAAAATGCGCGCGCTCACCGCCATGGACGTCCCGGCGGGAGGCAGGCTCGAGCTCAAGCCGGGCGGGTATCACCTGATGATGGTCGACCTCAAGCAACCGTTCAAGGCAGGCGACCACGTTCCGCTGACGCTGACCTTCGACAAAGCCGGAAGCATCGATGTCGTGCTCGAAGTCGAATCCATGGGCGCAGCGGCTGGTGCGCACAAACAATGAGGGCGGTCATGAAGACCTATCACCAAGCATTGATAGCGAGCATGGCGCTTCTTGCATGTGCCGACGCAAGTGCACACTGCGTCGTCGGGGCCCGATTCTTTCCCGCGACGCTGACCATCGACGACCCGTGCGTTGCAGATGAGCTTGCCCTGCCGACCATCGCGAGTTTCAAGAACGGCGACGATCCCTCGACGCGGCAGCTCGACATCTCGGCTGAATTCTCGAAGCGAATCACCGACAAGTTCGGCATTTCAATCGGGACGGCCTGGACGCAGCTCAGCCCCGCCGACACCCCGCACGCCAACGGGTTCCAGAACCTCGAGGCCAGCCTGAAATACCAGTTTCTCACCGACGCGGCGCGGGAGCTGGTGATGTCAGGTGCGCTCGTGGTCGAGTTCGGCCATACCGGCAGCTCGTCGGTCGGTGCCGAATCCTTCAGCGCATTCACACCGACGGTCTACTTCGGTCAAGGCTTCGGCGGTCTCCCGGACAGCATGAGCACGGCGCGGCCGTTCGCATTGACGGGACAGGTCGGGTACGCGATCCCGAGCAAATCGTCGGTCACGTCCTTCGATCCGGACAGCGGCGAGACAATGAGGAAGCTCAATCCCCAGTTCCTGACCTATGGCGGATCGCTTCAATACAGCATGCCGTACCTCAAGTCGAACGTCGTCGACCTCGAGTTGCCGGAGTTTTTGAACCATCTGGTGCCGATCGTCGAGTTTCAATTTCAGACGCCGGTCGCCAACTACAAGAACTCCGGGATTGGTACGACGGGAACCGTCTCGCCTGGCGTCATATGGGTCGGCAGATTCTTCCAGGTCGGCCTCGAGGCGATCCTCCCCGTGAATCGCGCCAGCGGCACCGGCGTGGGCGTCATCGCGCAGATGCATTTCTATCTCGACGACCTGTTCCCGACCGGTATCGGCAAACCGATTTTCGGCAACGCCGCAGCGGCGCCGCGCTCGCCGCTCGGGAACTGACATGCGCCCTGCGTTGATCGTCGGCGGCGCAATGTATGTGCTGTTCGGCAGCGCCGCAGCCGCCCATGCTTTCCTGGATGAGGCAAGTCCGCGCGTGGGCAGCGTCGTTCACGCCGCCCCGCGTGAGATTACACTGCGATTCACGCAGGAGATCGAGCCGGCCTTCAGCGGCGCCACGATCACGGACGCTTTGGGGCAGCGCGTGGACGAGGATAAACCCAGCATCAGCGGCAACGTGATGCGCGTGCCGCTGCGCCCGGTCGGAGCAGGTCGCTATCGGGTGACGTGGCGAGTGCTGTCGGTGGACACGCATCGCTCCGAAGGTTCGTTCAGCTTCACGGTCGACAAGCAGTAATCGCAAGCCGCCGCCGCGGCGCAGAGTGATGAACTTCCTGCTGATCGCGATTCGGGCGTTGCACTTTGCGTCGACCGTGTTGCTCGCGGGCGCGCTGGTGTTCGCGGTTCTGGTCGCCGGTCCCGTAGTGCGGCACGTAGACTCGAACCCGGAATTGATCGCCTGGTGGAGGCAGTCGGCGCGCATTGCGTGGATCAGCGTGACAATCGCGGTCCTCTCCGGTGCGGCGTGGCTGGTCGTGCTCGCTGCAGAAATCGGCAGCCGATCCTTGGGTGAGATTTTCTCGGACGACATCGTCTGGCGCGTGCTGACGCGCACCCGATTCGGAACCGTATGGAGCGCGCGCTTTGTGACGGCAGCCTTGCTCGCGGGCGGCTTGATCGCGCTTGCCCGGGCGGACCATGCGGTCCGGCGCAGGCTGCTCGCGATCATCGCGTCGCTTGCGGTGCTGCTTGTCGGCAGCCTCGGCTGGGCGGGGCACGCTTCGGGTACGCCTGCGCTCGCCGGTCGAGTGCACGTCGCGGCCGACGCCTTGCATCTCGTCGCCGCGAGCGCCTGGATCGGAGGCCTCGTGCCGCTCGCGTTGCTGCTCGTGGCCTCGCGTCGCATCGCCGATCCCGCGGTCACGATGATTGCCCGGGATGCCACGTCGCGATTCTCGATACTCGGCATGATCGTGGTCGGAACGATCCTCGTCACCGGCATGGTCAACACGTACATGCTGGCGGGAAGCGTGGCCGCATTGACGACGACCCATTACGGCCATCTCCTGCTGCTCAAGATCGGGCTTTTCCTGGCGATGGTCGGCGTTGCCGCGTTCAATCGCCTGCGACTCGTTCCGCGCCTTTCGTCTGCTCACGCAGTCAACGATGCTTCGCGGCAACTGCAGCGCAACAGCCTGATCGAAGCGACGATGGGGCTGTTGATCCTGGTGATCGTCGGTGTGCTCGGAACCCTTCCTCCGGCCATCCATGCGGTGGATTCCGCCCACATGCACGCGGACTAGCGGATGTGGACGCTGTTGCGTCCGGCCGATCGCCTCGCTGTGGCAAAATCAAACGGTGGAAATCACTGAACATGCCGGCGGCACGTCGAGGCCCTCAGCGCTCGTCGCAAACGGCGAACGACGATCGGACAGCGCCAGCGCGGTCGCGGCGTGGCTGCTCGCGTGCTGCGCGATGCTGTTCGCGATGATCGTGGTCGGCGGCGTGACGCGCCTCACGCACTCCGGTCTGTCGATCACCGAGTGGCAGCCGATCGTGGGAACGCTGCCGCCGTTATCGGCACAGGACTGGAACGATGCCTTCGCCAAGTACCAGGCCACGCCCGAGTACCGCGAGGTCAATCGCGGCATGGACCTGCAGGCGTTCAAGGGGATTTTCTGGTGGGAATACGCGCATCGCCTGCTAGGACGCGCGATCGGCGTGGTCTTTATCGTGCCGCTGCTGTGGTTTATCGCGCGGCGCAAGATCCCGCCAGGCTACGGGCCCGCGCTGGCGACGCTGTTCGTGCTGGGCGGCGCACAGGGCGCGCTCGGCTGGTACATGGTGCAAAGCGGGCTGGTCGACGATCCGCGCGTTTCGCAGCTCCGGTTGACCGCGCACCTCGGACTGGCGATCGCGATTTTCGGTGCGATGTGGTGGATCGCACTGTCACTGCTGCGTCCGTCCGCCCGCACCGGTGCGATACGCTCGCCGCTGCTTCCTTTCGCGCTCGCCATCGTCGCCCTGGTGTTCGTCATGGTGCTCTCCGGCGGCCTCGTCGCCGGTATCCGCGCGGGCTTCGCATACAACACGTTTCCACGCATGAACGGCGCATGGGTGCCGCCCGAAATCATGATGATCGAGCCATGGTATCGCAATTTCTACGAAAACATGGCGACCGTGCAGTTCGACCATCGCCTGATGGCGCTGCTGCTTGCGTTGTCGGTTGCGGCCTACTGGTGGCGCGCGCGTCGAGCGCCGTCACCGGCACGCGGTGCGGCGTGGATTTTGGGAGTGATGTTGGTCGTGCAGGTCGCACTGGGAATCTCAACCCTGCTGCTGGTCGTTCCCGTCGGTCTGGCGGCTCTGCATCAGGCCGGCGCCGTGCTCGTGTTCGCCGCCGCGATCAACGCCGCGCACGCGGCCCGCAGCACGGGCCCACGTGTATAGTTTGGCTGCGAGCCGGCGACGGATTTGCATTCGCGGCGCAGTGGGGCCATGATGTTCGCCCCGCAATGCCCATCCCGTGTCGATCCCATGTCCGAAGTAAACAAGCTCGATGAACCCCTGACCGATAC
>DASXBS010000123.1:0-9830 GCA_036491555.1 Casimicrobiaceae bacterium
AACTACGCGAGCGCATGCCTTTGCTGCGGCAACGCGAACAGACGCTGCGCGCTCAGTTGCGGGCGATCGCTGACCAGGCCACCGATCGCGCCACTTTCCTGCGCCTTGCCGAGACGCTCGCGGCGTTCCTCGGCCGTCTGCGCAGCGCCGCCGACACGCTCGACGTGATTGAACGCCAGCGCATCGTGCGCCTCGTCGTCAAGGAGATCCTCATCGGCGATGATACGATCGTCATCCGACATTGCATTCCCATCGGTCTGGCGACCCCGCCGCATGGCGGCCCGGAAACTCCCGGACGGGCGCATGAAATGCCCGGTGGTCAAAGTTTGCTTTTGCGTTCGGGGAGTACTGTCTCCGCTGCTCAGTAACATTCTGCTCACCGACCTGGACCGGGAACTGGAGGCGCGCAATCTGGCGTTCTGCCGCTATGCGGACGACGCGAACATCTACGTCCGAAGCAAAGTGGCGGGGCAGCGCGTGATGCAAGGGATCAGGGCTTTCCTCGAGGAAGTCTTGCACCTGCGCGTCAACGCAGCCAAGAGCGCGGTGGAACGACCGTGGAAGCGGAAGTTTCTCGGCTACAGCGTTACGGCACACCATGACACTCGGCTGCGGATCGCCCCGGAGAGCGTACGTCGACTGGTCCAACGCGTGCGCGAGTTGGTGCGCGAAGGACGTGGACGTTCGCTGGCGCAAATACTCACCGAGCTCAACCCCGTGTTGCGGGGCTGGATGGCCTACTTCCGCCACACCGATGGGAAGCGCCTTCTGGAAGAGCTCGATGGGTGGGTGCGTCGTCGCCTTCGCTGTCTCTTATGGCGACAGTGGAAGCGCCCGTGGCGGCGGGCTCGGTGCATGATCACCGCGGGCCTCACGCCGGAGCGCGCTTGGCTGTCCGCGTGCAATGGACGAGGCGCGTGGTGGAATTCGGGTGCGTCGCATTTGCACGCCACGCTCCCAGCGCGCTACTTCACTCACTTGGGGCTGGTCTCGCTGCTCGTTACACACCGGCGCCTCCAGTGTGTTGCATGAACCGCCGTATGCGGAACCGCACGTACGGTGGTGTGGGAGGGCGACCGGGGTGACCCGGTCCCCTACCCGATCGTTGGCGCATTCCGTGCTCCACGCTACACTTGCGCCCTCGCTTCGCCCCCGCGCGATCCGCGCCTTCATGCCCGCCTATCCCCATTTGCTCGCGCCGCTCGACCTCGGCTTCACCACGCTCAAAAACCGCGTGCTGATGGGATCGATGCACACAGGCCTGGAAGAGGCATCGCGAGGATTCCACAAGCTGGCGGCGTTCTACGCCGAGCGTGCCGCGGGGGGCGTGGGCCTGATCGTCACCGGCGGGATCGCGCCCAATCTCGCCGGCCGCGTCGAGCCGCGCGCACTGCAGCTGTCGTTGCGGTGGCAGGTGAGAAATCATCGCATCGTGACCGACGCGGTACACGCCGCGGGCGGCAGGATCGCGATGCAGATCCTGCACGCGGGACGTTACGCGTACCACCCCCTGTCGGTGGCACCGTCGTCGCTCAAGTCGCCGATCACGCCCTTTCGGCCGCGTGCACTGACGCGCTGGGGCGTGCGCAAGACGATCTCCGATTACGTGCGCTGCGCGCGCCTCGCGCAGCGCGCCGGCTACGACGGCGTTGAGATCATGGGTTCGGAGGGCTATCTCATCAACCAGTTCATCGCGCTGCAGACCAATCACCGCGATGACGAATGGGGGGGTTCGTATCTCAACCGCATCCGTCTCGCGGTCGAGATCGTGCGCCAGACGCGCGAGGCAGCGGGACGCGATTTCATCATCATCTATCGGCTGTCGATGCTCGATCTGGTCGAGGGCGGCAGCAGCTGGGACGAGGTGGTCGCGCTGGCGCAGGCGATCGAAGCCGCCGGCGCCACCATTATCAATACCGGCATCGGCTGGCACGAGGCTCGCATCCCCACCATCGCCACCATGGTGCCGCGCGCGGCGTTTACATGGGTGACTCGGCGCCTGCGCGGCGCGGTGAAGATTCCGCTGATTGCGACCAACCGCATCAACGATCCCGCCACTGCAGAAGCCGTGCTCGCGCGCGGCGACGCTGACATGGTGTCGATGGCGCGGCCTTTTCTCGCCGATGCGCGGTTCGTCATCAAGGCCGCGGAAGATCGTTCCGAGGAGATCAACACCTGCATCGGGTGCAACCAGGCGTGCCTCGACCAGATATTCCAGCGCGAGATTGCGACCTGCCTGGTCAACCCGTACGCATGCCGCGAGACCGAGCTCAAGCAAACGCCGGCGCCCACCCGGCGCCGTATCGCGGTCGTGGGCGCCGGCCCGGCAGGCATGGCATGCGCGCTCACCGCTGCCGAACGCGGACACGCGGTGACGCTGTTCGAAGCCGCCGCCGAGATCGGCGGCCAGTTCAACCTCGCGCGGCGCATTCCCGGCAAGGAGGAATTCGCGCAGACGCTGCGTTATTTCCGTACCCGGCTCGCGCAGGTAGGCGTCAAGGTCGAGCTCAACCGGCGCGTCGAGGCGGGCGATCTCGCCGGATTCGACGAAGTGATCCTCGCCACCGGCATTATTCCGCGCACGCCGGCCATCCCTGGCATCGATCATCCGAAAGTGGCGAGCTATGTCGAGATCGTCGATGGACGACGCATCGCCGGCGCAAGCGTCGCGCTGATCGGCGCCGGCGGCATCGGCTTCGACGTCGCCGAGTTGCTGAGCGCGGCCGATGTCGCCGACGGCAGCACCAGCGACGGCGAGCCGACCGACCCGGCGATCGAGGTGTTCACCGAGGAATGGGGCATCGATGTCGCGTACGCGCATCGCGGCGGACTCAAGCCGGCGCACGATCCGCCGCCCGCACGCAAGCTGTGGCTGCTTCAGCGCAAGAGCGACAAGGTCGGGGCCGGCCTCGCCAAGACCACCGGCTGGATTCGGCGCACGCTGCTCAAGAAGCGCGGTGTGTCAATGACCGGTGGAGTCGAATACCAGCGCATCGACGACGCCGGGCTGCACTTGAAGATCGACGGCGAGCCGCATGTGCTCGACGTCGACACTGTCGTGGTCTGCGCGGGACAGCTGCCGCGTCGCGAACTGCTCTCGGATCTTGAGGCCGCCGGCATTCCGGCGCGCGTCATCGGCGGTGCCGACGTCGCCATCGAGCTCGATGCGCGGCGTGCGATCGACCAGGGAACGCGCGTCGCGCTCGAGCTCTGATCGCGCCTTAAGTTGCCTTGATTGCCTCAGTTGCCTCAGTGCCTCAGCTGCCGCGTCGGCTCGCGCCGATGGCGAGCGCGAAGCTTCCAACCGACACCGCGGCCAGCACGAGCAGCGCCACCAGCCAGCCGGTGGCGCTCGTATGCACGGCGGCCAGCGGCGCGAAGGCAAGCGGAGCGATCGCGCGCGCGAACAGCGCCGGCGCAGCCAGATTGCCGAGAATGCGCCCGTAACCTTGGCGCCCGAAAAGCTCGGCCGGAACGGTGCCGCGAACGATGGTGACCACGCCGTTGCTCAAGCCGAACAGCAGCGCGAACGCGAGCGCAATCGCGACTTCGCCATCGAGCACGATGAGCACGCCTATGGCGACCGCCAGCAGCGCGAGCGCGATCAGGCCCACCGTCCGCGATGCGAGCCTGCGGCCGAGGGTGAATTCGATGATCCGGCCGGTGACCTGCATCGGGCCGAAGAACGAGCCCACCCAAACCGCGGTCGCCAGAGCCAGCCCCTGTCTCTGCAGCACGCTCACCATGTGCACGGTCAGCGCCGAGACGATGAATCCGTTGAGCGCGAACGCGACCGCCAGCGCCACAAAGGCGCGGCGCCGTGCGCGCGCGGTCAGCGGCGGCGTCGCAGACGACGTGCCAGCCGCGCCGGGCATGATCGCGGCGTGCTCCGCCGGGATGCATGCGAGATGCAACGGCAGGCAGACGACGAGCTCGAGCGCAGCGAAGCCCGTCAGCGTCTCGCGCCATCCGAACCACTGCAGACCCTTGAGCGAAGCCGGCCAGAACACCGTGCTCGCCAGCCCGCCCATCAACGTCAGCGCGGTCAGCGCCGGGCGATACGACGATCCGCTGTGCTGGCTCAAGGTGGCGAACGCCGCGTCGTACATGGTCATGGCCATTGCGACGCCGGCGAGCGACCACGCCGCATAGAGCATCGGCGTGGAACGGACCTGCGCGATCGCGAGCAGCGCCAGCGCCGCGACGACCGACCCGATGCTCATGACGCGCTTTCCACCGCGGCGGTCGATCGCGCGTCCAACCACGGGTGCGACCAGCGCCGAAATGAGAAGGCACAGCGAGTAGGCGCCGAACAGTGTCTGCGAAGAAATCCCGAGCTCGCGGCGCATGCTTTCGCCGAGCACCGCGATCGAGTAATAGAGCGTCCCCCAGGAGATGATCTGCGTGACGCCGAGCGCCGCGACCAATCGCGCGATCCTTGGCGCGCGCATCAGCAGCGCGCTACCGCAGGCCGCGTACGCGGGCTGATAAGTCCAAGGCGAGGGGCACGCACGGCGCGCAGTCTAGCAGCCGGATTCAGCCGGGCGGCGGTACCGGCTTTGCAAATCGGGTGCGCGCACCCTAAGATAGCACTTACTTAGCCCGGACTCAGTGCAGACGATGCAACCGCTGATCCTCACCGTCGACCTTGCCGGCCTTCCGCAGGCCTGGGTGGAGCTCGAAGAAGCGATCACTTACCACGCCAAGCAGCTGGTGGCCTGGTCGGTGGGGCAGACCGTGCGCGAGTTCCGCGGCGGCTACCAGCGAAACGGCGAGCGCTCGCGCATCGCCACCAAGTCGATCCTGGCCATCAAGGGCAGCGGAGCCGCGAAGTATCCGCACGCGCCCAGCCTCACCAACGCGCTGCTGTTCGCGCGCGACCGGCACCTGTGCGCCTACTGCGGCGAGCGCTTCATGACCCGCGAGCTCTCGCGCGATCACGTGAAGCCGGTGGCGCGCGGCGGACGCGACAGCTGGACCAACACCGTGACCGCGTGCCGGCGCTGCAACACGCGCAAGGGCAGTCGCTCGCCCGAGCAGGCGGGCATGCCGCTGCTGTACGTGCCTTACGTCCCCGATCGCCACGAGCATTTCATCCTGCGCAACCGCCGCATTCTCGCCGACCAGATGGAGTACCTGCTGGCCTCGGTATCGCGGAACAGCCGCCTGCACGGCGAGCCGAACGGTGTGCACGCTGGCGAACAGTCTATCCTCCAGCGCCTGTAGCGTTCGCCGCACGGCGGGTTGAAGCTCGGCCGCCCCGTCCCCATATGCGACGGACACGGAGGCGGCCCGGAGACACCCATGAGCACACGTACCCTGCAACGCGTCATCGAATCGATCCCCACCTCGGACGGAGCGGGCGTGAAGCTTCGCCGCAGCATCGGCCAGTCGGCGTGGGCAAGGGTCGACCCGTTCCTGATGCTCGACCATTTCTCAACCGAGAGCGCTGACGACTACATCGCCGGCTTTCCGGCGCACCCGCATCGCGGTTTCGAGACGGTCACCTATATGCTCGACGGCCACATGCGACACGAGGACCACCTCGGTCATACGGGCGACCTCAAGGGCGGCGGCGTGCAGTGGATGACTGCCGGCCGCGGCGTCATTCATTCGGAGATGCCGCAGCAGGAGTCGGGACGCATGCGCGGGTTCCAGCTCTGGATCAATCTTCCGGCGAAGGAAAAAATGAAGCCGGCCGGCTACCGCGACATTCAGCCCGATGAGATTCCCGTCGTGAGCGCGGGTGACGGCGTGACGGTCAAGGTGATCGCGGGAACACTCGATGCGGGCGCGAGCAAGACTCCGGGCCCGATCCAGGGCCTGACCACCGATCCGCTGTATTTCGATGTCGCGCTCGCGCCGGGCGCGCGTTTCTCGCATCCGGTCGCTCCGGGTTATCACGCCTTCGTCTATCCGTTCGAGGGCAGCGTCGAGGTGGGCTCGGAGGGCGCGCAACGGCACCTGAAAACGCACAGCGCGGGGGTGCTTTCGGACGGCGATCGCGTCGAGCTTTCCGGCGGGGCCGAAGGTGGGCGCGTAATCCTGCTCGCGGGCAAGCCGCTGCTCGAGCCGATCGTGCAATACGGCCCGTTCGTGATGAACACCCGGGAAGAGATCGAGCAGGCGATGCGCGATTATCAGAGCGGGACGCTGACGCAGGCCGCGGCCTGATCCGCGGCCCTGCGCCGCGTAGGAAGCGCTCCGACAAAAGGATCGGCCCGTTGCCGATACCGCACCTGCGCCGGCCGGCGCAGAGTAGTTGCGTTCCACTACCCTGCGAAGGAGCGGCAATGAGCAAGAAGGACAACGTTCACGGCGAAGGCAATTATCAGGCGACACGGGACTACAACGAACGCACCAAGCAGTTCCTCAAAAAAGCCGACGTGGACAAGGCAGCGCACGATGCCGCCCCGCGCTCGGAGGCCGACGCCAAGGAGATGGAGCAGGCCGAGGCGAAAGGAAAGAGTCGTGCCAAGGGCACCCCGCCCGGCAAGCAGCGCGGCGGCATGCGTCCGTAGGACCTGGTCGATCTTGCCTGGGACGCTTGGCCGCGAGTCATCGGTGAGCGGTGTAGAGCGTAGCGGGGACGCCGGCGATGCCGGGTAGTCGCTCGCCGCCCCGCGTTCGGGTACGTGCAGCTTGAATCGGCGCCCTTAACCCACAACCTTGGAGACATGAGCGATTCCGTCCATGTCGTCTGTCCCCACTGCGACACCACCAACCGCATCGCCCGCGAGCGCCTCGGTGCGGGCGCAGTGTGCGGACAATGCAAGCAGGCACTCTTTACAGGACATCCGATCGAACTCGATGCCAAGCGCTTCGATCGCCATGTCGCTGCCGAGGGGCTGCCACTCGTCGTCGATTTCTGGGCGCCATGGTGCGGCCCGTGCCGGTCCATGGCGCCAGCCTTCGAGAACGCTGCTGCCGAACTCTCTCCGGATGTCCGGCTCGCGAAGCTCAACAGCGACGACGCGCCCGACGTGGCGGCGCGCTTCGGCATCCGCGGCATCCCCACGCTGATCGCGTTCCGCAACGGTCGCGAAGTCGCGCGCCAGTCCGGCGCCATGCAGCTTCCCGCCCTGCTGAGCTGGATTCGCGCCCACGCGCAGGGCTGACCATGTCGCACACGCCGAACGACTGGATGTGGGCGCACGCCTGCGAGCTGCTTGACCAAGCCGAACGCATGCAACGGCAGTTCTTTCACCTGGCGTCGCCGACTCCGGCGCGCGCCGTATGGCAGCCGCCGGTCGACGTCTTCGAGGATGAGCGCGAGGTGGTGGTGATCGTCGCGCTGCCGGGGGTCTCGCCCGAGCGCATCGAGGTGCACACCGAGGGAGGGACGCTGGTGGTCCGCGCGCAAGCGGCGTTGCCGTTCGCGGGTGCACGACGCAGTGTGCGGCGGCTGGAGATTCCCTACGGGTACTTCGAGCGCAGGGTACCGTTGCCGAGCGACGAGCTCGAGGCGGGAACGCGCGAGTCGGCCGACGGGTTTTTGATACTGAAGCTCGCCAAGCGAGCCGTGAAAGGATCGCTGTGAACCAGGAAGTGACCTCCTCTTCCGACGACGTGCGCGCCGACGCCGGCGTCCGCATGGACGCGCTCGCGCCCAAGTCGCAGGACGGCGCCGCCAGCGCCGCGACGGCGCGCGCGCTTCCCGACGACGCGATGATCATCGTGCCGGTGCGCAATGTCGTGCTGTTCCCGGGCATGGTCGTTCCGCTGGTCGTCGACCGCGAGCGCTCGCGTGCCGCCGTGCAGGAAGCCGTCCGCCAGCAGCGCATGGTCGGCATCCTCCTGCAGAGCAAGCGCGAGGTCGAGCAGCCAGGGCCCGATGACCTGCATTGGGTGGGAACGACCGCCAACGTGCTTCGCTACGTCACCGCGACCGACGGCGCGCATCACGTCATCTGCCAGGGTACGCAGCGTTTCCGCGTTCTCCAGTTTCTCGAGGGTTATCCGATGACGGTCGCGCGCGTCCAGCTCATCGAAGAGCCGGCTCAGACGAGTGCCGAGATCGAGGGACGAGCGCACAGCCTCAAGGAGCGCGCACTCGAAATCCTTCGGCTGCTGCCGCAGGTGCCCGAGGAACTGATCGTCGCACTGCAGGGCGTCGACGGACCCGCACGCCTGGCCGATTTCATCGCCGGCGTGATCGACGTGAGCGTCGAGGAGAAGCAGGCGCTGCTCGAGATGTTCGATCTCAAGAACCGCCTCGACAAGCTTCTGGAGCTGCTTACGCACCGAATCGAGGTGCTCAAGGTCTCGCGCGAGATCGATGCGCGCACGCGCGAGTCGATCGACGACCGCAATCGCCAGCATTTGCTGCGCGAGCAGATGCGAACGATCCAGAAAGAGCTGGGCGAGGGCGACGAGACCGTCGCCGAGATCGCCGAGCTCGACAAGGCGATCGCCGAAGCGAAGATGCCCGAAGAGGTCGAGAAGCAGGCGCGCAAGGAATTGAAGCGCCTCGAGCGCATGCCCGAAGGCGCCGGCGAATACTCGATGGTGCGCACGTATCTCGACTGGCTCATCGAGCTGCCATGGGCCGCCGACGCCACGACCGAGATCGACATCGCCGATGCGCGGCGAATTCTCGACGAGGATCACTACGGTCTGGAAAAGATCAAGAAGCGCATCCTCGAATACCTCGCCGTGCGCAAGCTCAACCCATCGGGCAAGAGCCCGATCCTGTGCTTCGTCGGGCCGCCCGGCGTGGGCAAGACCTCGCTCGGACAGAGCATCGCCAAGGCGACCGGTCGCAAGTTCGCGCGCGTGAGTCTGGGTGGTGTGCACGACGAGGCCGAGATCCGCGGACACCGCCGCACGTACATCGGGTCGCTGCCGGGCAACATCATTCAGAGCCTGCGCAAGGTCGCCACGCGCAACTGCGTGATGATGCTTGACGAGGTCGACAAGCTCGGCGCCGGCGGCTTCCATGGCGACCCCGCGTCGGCGCTGCTCGAAGTGCTCGATCCCGAGCAGAACTCGACCTTCCGCGACAATTACCTCGGGGTGCCCTTCGACCTGTCGGGCGTCATGTTCATCTGCACCGCCAACGTGCTCGACACGATTCCCGGTCCGTTGCGCGATCGCATGGAAGTGATTCAGCTTCCCGGGTACACCGCGCAGGAGAAGCTGCAGATCGCGCGGCGTTACCTGGTGCCTCGCCAGCTCGCGGCCACTGGCCTGTCCGCGGAGCAATGCGAGCTCGACGACGACGCGCTGGCGGCGATCATCGACGATTACACCCGTGAGGCCGGCGTGCGCAATCTCGAGCGCGAGATCGGCAAGGTGTTCCGCAGCGTCGCGGTGCGCATTGCCGAAGGGCGCAGCGAGCGCGTGCACGTCGGCGCAGGCGATCTGCCCGCCATCCTGGGCGCGCGCATTTTCGAGTCGGAAGTGGCGATGCGCACCGCCGTTCCCGGAGTCGCCACGGGTTTGGCGTGGACGCCGGTCGGCGGCGACATCCTGTTCGTCGAAGCCGCGCGCATGCCCGGCGCGGGCAAGCTGATTCTCACCGGGCAGCTCGGCGAAGTGATGAAGGAAAGCGCGCAAGCGGCGCTGTCGCTGGTGAAGGCGCGCGCCGGCGAACTCGGCGTCGCGCCGGAGACGATCGAGAAGTCCGATATCCACGTGCACGTGCCGGCGGGTGCGACGCCCAAGGACGGCCCGAGCGCTGGCGTGGCGATGTTCGTGGCACTGGCGTCGCTGCTGACCGGCCGGGCGGTGCGCACCGATGTCGCGATGACCGGCGAGATCAGTCTGCGCGGACTGGTGCTGCCGATCGGAGGCGTCAAGGAAAAGGTGCTGGCCGCGCTGCGCGCCGG
>DASXBS010000124.1:0-4755 GCA_036491555.1 Casimicrobiaceae bacterium
TCGCACGTCAACGAGGCCGCAACCGCCGGAGGCAAGCTGCGCCCGACGTCACGCACCGCGGCGTTCGTTGCGCTCGTGCAGGGACGCCCGGTCTATCCCGCACTGAGCGGCAAGACCATGGAATTCGACGGCAGCGGAAAATGCGTCGTGGGCTGCTGACACAAGCGCGTGCGCCCGAATAGGTCAGTTGCCGAAGCCTTCACGCCGTCGGTAGCAGTCGATACATCGTTCGGGTGGTGTTCCTGAACGACGGGCGCACGCGCGAGCTCCAAGCGGTCGTCCGCACCACCATCCAGCGCGCAGAGCCGAAGGTATGCAACGACCCGAGGTCATAGCACGCGCCGTAAAGCGGTCGCCGGTCCGCGCGCTCATAACGCGCGGCGAAGATGGTTCCCGGCACGCCCGCGAGCCCCGCGAGGTGTTCCTGGTCGTACCACGCGTTGAAATCGTCTTCGTGCGCGGCGGCCACGTCGGTTTCAACGACATAGTGAAAGACCGGCGCCGCGCCCAGCGACGCACCGTGCAAGGCGACCAGGGTGCGCAATGCACACGAACGCGCCGCGGGGAGGAGCGATGATCGCTCCAGCGCCTCACGCACGTGCACGTTCCCTGCGCCGGCCGGTGCGTCTGCCGCGAAATAAATTCGAGCCGCCGTTCCTTCGACTGCGCGCATCGCCCGGCCACCGCACGCCACGCAGGTCGCGATGATGTCCGCGCTGCGAGCGTCCTGCGCGCGCTCCGCCGGCCATTCAAAGTCGATGACCCACGCCGCGTCGAATGCCATGCTCAGTGCTCGACGTTGAGCGCCACGAGCAGCCTTGACACCATGTTGTACGCAGCGACGGTCGCGACGGTCTCGAGTACGCCGCGTTCGTCGAAGCGTGCGCGCAGACGATCCATGATCGAGTCGGAGACGACGATATCGCGAGTCATGGCATCGGTGAGCTCGAGCACGAGCTGCTCGTCGGTGTCGAATATATCGTCATCCGAGGGCACGGCAGTCAAGGCGTCGATCGGATGGGGTAACCGCCACGTGCGCACCGCGTCGATCTTGACCTCGGACAGTCCCGCCTTACGCGCAGGCGGCAAGTGCTCGTGGTATTCGAACGACGCGCGGTTGATCACCGCCACGCGCAGGATCATGAGCTCGCGCAGCGACGGCGGAACGCTACTTTGGTTGCGAATCGCCGTGAGCAGTTTCTCCCATCCACCCGCAAGCGGAGCGCTGTTGAGCAGCACGCGATAAAGCGGCGAGACGCGCCCGCGCTGAGCAACGATCTCGCGCTCGAGGTCGGCGAGGTCCGCGCGCGTGCCGGGAACGACGGGCGTAATGCGAGGGCCGGTAGCCATGCTCACTCGGGCTTGATCTTGTTGGCGCGGATCAGCGCGCCCCATTTGGCGGTGTCGCTGCGCGTCACGGCGTCGAGCTCCTGCGGAGTCGACGGCGCAGGATCGGTCCCCGCTGCGATCAGCTTGTCGCGCACCGCGGGACTCGTCAGCGTCGCGCGCACGGCACGATTGAGCGCCGCGATGCGCTCAGGTGGCGTTTTAGCGGTAGTATAGAGCGCGTACCAGTTGTTGGTGTCGACGTTGGCGATGCCCTGCTCCGCCAACGTCGGTACGTCCGCTAGCACGGGGCTGCGCTTCGGTGCCGCAAGGCCGATTGCCTTCAGCTTGCCGCTTTTTACGTGCCCGATCAGTCCCGGGATGTCGCCGAAGAAGGCATCCACCTGTCCGCCCAGCACGTCGGTGATCGCCGGTGCGGCGCCCTTGTACGGAATGTGCAGCAGATCGGCGTTGGTCGCCAGCGCGAGCTGCTCTTCGGCGAGATGCGGAATGCTGCCGATGCCCGACGATGCGATGCTGAGCTGCCTGCCCTGCTTCTTCGCCGTCGCGAGCCACTCGGGCACGGCCTTCGCGGGATTGATGGGATTGATGACCAGCAGCTCGTCGTTGTTCACGACCATCGACACCGCTGCGAAATCGCGCGTCACATCGTAGGGAAGCCTCTCGTACAGCACGGGATTGATCGCCACCGCGCCGACGCTGGTGAGCCAGAGCGTCGTCCCGTCCGCGATCGCGTGCGCAACGGCTTCCGCGCCGATGGCACCGTTGGCTCCGGGCCTGTTGTCGACGATCACCTGCGTTCCGAGCTCCTTCCCAAGTTGCTCGCCGATCGAGCGCGCGACGAAATCGACCGGACCGCCCGCCGGAAACGCGACGATGATGCGCACCAGCCGGTCGCTTGGTATCCCCTGTGCGAGCGCGATAGCGCCGGCGAGCCATGCTACGGTGGCCACGACCCCAATCGAAGCGCGTTTCATCGAGTGCCTCCGTGGTTTACCGCGGACGAATCGGTCACGTTGCCGATGGCATGGTGCGTGCGCCGCGCCGCGTCTCCCGCGCAGCGCAGCGTCCCTCGAGGCTGACCGTCTCGCGATCGACCTGACGATCGACCTTGCCCTCGAAGCGCATGCTCATCGCGCGAAACGGTACAAGCGTTGCGGGTTGGTCAAGACGTTGCGGAAGGTCGGCCTGGTAACGGAGCGCGGCGGCGTAGCGCGGAAAATATTTCCTGTCGTCGGCGAGCGCCATCAATGCGTAGCGGTCGATTTCGGCGTCAGTCGAGTGATGTCGATAACGTCGAACTGCCTCTGTTCGATCGCCTTGCAGGCCAAGCGACGAGATCGCCCTATTTGAGGGAAAACCGTTTGCGCTTGAGAATCGGTGCCCCACTGCGTTGCTTGCCAACGATCTCGTGCGTTGCACCAGGGGGAAGCGGTTTCCCGGCCTTGACCGCCTCGCCTCTGGCGAGGATTCCCTGCTCGAATTTCGCCTTCGCTGCCGCGACCTCAGCTTTGGTAACGCGCGGCAGCTGCGCCGCAGCGGTGGTCGCCACATCCCGCGTCCGCTCGACACGGCGGCGCGTGGGCTTCTTGGTTGCGCCCGCGCCAGCCGGCCCGGCGGTCGCGCCCTTGAGCTTCGATGTCTTGCTTGCCATCAGGATCCTGCTCGGTCCCGAACATTCTAATCCTGAGAGAGTCGGCTGGCGAGCGCACGGTCCGGGACGCTTCCACCGGCGACACATCCGCGCTCGGCGGCCGCCGTGAAGCTCATCCGGCGACCGCGAAATCTGCTTCCGACCTCAGCGCGAACAGGAGCCGCCGGATACGGTGCAACCGCAGTGAAACAGTCTGCGCGCAAGCTTCAATCCGTCCTTGGTCTTGATCAGCACATGCGTCTTGCGCAGTTTGTCACGCGGGGTACTGTGCGTTATCCCGACTTTTTTCGCGCCCGAATCGGTATCGACACGGTCATGGGAGAACAACATCTTTACGAAGCGATGCGCCGCTTGTTGCACGGCGTCGGGACCGACCTGCCGTTGTACCAATCCGGCTGCGGCGCTGAGCAATGGCTTCTGCTCGACAGGCGCGACGACCACCAGATTCTTCTCGCGCAGCCCGAATTCCTTTCCATCCAAAGTCACTTTCTGCAGTTGGGTTACGGGTGGTGCTGCCATTTCCATTCTGGCGGCCGCCACGGCCGGGCTCTTCGCCTTGTGCGGCGCGAGTGCCTGCACCACGGTCTTGGGAACAATCAACCGCTTGACGAACGTCGTCGTGAGAGCGCCGCGATACTTGCCGGCGAATCGCACGGTATCGGCATCGATGATATGCGAGGCGACCCGCGCGAAATAGTCGGGCTGCACCGGCGCTGCCTTGGTCGCGTCCATCAGCAGCTGGGCGAAATCGTTGGCGACCGCAGCAAGGTCGGCCTGCGTCGGATTCTTCGACCGGATATTGAGCATGCCCGACAGAATTTCATAGAAGGCGCCGGTGAATATGCGCGAGAAGGAATGCACCTCGGCGCAAAGCGCGGTGGCGGGCGCGCTGTCCGGCAACGTCTGCGGATTGACGTACTTGAAGGCGTTGTATGCATTGCGGAGGCAGTCGGGGTCGACGTCGGCCTTGTCGACCGCGCGGATGGCGTCGCCGAGTTGCTCGGCGCAGCGCGACAACTGAGACGACTTGTAGCCCTCGACGCCGCTCAATGCCGCGGCGCGCACGCTTGGCAATTGCAGCGCCGAGAGAATGGCGCTCATGTCACCGAAGGACTCGTGAAACGCCCCCGCTTCGATGAAAGGTGCGTCGAACAGCTGCGGACGATGCGCGTCCAGACAAGCGTGTCCCATTTCGTGACACACCACGTCCGGACTCTCGCCCGAGTAGTAGGTAACCTGCCCAACCTTCTGGTGGAAGAATGCCAACTCGGTGCGGTCGTAGTACGCGTTGAGGTCGACGCCTTTATCCAGGTTAACAGCCAGAACGGCGCCAGGCTGCCACTGCTTGACACCCAGCAACGGTGCCCAAAAGTCGCCGCCACGACGCAATGCTTCCGCGGCGGTCCAGTAACGGAACTGGGCCGTCCCTTTCGCATACATACCGGGAGGAACGCTGGGTCCCTTGATCTTGTACTTCAGAGGACCCTTGGAAAGATCCGGTATCGGCCGCGAAATGACATCCAGGCCTGATGCCGGGTCGTCCTGCCACGCCGACACGGTCGCTGGCGACGCACGCTTGGCGGCACCTCGCTTGGCTGTACGCTGGGTTGGCTTCATTTTCTTGGGCATGGTCTTTTCTCCTTTCAATAGAGCGATGAGCGCGGCTCAGGACATGTTGCCAAGATCGGAATCGACCGGCCGGCTCAAATAATCCTGAACTGACCACCTCGTGCGGGCGGGCGTATTTCAGCGCC
>DASXBS010000125.1:0-4304 GCA_036491555.1 Casimicrobiaceae bacterium
TTCGAGAGCGATACGATCGCGATCGTCGACGGCAACCGCGGATTCGGGCAGGTTGTCGGCGAATATGCCGGTGCGCTGGGGATCGCCAAGGCGGCCAAGTCCGGCATCGCCATGGTCGGGCTTCGCAACAGCGGGCACCTCGGCCGCGTCGGCGACTGGGCCGAGCTCGCCGCCGCGGCGGGGCAGGTGTCGCTGCACTTTCTGAACACGTCGGGTGCGCAGCGCGTCGCGCCTTTCGGCGGCAGCGACCGGCGGCTGTCGACCAATCCCATCACCGTCGGCGTGCCCATCGCGGGCGGCGATCCGGTGATCCTTGACGTGACAACGTCGATGGTGGCGGAGGGAAAGCTGTTCGTGGCCAGCAACAAGGGCGAGCGGGTGCCCGAGGGATGGATCATCGACAAGCACGGAGCGCCAACCACCGATCCGAGCGAGTTCTACGACGGCGGAGCATTGCTGACTGTCGGTGCGCACAAGGGCTCGGGACTGTCGATTGTGGTCGATCTGCTCGCCGGCGCATTGTCGACGGGCAAAAGCTCCGATCCGGAGGATACGGTGCTTCGCAACAACATGCTGTCGATCTATGTCGCGCCAGCTGTTTACGACACCACGGGCAGCGTCGATCGCGAAGCGGCACGCTTCGTCGAGTGGGTTCGCGCCTCTCCTCCCGCGGATCCGGCCCAGCCGGTCCTGATGCCGGGCGAAGTGGAGCGGCGCACGCGCGCGCAGCGCTTGCGCAACGGCATTCCGGTCGATGACAAGACGTGGGCGGATCTTCTCGCCGCGGCGGCGTCGGTCGGGCTGTCCGCCGACGCCGTCAGTGCCAGGCTTCACGCGTGAAAACTTCGGGGGCCAGCATGAACACATTCTTGCGTGGTGTCTTGTTGATGTGCATGGTCGTTGTCGGCGGCGGTGTAGTCGATGTCGCAGCGCAGCCGTGGCCAAGCAAGCCCATCAAATACATCGTCCCCTTCGCACCCGGGGGCACGACCGACCTGTTGGGCAGGACCCTCAGTGAAAAGCTCGGCGTCGCCCTGGGAGAGCCGGTGGTGGTCGAGAACAAGCCGGGCGCGGGTGGCGGCGTCGGCGCCGATTTCACCGCCAAGTCGGCTCCCGACGGCTACACCATCATGGGCGGCACGATCAGCACGCACGCGATCAACGCGTCGCTCTATTCCAACCTGCCGTACGACCCGGTCAGGGATTTCGTCGCGATCACGCTGATCGCCCGGCTTCCCAACATGCTGGTGATCAATCCCTCGATTCCCGCGAGGAACGTCAGCGAGCTGATCGCGTTAATGAAGGCGAATCCAGGCAAGTACACTTTCGCGTCCAGCGGCAACGGAACGTCGCAACATCTCTCGGGCGAGCTGTTCAAGTCGATGGCCGGCGTCGACATGCAGCACATTCCCTATAAGGGGAGCCCGCCGGCGCTGCAGGATGTCGTCGGCGGTCAGGTATCGATGACCTTCGACAACATCACCACCGCGCTGCCGCTGGCCAAGGCGGGAAAGCTGCGCGCGCTGGCGGTGACTACCGCGACTCGCTCGTCGGCCGCGCCGGACGTCCCGACGCTGGCCGAATCGGGCTTGCCCGGATTCGAGGTGGCCTCCTGGCAGGGCGTGTTCGCGCCGGCCGCCACACCGCCGGAGATCGTCCGGCGGCTCAACACCGAGATCGTCAAGATCATCAACATGCCCGACGTGCGCGAGAAGTTGACATCGCTCGGCGCCGAGCCGGTGGGCGACACGCCCGAACAATTCAGCGCATACGTGAAAGCCGAGGTCGTCAAATGGTCGGATGTGGTCAAGAGGTCGGGCGCAAAGATCGATTGATGGGTGCCATCGCGCGAACGGTTTGTTCGAGCGGAGATACGGTGGCATCGCGAAACGCGTTCGTACCCTGGCTCCGGCGCGTTCTTGCGGGTGCCGCGGTGGCGCTCGGTTGCGTGGCGACGTTCGGCGCGCACGCTGCGGATCCTTATCCGAGTCGACCGATTCGCATCGTGGCGCCGAGCACGCCGGGCGACGCGCCTGACGTCATCGCGCGGCTGCTTGCCGAGCGCATGTCGGCTACGATGGGCACGCAGGTGTTCGTCGAGAACCATCCTGGCGCGGGTGGTGTGGTGGGCTCGGACATCGTCGCCAAGGCGCCTGCCGACGGCTACACGCTCATCATCGGCAACGCCGGGTCGCACGGCATCAACGCCGCGGTGTACGCGAAGCTGCCCTACGACATCCAGCGCGACTTCGTCGCCGTGTCGCAGGTCGCGATCTCGCCCAACATCATGGTGGTCAACCCAGGCATTCCCGCGAACGACGTCCAGCAGTTCGTCGCGTATGCGAAAGCGCGCCCCGGGCAGCTGAGCTACGCTTCCGGCGGCAATGGCAGCAGCGCGCACATGTCGATGGAGCTGTTCAAGTCGATGACCGGCGTCGACCTGGTACACATCCCCTACAAAGGCTCTTCGCCTGCGCTCACCGATGTGGTCTCCGGCCAGGTCGCGGCGATGTTCGTCAATCTCCCGCCGGCGGTTCCGCTGGTGAAGGCGGGAAAGCTGCGCGCGCTGGCGGTGACCACACGGACGCGCTCGCCGCTGCTGCCTGAGGTCCCGACCGTGAGCGAATCGGGGGTTCCCGGATACGAAACCGTTGCCTGGTTCGGCATTCTCGCGCCCGCCGCCACTCCCAAGGAGATCGTGGCGCGGCTTTCCAGCGAGATTGCCCGCATCGCGCGCTCTCCCGAAATGCGCGAGCGGCTGCTCGCGCTCGGCGCTGAGCCGGTCGGTAGCACTCCCGAAGAATTCGCCACCGTGATCGCGCGCGACATCGCCAAGTGGACGCCGCTCGCGAAGACGGTCGGCATCAAGGTCGATTGATCGGCGTAACGGGCGCTAGCCATGTCGACGGTTTCGGCGCTGGAAGCGGTTTGCGTCAATGTCTCGCCCAAGACCAACTGGACGTTCATCCGGGTGGACGCGGACACTGGCGAGCGCGGCTGGGGCGAGTGCTCGCTCAACCGCTGGGAGGCACTGCTCATCGCGGGGGCGGGCATGTTGCGCGACGACATCGTCGGCAAGCCCGTCGAGCAGGCATTCGGCGCGCTCGACGCGATCGCGCATTCGCCGGGCGGCATGGTGATTCACGCGGTCAAGAGCGCCGTCGAGCAGGCGCTTTGCGACATCCAGGCGCAGCGCGAGGAACTTCCCGTGCATGCATGGCTTGGACGCACGCACCGGCGTAGCGTCGCGGCCTACGCCAACATCAACCGCGGTATCACCGTGCGCAATCCGGAAGGGTTCGCCGGCGCGGCGCTCGCCGCTCTCGCGATGGGCTACCGCAGCATCAAGATCGCGCCGTTCGACGGAGTGATTTCGCAGGATGCGCGGTCGACGCCGATCGACGAGCGCATCCGTCTTGGCGTCAAGCGCATTCGTGCCGTGCGCGCAGCGATTGGACCGGATGTTCCTCTTATGGTCGATTGCCACTGGCGTTTCGATCCTGAGCGGGCGGCTGCTTTGCTGCTTGCGCTGCGCGACGTGCGTCCGCACTGGATCGAGTGTCCGATCTCCGAGCATCCTTCTCTTTTCGCCGACATCGCAAGGCTTCGCGCGATCGCCAACGGGCAGGGCATCGCGCTCGCCGGGGGCGAGGGTATTTTCGTCATCGAGCAGGCGCGCGCGATGTGCACCGCGAAGCTCTACGACGTGCTCATGCCCGACATCAAGTATGCCGGTGGCTATCGCGGTATGCTCGCGATCGCCGAGCTCTGCTCCGAACATGGCGTGCAATTTTCACCGCACAACCCTACGGGGCCAATCGCCCACCTCGCCAGCGTCCATCTATGTGCGGCCTCTCCGACGCTGTCGTGGCTCGAGCATCAGTGCGCGGAAACGCCGCTTTTCGATGCGCTGGCGGGCGGATGCGTCGCACCGCTGGTGGAAGGAGCCTTCGTCGTTCCCGATGCGCCGGGATTGGGGGCGATGCTCGACGAGGATCTTGCGTCGTCGCTTCCATGGCGCCGCCTGCCCGCCAGCGCGGTCCTGGACGAGCGTTTGGGCTGACGTTGCTCAGCGCATACGCGTTGGCGCGGTGACGGCTCGGGTGACGTCGGGCTGCGCGACTCTGGTAAAATCGAAAACTTGGCCAAGTAGCTCAGTTGGTAGAGCAGCGGACTGAAAATCCGTGTGTCGGTGGTTCAATTCCGCCCTTGGCCACCAAACACTTAGACGTTGTGCGCGCTTCCGCGGTTGCCGCGGAGACAGCTGTGCCCAAAAATGTGCCCAGCCTGTTCGCCGCCGCGCG